>CAZSUA010000018.1:0-13121 GCA_964609655.1 uncultured Polyangiaceae bacterium | reverse complement strand
GGCCACCTTCTGAGATTGGGCGTGCGGTGCGTCGCCGAAGTTCGAGAACGAGAGCATGGCGACTTTCGGCTCGATGCCCAGCTCGCGCACTGTTTCAGCAGCCAAGATGGCTATTTCTGCCAACGTTTCGGCATCTGGATCAATGTTGATCGTGGTGTCCGCGAAAAACTTCACACCACTCTTGCTCACGATCATATACATGCCGGCCGCACGCTTAACTCCTTCGCGCATGCCGATGATTTGGAGCGCGGGTCGAATGGTGGCCGGATAGTCCTGACGATAACCTGCAACGAGACCGTCCGCATCTCCTAGCTCAACCATCAACATGCCGAAGGTCGTGCGGGATTGTCGGATGATTTTCTCCGACTCATGCAAGGTGATGCCCTTCCGTTTCCGCTTATTCCAGAGTGTCTCCGCATACACCGCGAACTTAGGATCCTCGCGCGGCTCGACGATGGCAACCCCTAGAAGCTCCAAGCCTAGCTCTGCTTTCAGGCGCAAAATGCGCTCTTTGTTGCCGAGGAGAATCGGCCGCGCGATTCCCGCATCGAGGATGAGCTCGGCCGCACGCAACACGTTCGCTTGATCGCCTTCAGGGAAAACGATGCGCCGAGGGTGCTCCTTGGCGGCTTCCGTAATGTGCCACAGCACGCGTCGCGTGGGCGAAATCTTGTGATACAGGCGTGCCGTGTACTCGTTGATGTCGAGCGCTTCACGAGCGACACCACTCTCCATGGCAGCCTTGGCGACGGCTGGAGCCACCCAGTAGAGAACCCGCGAATCAAAGGGCTTGGGAATGATGTACTGCTTGCCGAAGCGCAGGCGTGTGCGACCGTAAGCACGCAGCACATCATCGGGCACCTCTTCGCGCGCTAGGGCCGCCAATGCGCGAGCCGCGGCTACTTTCATTTCCTCATTCACTGTCGTGGCACCGGCGTCCAATGCACCCCGGAAAATATAAGGAAACCCAAGCACATTGTTCACTTGGTTCGGGAAATCGCTACGCCCGGTAGCTGCAATGGCGTCCGGCCGCGCTCGCAGCACGGCGTCGTAGTCGATTTCTGGATCTGGATTGGCCAACGCAAAGATGATCGGATTTGGAGCCATGCTGAGCAACATTTCTTCGCTCACCAATCCAGAGGTTGATAGGCCGATCATCACGTCTGCACCCTTCAGACAATCGGCAATGCTGCGGCGCGGATCGGCTGCGGGGCGCGCGAAGGGGCGTCGATAGTCGTCCAAATCGTCCCGGCCCAGAATCACGATCCCGTTCAGATCGAGCATCGTAATGTTTTCGATTTTGACGCCAATACGAGTCCACATCCGCATGCACGATGTGGCAGCGGCGCCGGCACCGATGCAGGTCACGATCAAATCGCCCAAATCCTTCTCCTGGAGAGCTGCGGCGTTGATCAGGGCGGCGCTCGAGATGATGGCGGTGCCATGCTGGTCGTCGTGCATGACGGGAATATTCATTTGGTCCCGCAGTGCCTGCTCGATAAAGAAGCAATCTGGAGCCTTGATGTCTTCGAGATTGATGCCGCCGAAGGTGGGTTCGAGCGAGCGCACAATATCGACGAAACGTGCCGGATCAGAGGCGTCGAGTTCGAGATCGAACACGTCGATGTCCGCAAAGCGCTTGAAGAGCACTGCCTTACCCTCCATCACGGGTTTGGCCGCGCGCGGGCCGATATTACCGAGCCCCAACACGGCGGTACCGTTGGTGATGACAGCGACCAGATTGCGCCGGGCCGTGTAGCGATCCACCGCGCTTGGATCGTCGCGAATGGCGAGACACGGAACCGCCACGCCGGGCGAATAGGCGAGCGACAGATCGAATTGGCTGGCTACTGGCTTGGTGGGGACGACCTCGATTTTTCCGGGCCGACCTTCGGCATGGTACGCGAGTGCTTGTTCTTTTTGCCTGAGCTTTGACCAATCCGCCTGCATACCTCAAGCTAGCCGGTTTGGTGGTGGTGGCAATGGGGAGACAAGCGGGCCAGGGGGCGTTATTTTCATCCGCGATGGAGTCCGGTCCTATCCTCAGCCTTGAGCTTGAACAAGCAGCGCTGCGTGCTGTGCGCAAGGCCTACGGGGAATTCAACGATACGTACTTTGGCGCTAAGCTCCGCTGGCCAGTCCTGCGTTGGTCCGATTCTATCGGGTATTTCGGACGCTATAGCAGCGAAGATCGCTCGCTTGAGCTCGCCAGGAGCCTACTCGTTGAACACGGTTGGGGCGTGTTGCTGGAAGTTCTGAAGCACGAGATGGCGCACCAATTTGTGTTCGAAGTGCTCGCGGTGGAGGAGCCACCGCACGGGCCCAGCTTCCAGCGGGTGTGCCGTGAACGCGGAATTGATGGGCATGGTTCAGGATTGCCGCGCGCACAGAGCCAAGCACCTGAAACGATTCGCATGCTCGAGCGTGTGGCCAAGCTGTTGGCGTTGGCTCAAAGCAGCAATCAGCACGAAGCAGAAGCTGCAACGGCGGCAGCGCAAAGGCTCATGTTAAAATACAACATCGAAGCCGCTACGGAGCCAGTTTCCGGCTATGTGCATCGGCACCTCGGGGCGCCCACTGGGCGCGTGAACGAAGCCGGGCGGACGTTAGCTAATATCCTGACGGAGCACTTTTTTGTTCAGGGCCTGTGGGTGTCAGTTTGGCAGCCACTTGCCGGCAAACGCGGGAGTGTCTTCGAAATTTGTGGGACGCCCGAGAACGTCGAGATGGCCGAATACGCCCACGCATTTCTCTCTCATTCTGCGGAGCAGCTCTGGCGTGCGCATAAAAGGGACAACGGCCTGCCCGGCAACGGCGATCGACAGCGCTACGTTGCCGGCGTGATGGCGGGCTTTCTCGATAAGCTCAATGGCCAAAAGGAAAAGCACCGTGAGGAGGGCTTGGTTTGGTTGGGAGATGCCGAGCTGAGGTCGTTTTTTAAACGCAGGTATCCGCGGGTCCGCATGGCATACTACGGGGGAAACGCCGCGAGTGAAAGCTTCTCGAGTGGGCGCCAAGCAGGTCGAAGCTTGGTGTTACACCGTGGAGTCCAAGCGGGGCCAAGCGGGGGCCCCAAGCTGTTGCGCGGGCGAAGCTAGTAGCGTGGAACAGCCGCATCCACCTCGGTGGACCAAGCGTCGATACCACCCACCAAGTTGGAAACATTGCGGAAGCCTTCCGCCAAGAATTGCTGCGCAGCGCGCGCGCTACGCGCACCCGAGTGACACATGAAGACCAGCGGAGTTTCCTTGTCCACCATCGCCAACTCAGCAAACACCAGCTCGTCGAGGCGGCGAGCGCCTTGGATGCTGGCTATCGCCACCTCGTCGGGCGTGCGCACGTCGATCAAGAGTAGCTTTTCCGCCTTATCCAAACGTGCTTTCAGCTCTTTCGGCTCCAACGCCTTCACGCGCGGCGGTTCGTTTGGGTTTTCAAGCTTGAAGGCTTGGCCGTCTTGGGTCTCGACGCAATCGATGTGGGTGCCGTTGGCTTTGGTCGCGCTCATGCGGTCCACGAGCAGTGTGAGCTTTCCAGCTGTGATTTCCGTATCACCCGCTTGCTTGGGTCCGAGGCTGAGGCTGAACTCCCAATTCGGCCCCACCTCCAAGCGCACGAAATCGCCCTCCTCTTCGACGGCAGCGAGGAGAGCCTGTTGTGCTCGATCGCTGATGCTGACGCTAGGCGGGGGCGGCGCCTCCGCGCCAAGCTTTTCGGCAAGCTCGCCGTTTGCGAAGAGTTCGGTCACAATATCGCAGCCGCCGATGAATTCGCTCTTGATGTAGAGCTGGGGGATGGTGGGCCACTGCGAAAATTCTTTGATGCCCTCGCGCACGCCCGGATCGGCGAGAACATTCACCGTTTCGTAAGGCGCGCCCAAGGAATCGAGCATCTGAATCACTCGTGCCGAGAAGCCGCATTGCGGCGCATGGCGCGTGCCCTTCATGAAAAGGACGACGGGATGATGGTGGATGGTGCTTTCCAAAAGCGTGCGCGTCTCGGGATTCATCGATCAATTGCTCCTGTGGGCGGGAAGTAGCACATAGGGAGAAAACTAACCCAACGGAAGGTTAGCTGAGTCTAATTCGAGTGGGATGTCCGTCACTTACGGGGTCTGTTGCCCTCGTGGCCAAGCTCAAATGCCTGGACTCGCCACAATATCCGTATATCCTGATGTACGGATGGCATCGCTCGACCACCTTGCCCAGCTGCTGCACCTTCTGGCCGATCCAACTCGGGTCCGGCTGCTGGCTTTGCTTGGCAGCGGCGAGCTCACCGTGGCGGAGCTTACGGCCGTCACCTCGCTTCCGCAATCACGGGTTTCAACGCACCTCGGAAAGCTTAAAGAGGCAGGCCTGCTCCGCGACAGAAAGGTGGGAGCATCCAGCTTTTATGCGGTCAACGAGGCCAGCATGCCCAAGGTTGCTGCCCGCCTCTGGGAGATCGTCGGGCATGAGGTTGAGGACGAAGTGCTCGAGGCCGATCAACGCCGAGCGATCGAGCTGAAGGCCGCGCGTGTGAATGATTCTTGGTTGGATGCGATTGCAGGCGAGATGGAGCGCCATTATTCACCTGGACGCACTTGGGAAGCGACAGCGCAAGGCCTCTTAGGTTTCATTCGCCTGGGGGATGTCCTGGACGTGGGCTCGGGGGACGGCGCGATCGCCGAGTTGATGGCTCCCCGCGCGGCGAGTGTCACCTGCTTGGATCGCCATGAACGCGTGCTGGATGCCGCCAAGATCCGCCTGAAGAGGCTTTCAAATGTGCACTTTGCCCTGGGCGATATGCACGAGCTTCCGTTCCAGCGCCCCGAGTTTGACGCGCTTCTACTGTTCAACGTACTGACCTACGCACACCAGCCGGAACGCGTCTTGGCCGAGGCTTTTCGTGTACTTCGACCGGGGGGAACGGTGTCGATTGTCACGCTGCATAGCCACTCTCACTCGGACGTGACGGCCGCGTATGGTCACGTTCGCCCGGGCTTTTCCGTCGAGGACCTGGGCCAAATCATCGCTTCTGCTCACTTTGAAACGCAGTCCTGTGGTATCGCGCTCCGCGAACGCCGTAAGCCCTACTTCGAAGTGCTCACTGCCACCGCAAGAAAACCAATAGCCGAGTAACCTATGTCCAAAACTGAACAGATCCTGCGCAAGCTGGCCAAAGAACGCGTCCTCATGTTGGACGGCGCCATGGGCACGATGATCCAACGGCATCGGCCAAGTGAGCTCGACTACCGCGGTAAACACTTCGAGCACCATAGCCAAGATGTGCAAGGCAACAACGATCTCCTGGTGCTGACGCGCCCCGACATCATTCGTAACATTCACGCGGCGTATCTGGATGCCGGCAGCGACATCATCGAGACCAATACCTTCAACGCCACCCGCGTCTCCCAGGCTGACTATAAGCTGGAGCACGTGGTCTATGATCTGAATATTGCGGCGGCGCGTCTGGCCAAGGAAGTAGCCGCTGAGTATTCGGATAGGACGCCAGATAAGCCACGTTTTGTGGCGGGCGCGATCGGTCCGATGAATCGCACACTCAGTATTTCTCCGGATGTGAATGATCCGGGCTTCCGCTCGGTGTCCTTCGACGAAGTGCGCGATGCGTATGCCGAGCAGGTGCGCGCGCTGCTCGATGCCAAAGTGGATCTGCTGTTGGCCGAGACAGTTTTTGATACGTTGAACCTGAAGGCATGCATCGTTGCCATGGAGCAGGTGTTCGAGGAGCGTGGCGAGCGTCTGCCCGTGATGCTGAGCGTCACGATCACGGATCGCAGTGGACGCACGCTGTCGGGTCAGACGTTAGAGGCCTTTTGGGCTTCGGTGGCGCACGCCAAGCCACTCAGCGTGGGCATCAACTGCGCGCTCGGGGCTGAGGAAATGCGCCCCTACATGGCGGAGCTGTCTCGCTTGGCTCCGATCCTCACGAGCTGCTACCCGAACGCAGGGCTGCCGAATGCTTTCGGCGAATACGATCAAACGCCCGACCAAACGGCCGCATTCTTGCGAGAATTCGCCGAAAGCGGGTTTGCGAACATCATCGGTGGCTGCTGTGGCACCACAGCCGATCATATTCGGGCAGTAGCGAAAGCCGTGGAGGGCGTGGAGCCACGCACTCCGCCTGAGCCCGATCACTTGGCGCACTTGAGTGGCTTGGAGCCGCTCACCATTCGCCCAGATTCCAACTTCCTCATGATCGGTGAACGCACGAACGTGACAGGTTCACGCCGCTTTGCCAATCTGATCAAAAATGGAGATTACACCACGGCCCTCCAGGTAGCAGCCGAGCAGGTTCGGAGCGGTGCCAATATCCTCGACGTCAACATGGATGAAGCCATGCTTGATTCCGAGCAAGCCATGGGCACATTCCTGAGGATGGTAGCCACCGAGCCGGATATTGCCCGCGTGCCGGTCATGATCGATAGCTCGAAGTGGAGCGTGATCGAGGAGGGGCTCAAATGGGTGCAAGGCAAGTGCATCGTGAATTCGATCAGCCTCAAGGAGGGCGAAGCAGAATTCCTAGAGCGCGCCAAAAAGGCGCAACGCTACGGCGCGGCCGTGGTGGTGATGGCATTTGATGAGCAAGGGCAAGCCGAAACGGCGGAGCGCAAGTTCGCGATTTGTCAGCGGGCGTATGAGCTGCTGACGCAGAAGCTCGATTTCAATCCGACCGATATCATTTTCGACCCAAACATCTTCGCTGTCGCGACTGGCATTGAGGGCCACAATCGCTTCGGCTTGAACTTCATCGAAGCCATCAAACTCATCAAGGCGCATCTGCCGGGTGCCAAGGTGAGTGGCGGCGTGAGCAATCTGTCGTTTTCATTTCGCGGCAACGACATCGTGCGCGAAGCCTTCCATTCGGCCTTCCTCTACGTTGCGATCAAGGCTGGCATGGACATGGGCATCGTGAACGCCTCGCAGCTGGTGGTTTACGAGGACATCCCGAAAGATCTTCTGGAGCGGGTGGAAGATGTGCTCTTCGATCGGCGCCCGGATGCGACCGAGCGCATGGTTGAATTTGCCGAATCCGTGCGCGGCGTTGCTGCCAAGCGTGAGGAAGATCTCGCTTGGCGGAACCGGAGCGTCGAAGAGCGTATTCAGCATGCATTAGTGCGAGGCCTGGTCGATTTTATCGATCAGGATGTGGAAGAAGCGCGCCTGAAATTCGGCAGGCCACTTTCTGTGATCGAAGGGCCGATGATGGCCGGCATGAGCACCGTGGGTGATCTCTTCGGAGCCGGAAAGATGTTCTTGCCACAGGTGGTGAAGAGCGCTCGTGTGATGAAACGCGGCGTGGCGATCCTGGAGCCCTACATGGAGGCCGAGAAGCTGAATGGGTCGGCTCAGGGCTGCGTGCTCATGGCAACCGTTAAGGGCGATGTCCACGATATTGGCAAGAACATCGTGGGCGTAGTGCTGGCGTGCAACAATTATCGGGTGATTGACCTCGGGGTGATGGTCCCGGTGGATAAAATCTTGAATGCTGCCGTGGAGCACAAGGTCGACGTGATTGGCCTTTCGGGGCTTATCACGCCAAGCTTAGACGAAATGGTCACCGTGGCGCGCGAGATGAAACGGCGAGGCCTCAAGATCCCGCTGCTCATCGGTGGCGCCACCACGAGCCCGCAGCACACCGCCGTTAAGATCGCCGATGAGTACCCAGAGCCAGTGGTGCACGTGCTCGACGCATCACGTGCGGTGGGCGTCGTCTCGAATCTGTTGGACGCCGGCCGTAAGCAGACGTTGGACATTACGAATCGCGAGAATCAGGCTAAATTGCGGGTCATTTATGGCAACCGCGGCTCCCGGCAGTTGCTCGCCTATGAAGATGCCAAGAAGCGCGCACCCAAGCTTGAATGGAACGAACAGAGCGTGCACACGCCAGCGTTTCTGGGTGTGAAGAAGCTCAAGGATTTTTCGCTCAGGGAGATCGCGCGCTACATCGATTGGACGTTCCTCTTTATCGCCTGGGAGCTGAAGGGTCGTTATCCCACGATTTTCGAGCATCCCCAGTATGGCGCTCCTGCCAAGGAGTTGTTCGAAAACGCCAATCAGCTGTTGGAGCGCATCATGAGCGAGAAGCTGATCGTGGCCCGCGCGGTCTACGGATTTTGGCCGGCGGCAAGCGAGAATGACGACATCATTCTGTATACGGACGAAACACGCAACCACGAGCTTTCCCGTTTTAACATGCTGCGACAGCAGAGCCTGGAAGCTGATGTGAGTCGCTCGCTCGCCGATTTTGTGGCACCCAAATCCTCGGGCCTTCGGGATTACGTCGGCGGTTTTGCTGTGACCGCCGGCATTGGCGCCGAAGAGCTGTCGAAGGTGTTTGAGAAGGAGCTGGATGATTACAACGCCATCATGGTGAAGGCGCTCGCCGATCGGCTAGCGGAAGCCTTTGCGGAGCTGATGCATCAACGCGTGCGGCGTGAGTGGGGCTATGCGAAGGACGAAGATCTTTCGAATTCCGACCTCATCGCCGAAAAATATCGCGGCATTCGTCCGGCCTTTGGTTATCCCGCCTGCCCGGACCACACCGAAAAATTCAAGCTGTTCGACTTACTGGGTGCGCCCTCGGTGGGCATCGAATTAACGGAGAACTTAGCGATGACGCCCGCGGCCAGCGTGAGCGGTATCTACCTCGGCCATGCCAAATCTCAGTATTTTAACGTAGGAAAGCTTGGGAAAGACCAGTTGGTCTCGTACGCAGCTCGAAAAGGCATGACGATAGCCGAAGTGGAGAAGTGGCTCGGACCGAATCTGGGCTACGAGCCGGAACGAAGCTGAGTGGTCTCATGAAGTGGATACGGGTCGCGGCCGCGAGCCTCAACCAAACCGCGCTGGATTGGCAGCGTAACCGGGACAACATTCTCGGTGCCATCGCCGAGGCGCGTGCCGCAGGCGCCAGTATCCTGTGTTTGCCTGAGCTTTGCATTACGGGTTACGGTTGCGAGGACGCTTTCCTCTCCCCGGGTGTGTTGCGTACCGCCGAAGAGGTATTGCTGGAGATCTTGCCGCACACTTCGGGAATATGTGTGAGCGTGGGTCTGCCCATTTTTCACAACAAGGCCGCCTACAATGCGTGCTGCCTGCTAGCCGATGGCAAGGTGGTGGGTCTTACGGCGAAGCGTGCTTTGGCGGGCGACGGGATCCACTATGAGCCACGCTGGTTCAAACCCTGGCCGCGCGGAGTTCGTGCGACACACGTGTTAGGTGGGCAGGAGGTGCCACTCGGTGATCTGCTGTATGAGGCAGAGGGCGTGCGCGTTGGATTTGAAATCTGTGAAGATGCCTGGATAGCGGAGCGGCCAGGTGCTGAATTGGCGCTAGAAGCCGTGGATATTATCCTGAATCCGAGCGCCAGCCATTTCTCTTTTGGTAAACATGAAGTGCGCCGCCGCCTGGTCTTGGAAGGGTCTCGCACCTTCGGGGTAGCGTACGTTTACGCGAATTTGCTCGGCAATGAAGCGGGTAGGGCGGTTTACGATGGGGACACGTTAATAGCGTCTTCAGGTAGCTTGCTGGCGCGTGGTCAACGCTTTCGTTTTGCGGAGCGGCAGCTGATCTATGCCAACGTGGATGTGGAGTTGAATCGAAGTCAGCATGCGCGGCTTTCGAGCTACATCCCGCATGCGAACGCAAACCCAGTGCGCTTTGAATTTGAGTTTCCAGAGCAAGTGCCACCGAAGGCGGTAGCTGTTGCTGACGCTTGGGAACGGGGGGAGCACGTCAAGGAAGAAGAATTCACACGCGCCGTGGCGCTGGCTCTTTTTGATTATCTGCGCAAAAGCCATGCATCGGGTGTGGTGGTCTCCTTGAGCGGGGGGGCAGATTCAACCGCCGTTACCCTGTTGGCGCGGTTCATGTTGGATTTCGCGGTGGCGGAGCTTGGGCTTGCCGGTGTGCACGAGAAACTCGCCCACATTGCAGGGATCCAAGGGCTCGACTCAACAGAAGAGCTCTCGCGGCAGCTCATCAGCACGGTGTATCAATCCACGGAAAATAGCGGGAAAATCACACGCAACGCGGCACACACGGTGGCCCAAGCCTGCGGAACCATGCACCTGGAGTTGGATGTGCAGAGCCTAGTGGCAGGGTACATCGGCCTCGCTGAAACCGGTCTTCACCGAAAGCTCACCTGGGAAGCTGACGATGTAGCACTACAGAACATCCAAGCGCGGGTGCGAGCACCGAGCGTGTGGTTGCTGGCCAACATCAAACAAGCGCTGCTCTTAGCCACGAGCAATCGTTCCGAAGCAGCCGTAGGCTACGCCACGATGGATGGCGATACCGCTGGCGGCTTGAGTCCGATCGCCGGCATCGACAAAGCGTTTTTGCGTCAATGGTTGCTCTGGGTGCAGGAGCGCGGCCCAGCATCCTTACGAGCCTTTCCCGAGCTGGCGTGTGTCACAGCACAAGCGCCCACAGCCGAGCTACGCCCCGAAGCTCAGCATCAAACCGACGAAACGGATCTGATGCCCTACCCCGTGTTGGACGCGATCGAACGCGCTGCGATCCGTGATAAGCGCACGCCGCTCGAGTGCTACCAGCTGCTCAGCGTCACGTTCCCCGAGTACGGCGCAGAGCTGCGAGGCTGGGTGCGCAGGTTCTTCGTCTTGTGGAGCCGCAATCAGTGGAAACGGGAGCGCTATGCGCCGTCCTTTCACCTGGACGACGAAAATCTTGACCCGAAGACATGGTGCCGCTTTCCGATATTATCCGGGGGATTTGAGCGAGAATTGGCGGAGTTGGGGTATTGAGCACTGACGTCCCCTGGATGTGGTCAACATTTGCAATCCGGGAGCGCCCCGCCCCATTCTCGGAAATCTGGCCTGATTGTTGCCAATTCGCTTCGTATTGCGCCCAGGCCGTGCCTAGCGCACCTTTCCGTCATGCCTCGCTCACCCAAAGCCGTCGTCCTTCAACACATCGCGCACGAAGGCCCTGGCAGAGTCCTCGGTGCACTCGAGCGCGCTGGGTTTACGACGGAGATCCGCAACCTTGCGGAAGACGAGCCGCTACCAGGTTCAGTCAATGAGTTTGACGCGTTGGTGGTGATGGGTGGCCCGATGGGAGTCGGCGACTTGGACGACGCTCGCTACGTGTTTTTGGCACCGGAGGTGGAGCTCCTGCGAGAGTGTGTGGCTAAGGACCGGCCTGTGCTGGGGATTTGTTTGGGTGCTCAGCTGTTGGCGCACGCGGCGGGCGCGCGGGTTTATCCGTTGAGTGTGGGAGAGCCGCCGCGCCGGTTGCGTGAGGTGGGGTGGGGGGCCGTGCACTTTGTACGGAGTTCCGAAGAGGAGCCTATCTTGGAGGGTCTCAACCCTGCGGAGATCGTGCTGCATTGGCACGGTGATACGTTCGATTTGCCGCCCGGAGCGCAGCTTCTGGCCTCGTCGTTACATTGCGAAAATCAGATGTTTCGCTTGGGGAAATGCGCCTTTGGTCTGCAGTTTCACATCGAGTTGGAAGCGGAAGATATCCTGCGTTGGCTAGATGAAGATGCCGAGTACGTAGAACGAGCGCTGGGCGTGAACGGCAGGGAACGCATCTTGTCGGATACACCGCGCTATATGCCGGTGTTTCGCGCTCAAAGTGAGCGTCTACTCGATGGCATCGTGGGGGCGCTACGGGCTGGGTCAGAGGGGTAGCCAATGGCTCGCTCCCTCTCGGCACACTTCTGAGGATCCCTCAGCGCTTGCCAGTCGCCGCAGAGCTAGCGGGCGCCTGGTTGAGAGCAGCGACCACGGCGCGCACCCAGGCGCGTGGGCTCAGCCGCACCAGCAGCACACCGAGCTTGTTCGAAAACCCATGCACAACCAGCGGACGCCCAGCGTGAAGCGCTTGGTAGGCGGTGCGCGCCACGGACTCGGCGGAAGCGACGTTCAGACGAAACAGCCTAGAATTAGCCAAACCAGCGATGTCTGCAAATTCGGTGCGTATCGGCCCGGGGCAACTCACCGTGACCGTAACGCCAGTAGCTCGGAGTTCATAAGAAAGGGCTTCGCTGAAGCTCAGCACGAAGGCCTTGCTCGCGTAGTAGCTTGCCATGTAGGGCCCCGGCTGGAAGCCTGCCGTGGAGCCAATGTTAAGGATCCTGCCGCTCCCGCGAGCGACCATCCCCGGCAAGAGCGCCGCCGTGAGCGCGACCAGTGCCGAGACGTTAACCTGAATCAGCGCAAGCTCGCGTGCAGGATCGAGGTTGTGAAACGCGCCGTTGGTGCCGAAGCCGGCGTTATTCACCAGATAGTCGATTTCGATTCTCGCCGTCTTGAGCTCGCGGACCAACTCATGCACTGCAGCCGCGTCAGACAAATCCGCAACCATGACGTGAGCCTCCACGCCATGCCTGGCCCGGAGCTCACTCGCCAGCGTTTCCAGCTTGTCGCGGCGTCGCGCCACGAGCACCACAGCATGCCCATCGGCCGCAAAACAGCGGGCGAATTCGATACCAAGGCCCGCTGAAGCGCCTGTAATGAGTGCAGTTTTCATAACTTATTCCAACGCGCGCGAGCATAGGCAAACGATACTCAGGTGTCACGCTCTGGAAACTGAACCTGCAAATCTTTGGAAACTGGAGCCTGCGCCGGACCGTTGCGACAAGAGACGATAGAGATTTCGACCCAAACCAGGCTCGTTGGCGGCGCCGGTACCCGTGTTTTCTCTGATCGGTTGCGGCTCCGGTCGCGACAGCGTGGTGGCGCGTTGGGTTGACCGGAGGGGCGCTGTCAAAGTGGCGTTGGTCCTTGCTTGGCAGGCATTCAAGCGACTCGACGGGACCAGGGACCCATTTTCAAAGGCGCCGAGATGGTGGGCATGCCTCCTACCTGATGCCGAGATGGTAAGCATGCTTACTACCTAATTCCGAGAATCAGGAGGTCGTCGCTTGGGGGCGTGCGCACAGTGGCCGCTTAGACTCCGATCCGAAGGGCAGAAGATTCCAGCAGAATTCCAGCGGAATCCCAGTCTAGCATTCGCTGTAGGTTAGAATCTTTCACGCGGGGGCCTGTGGCGATGCTTGTGGCGCCGCTTGTTGGCGATGCTTGTTGGAGCGAGCGTTCTAGAAATGACAGATCGTGGCTGGTGAGCTAAAAGTAGTTCTCTTATGGAATCTCC
>CAZSUA010000017.1:0-31781 GCA_964609655.1 uncultured Polyangiaceae bacterium | reverse complement strand
AGCATGCTTACTATCTTCCAAGGAAAAAAAGAGACGGCCGCTGCGCGGCGCGGCGCGGCAGCGGGTAGGTGGGTGCGCACTCGCTCCGGCATGCTAGTGTGGCGCGCCACGTGGTCTTTTGCTGGCGTTTGCTGCCCATTTTCAGAAGCCCAACCCATGAGTGACACGACCCCCACACCTGAGGCCACCCCCGCAAATGCTGAAGCAATGCCCAGCCAGGCAGACGGAACGGAAAGCGAAGCCGCGTTGACCCAAGGCGCTCCGAAGCCCTCAGTGGTGCGCCGAAATCGCTGGCGAAGTTGGCTGCTGCAGGCGCTACTGGTTCTGGGCGTATATTTTGGGGTGAGTGCCTACAATGAACGAAGCCTGCTAGCAGGTGCGGCTCCAGGCTTCGTGCTGCAGGATCTAGCCGGGAACAACGTTTCCTTGCAAGATTTGCGGGGCAAACGCGTGCTTTTGCATTTCTGGGCCACCTGGTGCGGTGTGTGTCACCAAGAATTTGGAGTGCTGAATGATGTGGCAGCCAAGGCGAGCCCGAACGAAGTGGTCATCAGCGTGGTCTCGGACGCCGACGACGTGGAGAGGTTGCGACAATTTGTGAAGGCCAACGATATCCGTTATCCCGTATTGATGGCCAGTGAACGGGTGATCGAGGCCTACGCGGTCCGCGCTTTCCCCACGAACTATTTCTTGGACGAACAAGGCATGATTGTGAGCAAGACCGTCGGCATGAGCACGCGCTTCGGAATGAAGGCTCGCTTGGCCTGGGCGCGTTAGCATTCGCCACCCACCAGAGGTCGCCGGGGCCCTCGGAAAGAGCGCGGACGTATAGCAGTGCCGAATTCATGCTAGGGTGGTGCAATGCAGCCCAGCGGCCAGCGGCCTAACAATCCTTCCGTGCTGGAGTTCGTGCGTTCCCGAGATCCATTGCTGCTCGAAGCAGCTGACGATGTCGACCCCACGCTCCTAGCCTGGTCGCTCAGGCGTTCAGTGCTCGAACGCCTGAATGACGCTTCCAAGTTAACTCTGCAGTTGACTGAGCTTCGCCGTGCCACATCCAGCCAGCGCTGACCTTTCGGGGCTGCTCCACGCGCTGGTCGCCGCTGGGATCGAGTTCATCTTGGTGGGTGGTGCCGCGGCCGTGGTCCACGGGGCGCCGATCACGACGCAAGATGTGGACATTGTGCCACGTTCGACCCCAGAGAATCTAGACAAGCTCTCCCAGGTACTCGGGGAGCTAGATACGGTCGTTCGCGAGCTTTCCAATCGGCGTCTTCGCCCCGCTCGCGAGCACTTGAATGTGCGTGGCCAGCTCCTGCTGTCGACTTCGCTCGGTCCGTTAGATTGCCTCATGACCTTGCACGACGGCCGTGGCTACGAAGAACTTCTTGGCCACACGATCCAAATCGAAGATGCAAGTTTGAAGCTTGCGGTTCTTGACTTGGAAACGCTCATTCTGGTCAAAACAGCAGCCGGCAGAGCAAAGGATCGTATTGCGGTACCAATATTGCTAGCGCTCTTCAAGAACCGCGGAGCGTGACGAGGCGCTCCCTCACATGCGTTCCGGCGCTTCAATTCCCAGCAGATTCAGCCCGAATTTGAGCGTGGTTGCGGCGGCTGCCGCGAGGGCTAGCCGTGAATCACGGGTCTGCTCGGTGTCTGCTTTGAGTACGGGGCAATGCTCATAGAAACCCATGAACAAGGTCGCCAGATCGTAGAGGTACGTGCAGAGGCGCTGCAACTCCAGGCTTTGCGCAACATTTTGCAGGCAGCTGCCAAAGCTCAAGAGATGCAGGGCGAGCGCTCGTTCTTGGGGTGCTTCGATTTGAAGCGGCCCCTTGGCTGCGCTGGCTGAAAGCTCCGCGCGCCGAAAGATCGAACAGATGCGTGCGTGTGCGTATTGCAAGTAGGGGCCTGTGTTGCCTTCAAACGAGAGCATTCGATCGTAGTCGAAGACATAATCTTTGATGCGATCGTTCGAGAGATCAGCATATTTGAGCGCACCGATGCCGATCTGGCGCGCGACCTCAAGCGTCTTGTCTGCGCCGAGCTCTGGGTTTTTCTCGGCTACTACGACTTGGGCCCTGGCGATGGCTTCGTCGACAAGATCGATCAAACGCACGGTGTCGCCGGAGCGGGTTTTGAACATCTTCTTATCAGCGCCCAAGATTTGACCGAAGCCTACGTGCTCTGCGGCTACCTCGGGCGTGAGCCAACCTGCTGCTTCCGCGGTCTTGAATACCATCGCAAAGTGCTGTTGCTGCGGGCTGCCGACGACATACAAGATGCGATCCGCGTGCTCCGTCTCTACGCGCTGCCGAATCGCAGCCAGATCGGTGGTTGCGTAGCCGTAACCGCCTTCTTTCTTGCGGATAATGAGCGGGAGCGGCTCGCCTTCGCGCCCCACAAAGCCTTCCGGGAAAACGCAGAGCGCATCTTGGTCGGTGCGCGCGATGCCCTTTTCGGTGAGCTCGCGCACGGTGTCTTCCAGAAATGGGTTGTAGAAGCTTTCCCCTCGGATATCTGCACGCGTGAGCAAGATCCCAAGTTTTTCATAAACTCGCGAGAAATATTCGGAAGATTTTTCGACCAACAGCGACCAAAGCTTGAGCGTGGCTTCGTCGAGCGCTTGCAGCTTCACCACCCGGGCGCGGGCGCGATCCGCAAAGGATTCATCGGAGTCGAACTTCACGCGCGCGTCTTTATAAAACTGGTTGAGCTCCCCCATCGACAGCAGATCGGTGCCCTGGCTTTCCCCAAGATCCAACAGATGTTCAATCAGCATCCCAAACGGCGTGCCCCAGTCGCCGATGTGATTTTGGCGCAGCACTGTGTGGCCGAGCGCGCCAAAAACTCGCGAGAGAGCGTCCCCGATGATCGTGCTGCGCAGGTGCCCCACGTGCATCTCTTTGGCCACGTTCGGACTCGAGTAATCAATGATGACGGTCAGCTTTGGGACGGGATTGGGGGTGAGCACGCCATGGTTCAGCAGCTGGTTGAGCGCGTTGGCGATGGTCGTTGCTTTCAGCGACAGATTAATGAAGCCAGGCCCAGCGATCTCTACCTTCTCGCACAGATCACTCACCTCGAGGTGTTCTAAAATCTTGGTCGCCAGGTCGCGGGGTTTCGCCCCTAAGCGTTTAGCTAACGGCATGGCAACGTTGGCTTGAAAGTCCGAATGCTGCGAGCTGCGCAGCATCGGATCGGTGTCGCTGAAATCCGCGCCAAATGCGCCAGTGATCGCCAAAGAGAGGCGTTCTGAGAGAAGCGCTGCCGGGTCCTGCATGGCGGTTCTCTAGCGCGCTCAAGCGTAATTCTCAATCAAAAGGCCAGTACGCTTAAGGGTCGAGCCGCGCAGTGGCCAGCAGAAAATCCGTCCGAAGGCTGTGTGCCGAATATGCGGCTTGCCCCGCTCGGTCTGATGGTCTAACCGGCTGCTCGGTTCCTTGCCCAATATACGGGCGGATTCTTGCATCGCGGCCGAGAGACCTCACCAACTTTTTAGGAGTAACGAGACATGGCAAGAAAGAAGATTGCACTCATCGGAGCTGGAAACATTGGCGGCGAGCTCGCCAACATGCTCGTCACCCGTCAGCTCGGCGACGTGATCTTGTTTGACATCGCGGCCAAGGAGAACTTCGCCAAAGGCAAAGCTTTGGATCTCGAACAGTCCACAGCGGTGACTGGTGCCGACGCTCGCATCACAGGCACTTCGAACTGGGCAGATGTGGCCGGAGCCGACGTGTTGATCATTACCGCTGGCATTCCGCGCAAGCCCGGTCAATCACGCGACGATCTCGTCGGTACGAATCTGCCGATTATCCAAGACGTGGCGGATAACGCTAAGAAGCATTGCCCGAACGCCTTCGTGATCGTGATTTCAAATCCCTTGGATGCGATGGTCTATGAGTTCAAGCGTCGGACGGGGATGCCAGGTGAGAAAGTAGTTGGGATGGCGGGCGTGCTGGATAGCTCCAGATTCTCGCTGTTTCTCGCTCAGGCCGCCAATGTGAGCATCAAAGATATTCGAGCCATGGTGCTCGGTGGACACGGCGACGACATGGTGCCGGTGCTCAGCCACTGCACGGTGAGCGGCGTGCCTGTGCAATCCTTGATTGAGAAGGCCAAGCTGGATGCGATTGTTGACCGCACACGCAAAGGTGGAGGCGAAATCGTGGGCCTGATGGGCACCAGCGCATTTTACGCTCCTGCGGCGAGCGCGGTGGCGATGGCTGAAGCGTATCTGTTGGATCAGAAGCGCCTCTTGCCCTGCGCGGCGTACCTCACGGGCGAGTACGGCTACACCGACCTCTACATGGGTGTTCCCACGGTGATCGGCGCGGGTGGCGTCGAGAAAATCATTGAGCTCACGCTCACGACCGAGGAGAAGGCCATGCTCAAGGCAAGCGCTGAGAGCGTGCAGAAGGTTGTCGATATCGTAAAGGCCAAAGCATGAAGATCCACGAATATCAGGCGAAACAAATCTTTTCACGCTACGGCATCTCGGTGCCCAAAGGGCAAATGTGCCTGACGGTGGATGAAGCGGTCGCGGCCTCAGACAGGCTGATCGCGGAAACCAAGATCCCCGTGGTGGTCGTGAAGGCTCAGATCCACGCTGGCGGTCGCGGTAAAGGCGGCGGAGTCAAGGTGGTCAAGGGTGGCGCCACCGAAGTGCGCGAGGCAGCGAGCAAGATTTTGGGCATGCAGCTCATCACGCACCAGACGGGCCCCGAAGGTCAGAAGGTGCGGCGCCTGTATGTTGAGCAGGGGCTCGATATCGCACGCGAGCTCTACTTGGGCTTGGTGGTGGATCGCGACAAGCGCCAGATTGCCATCATGGCTTCCACTGAAGGTGGCGTGGAAATCGAAAAAGTGGCCGAGGAAACACCCGATCGGATCCTCACCGAGCACATCGATCCCACGGTTGGGCTCACCGGCTATCAGGCGCGAAAGCTCGCCTTTGGCCTCAAGCTTGGCGAAGGCGTCCCCGATCCTAAGGCCACGACGCAGAGCTTTGTGGCTCTTCTCAGCAAGCTCGCGCTGTTGTTCGAGAAAGAAGATTGTTCGCTCTGCGAAATCAACCCGTTGGTCGTGACCAAGACCGGCGAGATTGTCGCGCTCGATGGCAAAGTCACCTTCGACGACAACGCTAAGTTCCGGCATCGTGAGTGGAACGAGCTGATGGACAAGGACGAAGAGGATCCGGTTGAGCTACAGGCTCAGGATGCGGGTTTGAGTTACGTTTCCTTGGACGGCAATATTGGCTGCCTGGTCAATGGTGCGGGTCTCGCGATGGCAACGATGGACATCATCCAACACCATGGTGGCACGCCGGCGAATTTCTTGGATGTGGGCGGTGGCGCCACCAAGGAGCAGGTTACCAAGGCCTTTAAGATGATCCTTTCGAGCTCCAAAGTTCGGGGGATTTTCGTCAATATTTTCGGCGGAATCATGCGCTGCGATGTGATCGCGGAAGGTGTTATCGCCGCTACCAAGGAGCTGGGCCTCACGGTGCCACTCGTGGTGCGCCTGGAAGGGACGAATGTGGACGAGGGCCGAAAGCTCTTGAATGCCAGCGGCCTCAAGATCCAAGCCGCCGATACCATGGCTGATGGTGCAAAGAAAATTGTCGCGGCCGTAGCTGCGGCCTGATGCTCGCGACAAACAGAAAAGGTGAGAAATAGAGTATGGCGGTTTTAGTTGGAGCAGATACGCGAGTTGTCGTGCAGGGCATCACAGGCTCTGCAGGTTCCTTTCACGCAAAGCAATGCATTGCCTACGGCACCAAGATTGTTGCTGGCTGCACGCCGCATCGGGGCGGGGAGCTGTTCGAGGCGGTGGATGCTGACGGAAAAGCAGTCAAAGTTCCGGTTTTCGATACGGTGGCCGAAGCGGTGGCCCAAACTGGCGCGGATACGTCTTGTATCTTCGTGCCTGCGCCGGGTGCAGCGGACGCCATTCTTGAAGCCGTGGATGCTGGCTGCAGGTTGGTGGTGTGCATCACCGAAGGCGTGCCTGTGATGGATATGATCCGCGTGCGGCGCTCGATTGAGGGCAAAGCCGTGACGTTGATCGGGCCGAACTGCCCGGGCGTCATCACACCTGGCGCTTGCAAAATCGGGATCATGCCCGGCCATATTCACCGCCCCGGCAAGTTCGGCGTGGTGTCGCGTTCTGGCACACTCACCTATGAGGCCGTAGGTCAGCTCACCGCCCTCGGCATGGGTCAGTCCACGTGCATCGGCATTGGTGGCGATCCCGTAGCTGGGATGGACTTCGTGGATGCACTGACGCTCTTCAACGAAGATCCCAACACCGAAGGCGTGATGATGATGGGCGAGATCGGCGGCAATGCTGAGGAGCGCGCTGCCGAGTACATCAAGAAGTACATGAAAAAGCCGGTAGCTGGCTTCATCGCCGGTGCCACGGCACCCCCAGGCAAGCGCATGGGGCACGCGGGAGCCATCATTTCCGGTGGCAAAGGCACAGCCAAGGACAAGATCGCAGCGCTCGAAGCTGCAGGCGTCCGTATGGCGCCCTCGCCCGCAGAAATGGGCGTCACCTTGAAGAGCATGCTCTAAGACCGCCCGTTTCGGGCTTGTTTCTACGGGCCATCTTCGCCTAAGTAGGGCCGCGCTGAGGGGCAAAACGACCGGAGAATTTTTATGACAACCCAACGAACTCTTTGCATCATCAAACCCGACGCCGTAGAGAAACGTACCCAAGGCGCCATCATCCAGCGCTTACTCGACGAGGGCTTTCGCATCGTTGCTATGCGACAGCTGCAGATGTCTCGCCCCCAGGCCGAGGGATTTTACGCCGTTCATCGGGAGCGGGGCTTCTTCGGTGAGCTGGTTGAGTTCATGACTCGTGGTCCCGTGGTGGTTCTTGCACTCGAACGCGAAAACGCGGTTCAGCATTACCGTGACGTGATTGGAGCCACCGATCCGGCGAAGGCAGCTGCAGGCACGATTCGTAAGCTCTACGGCGCTAACGTAGGCGAGAACGCCGTGCATGGTTCGGATTCCGAAGAGAATGGCCGTCTCGAAGGCGCCTACTTCTTTCCGGGCTCTGAACTGCTCTAGTAAAGAGCTGAAGCATGGAGCTGGCGTCGGGGCTCTCATTTTCAATCGCGAGATAGTTCGCATGCTTACTATCCGGTGAGCCCATCCGAGGCATGCCCACGAGGAGCTTACTCCTGGCTCATCGTCGCACCGCAAAGCCTTGCTTGAGCAGCGCCGAGGGTGCATTCTGGGCGCAAATGTCTGCGTCCACTGATTCGCCCATAGTGCGGCGGGGCGAGCGAGCGCCGATGCAGTATCGGCGATTTGGTCGCACCAATCTTGCGCTCAGCGTCGTCACGCTGGGAGGTATGCGCTTCCCGCATGGTTGGGAACAGCCGCGGACGGAGGTGCCCACCGACATGCTAGAGGAGTGCTGCGATTCGATTGAACGCGCCTTCGCGGCTGGCATCAATCACATCGAAACGGCTCAAGGCTACGGCAAAAGTGAGCACTGCTATGGGCGAGCCCTGAACCAAGAGCTCAAGATCCCACGCTCCAGCTACTTCTTCATGACCAAAGGCGGGCCGCGCACGGGTGATGATGTCAAGCGCTCGATCGAGGAGCAGCTCGCCGGGCTGCAGATGGATCACTTCGACCTCTACGCATGGCACGGAGTTAACTCGCCAGGAACCCTGCGCGACATCCTGGTGAAGGGTGGCCCGATCGATGTGCTCAAGTCCTATCAAGAGCAGGGAATCATCGGTAGCCTAGGCTTTAGCACCCACGGTGGTTATCGAACGATTTGCGAAGCTATATCGACAGATCTTTTCGACTTCGTGAATCTGCATTGGTATTATTTTTGGCAGCGCAATTGGGGAGCCATTCAGCTGGCAGCGCTCCACGATATGGGTGTGTTCATTATTTCCCCCAATGATAAGGGGGGAAATCTGTTCAATCCGTCGGAACTGTTGCGCGAGCTCACGCTGCCGCTCACGCCCATTCAATTTAACGCCAGATTTTGCCTGCAATCGCCACTCGTGCACACGTTGAGCTTTGGCATGCACCAACCGTCACACTTTGATGAAATGCTGGGTATTTTTCCGGTTCAGAGTCCGCTTTCGGACACGGATACTCGCATCCTCTCAAAGCTCGATGCTCGCCTGGATAGCGACCCGTATTCACGCTACCTGGGGTACGAATTGGAGGGGGACCCCTCGGGTATCAATATCCAGGAAGTGCTCAGATTTCGCCGCCTGCTCAAGTGTTACGATATGCGCGCCTTCGGCGAATACCGGTACAACATGTTCAGCAACAACGATTGGTTCGGTGGCGCTTTCGCGACGCCCGAGAATGTTGCCAAAGTCGATCTCTCGAACGTTCCGGAAAACGTTCCGTTGCAGGGTCTCCTCACGGAGACCCACAACGAGCTCTTCAAGCCTAAGAAGTAGCGGGAGCGCACTCCGCCTTCGAATGGCTAGGAATATTCGATCGCGAGGATCTCAAGCTCCATGTCCCCAGCTGGGCGAGCCACGGTGACAAAATCCCCAACTTTGCGCTTCATCAGTGCTTTGCCGAGCGGAGCATGGAAGCTGATACGGCGCGCCGTCGGATCGGCTTCATCGGGGCCCACAATTTGATACGCACTTTCCTTGCCGTTCTCGTCGCGCACCCGCACGCGAGCCCCAAATGCAACAATATCGAGGCGTCGCTCTTCTTGGGTGACCACGACGGCATTCTCAAGCCGTTTCATGACAAAGCGGATCCTGCGATCGATCTCGCGCAGGCGCTTCTTGCCATAGATGTATTCAGCATTTTCCGAACGGTCTCCCATGGCTGCCGCATCGGAAACCTCCTGCACTACTTTTGCGCGTTCAACGTTCAGCAGCTGTTTCAGCTCATCGGAAAGTTTCTTGGCGCCGTCGGGCGTGAGGTAGGTGGGGGCGGACATCTGCGATGCTTATAGCATTGGGAGCCACCCTCCGTTGAGCGGGGGCAGCGGAAGGGCTAGGAGTTGGTGATGCAGGGTCGATGGCTCATTCGTGCGGCAGTTGTGGTAGGGACGCTAGCGCTGCTCGGTGGGTTGGCACTCCTCGGGCTGCGAACGTATGTGCGGGCGGAGGTTCAGCGGCGGTGTGCTGAACGTGGCATTCAATTGCTGCCCGGTGGGGTAAAGTTAGGGTTGCTTTACGTGGAGCTCGAAAGTTCGACGTTTCAGACGCAATCGAGGCCCGCGGTGAATGGCAGCATCGGTACGCTGCGTGTTGAATTTGAGGGGTTGAGCGCTCAACGCGTCATCGTTTCGAACGTAGTCGCTAAAGGCCATTTCACGCGGTCGGACTTGCGCGCCTGGGTGCAACGCACTGAAGGGCGAGAGGAGCCAGAGCACGGCCCTTTGAACGAAAGCCTCCAAGTCCGGGGAGAGCATCTTTCACTCGCTTTGAGTGAGCCGACCGGCAGTGTTCCCTGGCTCAGCCTTCAGGATATGTCTTTTGAGCAGCGTGGAACGAACATCACGTTCGATGTCCCTAGCGCGACGTTGCTGGGGGTGAGCTTAGGCAATCTTCTTGGTGAGCTAAGTTCTGAGCGCTGGGTGTTGCGCAACAAGCCGAGTCCAGGTGACGGCAGCTTTCAGGCGACGGCAAGTTTGGGCCCCGAAGAGATAACGTTGGACGCCCAATTCGCGAGCCTGAGGTTGGCGCGTCTTCTTGATGGATCGGCTGAGCTCGCTAGCTTGGCCGTGTCGGGTGCCGCGCATGCACGCTTCCAGCGGCAAGTCGCGGGACAACCGACGGGTGATGTGGAGTTAACGCTCGAGGGCATGAAGGCAGCCAAGTTGGGCGCGCTGGGTGTCGGTTTTTTCGCGGAGCGGGGCCTCATGCGTGCGTCGTGGACGCTCGACCCTGCGTACGAATCAGTAAAATTTCCGGTGATTTCGCTCAGGGCAGGGAAGTTGGGTCTGTCCGGCTCCGGGAGGTTAGAGGGGCTTGCTCAAGAACCAAGGATTGTGGCGGCGTTGGCGGGTTCGCTCTCCTGCCAGGAAATCAGCTCGGCATTCTTGAATGCTCAGCTCGGCTCCTGGTTGGGAGGCCTCGCTGCAGCTCCCGCACGGCAATGGATCAAAGGGCGGGTGCAGGTGGATCTGAAGCTTGACTCCAAGCTCTCATCATTGACGACTGAGTCGCCCCACGTCACGCTCGGCGTGGGCTGCGGTTTAGCATTCCCACAAGCAGCGCTTCGCTGAGCACTTCGGCTAGCGTTTCTGCGAGTCAGCTTCGAGACCCGAAAGTGCAAAGCGTACCGAGTAACTCACGCTGGTCGGCTTCTTCAGCGGGTTTTGAAAATGCACGGCTTCCAGAACGCTTTGCAGGCACTCGAGGAAGGCTTTGCCACTCAATTTGGTTCGAACCGCGCGGACTTTGGCGCGGCCCCTTCCGGGCTCCACCACCAGATCGACGCCATAGATGGCGAGTGGCTTGGGGAGCTCCACCAAGCGGTAACACCTCTGAAATTCCCCGAACACCAAACTGATGGGAGCCGCAAACGCGTGATGCGTGGCGGCATCGTTAGGACCCCCGCCGACATGCAGCCCGACGTGCTTCAATTCCAGTTTAGGTAGCGAGCGTGCCCCGAGCTGATCGGCGTGCGGAATCGGATCCGCATCTGGTGCTCCCGTAGGCGTTTCAGACGTCGGCTTTGGCGGAAGCTCCGGGACGACCTCAGGCGGAGCGTTGGACGAAGAGCCCGCGCTGGACGGCAGGGGCACGCGCCCAGCACTCCTTGGCTCGGGACTGTGAGCGCAGCCAGTCGCTGCCGCCAGCAGCCAGAGGCTGAGCGTGGTGGTCGAGAAACGAGGGAGCATGTGCCGCTCTTCTATCATGACTGCTTCGGAACGGCAGCCGTGCCGCGCGATGCGAACTTGATATTGGAGTGGGAGCCGGGAAAGATCGTGACTCGTGCGCACTAGCCTGCCTCATCGGGTGCTCCTCGCTGGTTTCATGCTGACCCACGCGGCGTGTGGCTGTCAGACTCGATCTGAACCCGTGCCAGCCCAGACCCAGAAGGCGCCGCAGGCGGTGATCGTGCCCGCAAGGGAGAGCCAACCACGGGTTCCAAAGGCGTCGCCGGTTCCAACGCAGACGCCGGTTGCGCCGGAGACGGTGGATGAACCGCCTCCGGCATCCGATCTTCCCAGCCAACAAATCCGACGCTTTGACGTGGGTCCCGCCGGGCCAGCAACTGCGTCCAAGGAAGGGGTCGTGATGATCACTCGCGACGACCAGGTGTTGCTCGCTAGGCTTTCCGCAGCTGGCGTTGAGCCTGTTTCAGCGAACCGAGAAAGCTTGGTTTCATATGGGCGTGGGCCGGCTGTTTTGGATAATTTTGCCTACTTTATCTCGGGGGGTCGCCTGTTACGCCGGCACATCGGCGGTGTCGAGGCGCCGCAAATTTTAGCCACCGATGCTCGCGATGGCACTCGTGTGCAGGTAGCTCGCGTGCGCGGAAAGGTGGCTGTAGCTTACATTGCCAAGCTGCCGCCGGATCGTTTGGTCGCTCGGCTGTGGATCGAACGGAATGTTAATCTGTTGCTTTCTCCCGAAGGGACTTCGGCTAACTCCGTGAGCCTAGCTGAGTACGGAGGTAACTTGTGGGCGGTGTCGCTTGAAGCGCGCACCGGCATGAGCGCCCTGCACGCGCGGGTCTTGTTGGCGCCTGAAAAAAGCCGCTTGAGTGAGGATGTGGTGCTCTGGGTTGGTGGGACGGCGCAGCCCATGACCGAAGTGCACCTCGGCCCAAGCCCGACGGGCCTGTTTGCGTTTCTGCCCGTCGAACGCGATATTTCAAGCTTCGGGCTAGCGCGCTGGGCGCTCGGGAATGCGCCCCAAACAGCGTTGGCCGCGGCTTGGACGCTGTACCCGAACGGGTTGGATCCGGCACCGTTCGATGTGGCGAAGGTTTGCGGGGGGACCTTCCTCCTTTCTGTGACACCGGTAGATGCTTCACCCGGAGCACGTCAGCAGCTCCAGGTGCGTGCGTTTGATGGGAAGAAGATTGGAGCCGCCCTCACGTTGGCAAACGGCCGAGTTTTCACCGATATTTCATTCGCCGAAAGCAACGCTCGTGCGCTCTTCGCCTACGTCGCAGACCGTGAGACCTGGGCACTTCTGACTGATTGCGCTGTTCTTCGACTCCTGGCGCGCTAGGATTGCCAAGCTTGCCACGAGTGAGTACCAATCCAGCTCTCCTTTAGGAAACAACAGTGGCTATCAAGAAGAAAACTACCAAGAAGCTTCCCAAGAAACCTAAGAAGAAATCCCGCCTCACCGCCAAGACGGCTGATCGCCATGCCCTCTATCAGATGTCCGTGCAGGATCCGAAGGAGGAGGTGCTGGTGTTGCAACGCATGTTCAAGAAGCACCGCGGCACCACAGCACTCACCCTGCGCGAGGATTTTTGCGGCACCGCTCTCTTGTGCACCGAATGGGTGAAAGCTAGCCCGAAGCACTCGGCCACGGGCGTGGACATCGATAAAGAAGTGCTGGATTGGGGCTTGGTTCACAACATTCGCCCGCTTGGCGAATTGGCAGAGAGCATTCAGCTTCTCAAGCAAAACGTGATGAAGCCGGTGCGCCGCAAGCACGACATCGTTTGCGCCTTCAACTTCAGCTACTGGATTTTTCAAGACCGCCCCGCACTCCGGAATTATTTCAAAGCGGCTCGTGCTGGGCTCGCCAAAGGAGGCCTCTTCATAGCCGACGCATTTGGCGGCTGGGAAGGGAATGAGCCGATGTGCGAGATGCGCACGGTGAAGGGCTTCAAGTATATTTGGGATCAGGCGTCCTTTGATCCCATCAATGGCATCGCCGTCAATCACATCCATTTCGAATTCCCCGACGGAACCCGGTTGAAGGAGGCTTTCTCCTATACTTGGCGGCATTGGACGTTGCCCGAGCTGCAGGAGCTGATGCTTGAGGCAGGTTTCTCCAAAGTGACGGTCTACTGGGATGTCAGCGAAGATGTGGACGTTGAAGATTATCGCCCGCGCCGGGTGGCGGAGAATCAGCCAGGCTGGCTCGCTTACTTGATAGGGGAGACGTGAAGCCGCAGCGGTTCTTCGTACCGCTCTTCGGCGCGTTGCTCGCGGCGTGTGCCGCACAGCATAAAGAAGCGGACCAGCCTCGGACAGAAGAAGCCACGCCGGCGGCAGCTCCTCCGCTCGAGTCCCCTGAGTCGCGCGGGGGCCCCACGTCGAGCAAGAAGTCCGAACTCGAGTACGCCGATCTTGCGCAAGCGCTGCGCGCATTTGAGTCTGCTCGGCGCGAGGTTGAGGATTTGGCAGTTTCTGCCCGTGATGAGGCATCGAAGCGCTCCGAGGCAGATGCTGGATCGAGTGGCAACGCGCCAACTCGTGATGACGAAGCACGCTCGCGCGGGTCGAGTGCCCCCAAGGCCAGTGCGCCCGCCGCTGCTGCGGAACAGGCACCGTCGAGTGCGCCGAGTGCCCCCGGAAGCTTGCCGGGCGCTGAACGGTGCGCGCGAATTTGCCGAGCCCTTGGCTCGATGGAGCGCGCAGCGCGTGGGATTTGTCGGATTGCAGGTGAGGGCAGCGATCACTGCACGGGTGCCAAGGATGAGTTCGCGCGAAGTCAGAATCGCGCCGCCTCGTGTGCTTGCAGCAAAGAGTAAGCGATCGTCGTGGCTCCGCTCGAGACGTCTCCACGGCCCGTCGGGCGCCTAGCGCCAAGCCCCACCGGACATCTGCACCTCGGACACGCGCGCACGTTCCTTTTGGCCTTTTGGCACACCCTCTCGCGAGGTGGACACATGCGCTTAAGAATCGATGATTTGGATGCCGAACGCCTGAGGCCCGGCATGAGTGAGCGCGCGCTCGAAGATCTCGAATGGCTAGGGTTAACCTGGGAAGGTGAAGTCTTCTGGCAATCCAGAAGAAACGACGCCTACCGCGCCGCCACGAGCCAGCTTCTCGCTCAAGGCCTCGCTTTTCCCTGTGTTTGTTCGCGTTCCGAGCTTGAAAGAGTCCAAAGCGCACCACACACCGAGGATCGGGAGCTCCGCTATCCCGGCACGTGTCGCGCTCGATTTGCGTCTTTAGAAGATGCAAAGCGGGGCAACGGTGGAGCCGCGGTCCGTTTCCAGACAGAACCTGACCCTGTGTCCGTGTGGGACGCATTTTCAGGTCCACATAAATTCGATGTCCAGCGTGAGGTGGGAGATTTTGTGATTGTGAGGCGAGATGGGGCGGCATCTTACCAACTGGCAACGGTGGTGGACGACGCAGCACAGGGCGTTACCGAGGTTGTCCGCGGTGATGATTTACTTCCGAGCGCCGCACGCCAAGCCCTGCTCTACCAGAGCTTAGATTTAGCAACTCCTGAATGGGTCCACGTGCCCCTCGTGGTTGATGAGCAAGGGCAACGTTTGGCGAAACGTAACAGCCCGCTGTCGTTGTTGGCTCTCCGGCAAGCGGGTGTTGATCCGCGAGCGGTCGTCAAGTGGGTGGCCAATTCAGTGGGGATCCCAAGTCGCGAACGTGTGCGCGCCGAGGAGCTTGTTTCCGAGTTTCGCCTGGAGCGTGTCCCGCAGGGAATTGCGCAGCTCTCAGCAGAAGCCTGGGCGCAGATCCGACGCTAGCTCGGGCTCAGGTCTGGATTCAGGGATCGCGGGGAAAAATAGGAATATCTAGCAAAAGTTCGCGACCGAATCGATTCAGCAAGGCCCGCTCCGATTCGCTCACAAACACCACGGAAGTTCCAGACTTTCCAGCTCGGCCGGTGCGGCCAGCTCGATGCAGGTAACCTGCAGCGGATGTCGGAAGCTCGTAGTGCAGTACCCATTCAACATCGGGAATGTCGAGGCCCGTCGCGGCTTGGTCCGTGGTGATGAGCACATTCACATCACCGCGTGCGAAATCAATCAAGGCTTGCTTACATTCGGCCTTCGAACGCTCGTGGCTCACGGTTACCGGATACTCTCCGCTATCTTTGAGGAAGCGATAGACATGCCGAATCAAATGCGGTTGATTCACGAACAGAATCGCTTGCCGGCAGCGATTGTTGCGAAAGAAACGCGCGATGGAGAGGTCCTTCTGCGAGGGATCCCGTACCGGAACGAAATGATGTTGAATGTGCGTGTGGAGCGGACTCTCTTCAATCTCGGGTCGCACCGCATCCGCGCCCATGACGCGCTGAATGAGCGCCTCGGCGTGTTTCCCCAAGGTCGCACCGGCCAGTATTAACTGCAGCTTCGGCTCGGGGCGGGACAGCACTTCGAGCAAGAAGCTAGCTCCTTTACTGGCCAAAATGGGCTCGGGCTCATCCAGAATGACGGTCGTGACACCCTTCAATTTGCGTTCGGCATACATCTCAAGCACCCGACCCGTCGTTCCCACAATGAAACGCGTGCTCTTCTGAATGTCCGACCGTTGTTTCCTAGCATTGCCGCTTGCAACCAGCGCTCCCACTTTGATGCTCGGGTCTCGGTAACGCTCGATCGTTCTCTGGATCTGAATTGCCAGCTCGGTGGCAGGCGTGATGCAGAGTGCGCGGCCTTCGCTTGAAGTTCGGAGTCTTTGCAGGATTGGAAGGGTATAGGCCAGCGTCTTGCCCGTGCCGGTTCCGGATTTTAGCACCACGTGCTTGCCGGCAAGGATGGGTGGGATCGCGAGCCGCTGTACGCTGGTTGGAATGCTGATGCGATCTTCTGCGAACGCTTTCAGGATCTCAGGCGTGAGTTCCAAATCGGTGAGGCTGTCGAAGCCCGGCTGTGCATTGGGTGCGTCCACGCGGAGCTTGTATCACCAGCGAGCGCGGGAAAGCCGGATCGCCCTGTTTTAGCTTCGATTGAGCTGTTTTACAGGCTGAGCTTGAGGGTCAAAAGCGCGGCTGGCGTGGACTCCGTGCTCGGGCTCCCCGAGGCGAGAATGGCGCTCGAAGCAACTTTGCAAGCGTCCGCAAGCTGTTGGGCCGCACTGGCACCCCGCGCGACACTGAGGTGCCAAGGCGAAGGAAACGCTTTGAGGGCCCGTTGCTTGGTATCGCTGACGGAGGCAGCTCCGACGACGCTATACTTCACCGCCGCTTTGCCGGCGGCAAGCGCGATACGGCACAGCATCGCTTTGCCGAGCTCAGTAGGAGCGCTGGCGTCATTGCGAAACAGCGTTGGGCTCTGAAACTGGATTTCGATGGCCCCTTCAGTTGCGGAGAGCGTAATCAGCTTCTTCTCAGTTTGCGCTGCTAGCTCTGCGGTGAGTGCCTTCGTGAGCCCCACCAGGTTGGCTCGCGCGGCTTCAGTGTTCACACGGGCGGAGCCTTGTTCGGCTTGCAGCTGATCACGATCCGCTGCGGTGCGCTTGAGCGCTTTCACTGTTTGTTCCAGTTGCTCTTGCTGCTCACGGCCGTGAATCGCAAGCTTCACATATTCGCCGTTGAGCGTGTCGTGGGCGCGATAGAGCGGCAGATAATAGCTCACCAGAACTCCGAGTGAGCCGAGAGCCACTAACACTCCGAGAATGGAAAGCACTCCCGTTTTCTTCGGTGGTGCGCTCACTGCCACGAAATTTTCTTCATTGCCCATCCGCTGCCAATCATTGCGACCCATGATGCACCTCAGTTCTAAAACGCACCTTGCCTCCATCCCTGGTGCTTGGCGACAAGATACTGTCGGGTCAGCGGTCCGCGAGAATTCAGTCCCTCAAGAGCGGAATGATTTGATACCGGTCGAATTCGGTCAAATTGCTGCGCGTTTGACGAGCAGATCTCCACTACCCTGAGGCGAGCAGCTTGCTACAACAAGGAGCCAGTCGAAAATCTCGTGTCTGGTGAAAGGAACAGCACCGTGCAAAGCGCCGCCGATTTGAGTCATGAGCTAATGGATGACGACGACGAGGTAGAAGAGAGCTGGCAAGTGCAGGTCGCGCAGGGCGATGTACGCACCCTTTCGCTGGAGCAGCTGGATGATTTCTATCGACTGAGCATCATTGATGATGAAACGCAGGTCTGGAATCCAGCCATGGAGGGCTGGGCGTCGCTCGGTAGCGTTTTAGGCCTAGATGCTGAGCCGGAAGCGCAGCCGCCAGTACGGCCAGTCGCTTCTGTGGCAAGCAGTGCGGTGCGGGCGCAGGTCCCCGAAAGCGCTCCAGCTCGGCGCGTTGACGGACCCATGCGCACTTCCACGGCCCAGAGCGGAATGATGGAAAGAGTGCGACAGCCGCCTTTCCAACCGAGCCAGGAGGCAAGCGCAGCATCCTGGCCGCCTGTTTCCGAGGTGAGCCCTGCCTCGCTGCCCCTGAGTCTCGTGCCGTTGGTTTTCTCGGTGCCGCCCCCGGCGCTTCCGCGCGAGAAGCTCAGTCGTGGAGCCGTAGGATTATTGGGGAGCGCGCTCGCGCTCGTCGCCCTTGGCGGCGCGCTGCGCAACGATGTCGTGTTGGGTGCGACGGGCGCTTTTGGTTCTGAGGCCTCCTATCTCGGCGTCGAGGCTCAAATGTTGGGTGGTCCAAGTTTTGGGACCCCACGTGCAGTGAAGGCCCTCGTCGCGAAATACTCCGATGTTTACAGAACGGTGGAGGTTCCGAGCGAATTGCTACGGAAAGCACGAGTGAATGGCTCGAATGCGTCGGATGCTGCCAATTCGGACGCTGCGAATGACGACAGCGCCTCCAACGCCCCGTCGAACCGCGCTGGACGCAAATCGCGCCCCAGCAGTTCCGGAAGGCCTAGCCCACGTGTGGAACGTTCAACGATGGGCGACCCGATGAAAACCCAAAAATCAAAACACCCCGCGCGTAAGGGTGACGAATACGATCCGCTCAACCCCACGCTCTAGCTTACTTCTCGCGGTTCGCCCGCGTGCCCACACCTTCATAAATGTCCTCGGGCACAGGGATCGAGGCATCAAACTGGCAGTGCATGGGTTTGTATTCGATTTGGGGAACGGCTAATTCTTCGTTCACCGCGCGTCGAAATAAAAAGGAGCGCCCGTTATCGGCGATCGATACCAGCGCCCGTTCGGCCTCGGGGCGCTCTTCTTTGAGCGGTTGTGCGTCAAACATCGCAACGCAGGGGTTTTCGAGTGTCCCGTAGAGCACCGCGTTGGTGGTGAGGAAGGTACGCAACGGCTCCGAGCCTTGTGTGATGAACACAGGGTGCCGGGTGCCGCCTGTAAATAGCGAGATCGTGCGAGGCGTTGTCTTCCTTTGGGTGTCGTTGCAGCTCAACGGGGGATCGGGAGTATCCAGCTGCGTCGGGACTCGCTGCGGAGTGCCAACGGGCGGGCCCACGATTTGAAACGGGAAGACGGAGGCTTGGGAAAATGTGCCGAAAGCGTCTTCTTGGTGCAGATATAGAGCTGCTGTTCCGTTGACGTAGACGATGCTGCGCCGTTGTAGGAGCTGAGCGCTCTCTGCAGAAAACAAGCCGGTTGTCATGGGAGAGAACTCGAACTTGTCAGCTTGCGCTCGGGCGCGCACTATCAGGGCCCCGTCAGTTTCTAAGAGCAACGGCAGAAACTGACCGGCGACCACCGCAATCTCTGGGGCTAAGCGCGCGTCGAGCGAGCTTTTCGGCCAAGGCACAGGCGGGATCTGCACCACGCTGTGCCCATTCAAATAGTACGTGATTTGGTTATTTCTTGGGCTCTGATGCGGGCGTACGAACACGCCACCTTCGGCAATACTCACGAGGTCGGCTTGGGCGTCCTGAAGCTTGGAGTCGCGTTCAGACTGTTTGTAATCGCCCGGCAGATATCCGCCTGCGTCGGGCAGCTTGGCGCGGTGTACAATTTCTTTGGTGAAATAATTGGCCCAGGCCAACTCAACGTCACGCAGGTGTGGGTCTGCCGGCGTTGGCAAAGGGTAGCGGAGTGCGGCAATCCCTTCGATTTGGGAGTACACGTTGAAAGCATAGCGAGCGGGTTCGGCGACCTTCGCCAGCAGCGAAAGCCGCTCCAGCTTGGCTCCGCGCTGGTGCAGAATATCGACGCTTCGCTCACGAGCTTGCACTGCTGGGAGCATCCAATCCACTTCGCCGATCGCGGCATCGGAGGCCGAGGGAGCGTACGCCGCTCCTGCTAATGGCACCCAGGGTTCAGGGCCGAGTTGGCAACTGACCGGAGTGCGCACGCGCCGTTGATTCTTTTGCGTCGAGACTTCCGGAGCGCCGAGCAGGGGATTCTTTGGCTGTTCAGGGCCTGTCCAGCCCACTTTCGTCAACAGATCCGAGAAAACGCAACCACTGGCTTCGCAAGCAATACTCGGTGAACAGCGCTGGCTTGGCTCGCACAGCTTCGCAGGTAGCGGCCCTAGATTCTCCCAGCTGGCTCCAGCATCGAGTGTTCCAGACAGGTGCCCGGTGATCTCCGACCAAGCGACGGCGTTGGTGCCTGCTGCGGCCAGGAAACGCGCCGTTTCCGGGGGCCGTGCGCGAGCCAGAAGCAGGCCCGCTTCATCGAAGACGAGCGCTACTGGGTTGCCACCCCCTTCAAAGGTGACAGCCAGACTAGCGTTCGGGCCGTTTGCTGCGCGGATTGCGGTGCCAAGGGCTGCTCTGCGTGGTCGCTGCGGATCCGGAGCCGCTTCGCTTTCTTCCGTGAAAGTCGTCTCGAAAGAAGCTCCGCCGTCCTTAGAGAGAAAGAGCGCTGTTTGAAGCGCATTGTCGCGCGCGCCCACAGCAAACGCGCGTTTCCCATCCTCGGAAAAACCAAGAACCTGGGCCGTGCCGCGTAACCCGGAAATCAAGGCCCGCCGCAGTGTTCGGCGCCCAGCTTTTTGTGTCGCCGGGTCGCGGAAGAAGAGACCGCTCGGCTGACAGCTCGTGCCCGTTTCGCCGGAATCACAGATGCCAGTAAGTAATAACTGATCGGAGGGTCCTGCAGCCATACGCAGTGAATAGGCGTTGCCTAGCACGGGATAAGGCTCCTGCTTGAAGGTCAAGCCGCCGTCCAGGCTTCGATAAAGAGCGAGCTCTTGCGTGCCACCGCCTGTTGCCGGACCGCACAAGAAATAGACAGTGCGCCCAGAGGCGGCGAGCTTCAGCAGCTTGCAGTCGGTCGAGCTGGGGAGGTGCTGGCGCTGCAGATTATCTCCGACGCGGCCGCTCAGTAGGTCCCAACCGTTCTCGCCCTCACGGGCTTCCCGGTAGTACCCAGCCGAAAGGCTTGCACGACCCTGAAGCAGCGCTGTTGCGTCCGGGCCGAGGGGAGGCGTGAGCTTCACCAGAGGGGCCCGTTGTGCCAAAGGTACAGGTGTGAGGGTCCGCTCGCGGGTTAACGTGTGGTTCTCGTAGAGCCCAGTGATCGTGAGTTGTCCGTCGGTGTTTTCTAGGGAGAGGGCGCCCACCGTGGGCAGCGCCAGCGGCAAAAAGGAAAGCTGCGGGAGCTCCGCGACCCACAACTTCTCAGGTATCGACAGGGCCAACGCGGTGCCATTGCTATCGATGGCCACGTCCACGAAACGTTGCCCAGTGGTTTGCGGCAACGGCTCCCAAACGACTCCAGCATCGCGGCTGACGATCAACGCGCCACGCTGGGTGACGCCCAAAAGCGCCGTTGGCGCGGCCGCAATTTGAGCCAGCGGCTCGCTCGGCGCAGTGGAGCGCACGAAAGGCCCGAGCGGGCTTTCGGCTTGATAGACTGTACCGCTGGCCCCGACGAACCAAAAATCCGATGGGCTTGGGCGCACAATCTCAACCAGCGTTTCTGGCGCCAGGGTGGCAGCGGGTTGTGAGTCACCGTTGTTGGGCCGAACTAACCAACGCTCGCCTCTGTCCCCAGCCAACAGTGTGTCGGCTAGAATGCTAAAGGCTGCCCGGCTCGTCGCGGGTTTTCTCGGGTGATAGCGCCAGGCACTCAGGCCACGCTCTGTCGGCGCATTCCAGCTTGTTGTAAGTGGCGGACTGCTTTGAGCGTCGGCTCTGCTGCGGGCGCAGCCAGCAATCGCAACGAAGAGCGCCGCGGCAAGCCAGCCGCAAACCGCGTTACTCCGCGCCGACGAGGTCAACCAACTTCTGCTTGGTCGTGAGGCCCACGTGCTGGGCAGAGCGTTCGCCGTTCTTAAACACCATGACGGTGGGAACCCCGCGCACCCCGTACTTGCCGGCGGTGATGGGCGATTCATCGATGTCCAACTTGCCAACGATGGCCTTGCCTTCGAGCTCGGTGGCAACCTGATCGACTATCGGAGCGAGCGCCTTACAGGGTCCGCACCAGGTCGCCGTAAAATCTACCAGTACTGGTACGGTTGATTTCAGAACTTCTTGGTCAAAGTTGAGGTCATTAAAAACTTGGACCTTTTCGGATGCCATCTTGTTTCGCTGCTCCAAATGCAAAAAGAAGGGAACTGACTGTACATAATGCGCGGCCCCCTCAGGCGGAAGCCCCCGTGGCATTCCGCTGGTTTTTGCTGGCGGATTCAGGTCGTTTTGCTGGGCCTTTTTGGGCTCAACGTCACCGCGTCTCCCGCGCACACGTCGGCAGGCCAGTCCGAAGCGATCGCGAGGATCACGCGATTTCGACCCGAGGACTTGGCTCGATACAGGGCCTTGTCTGCAGCTTCAAGCAGTTGTGGTCCGTTGGCGCGCGCCATCTGATCCGTGCCTGCGGCACCAATACTCACGGTACAGGCGATCTGCGTGCCACCCACCACGATCGGCGTTGAGCCCACCATGCGTCGCAAGCGTTCAGCCACGATGGTCGAGAGTCTCCCGTCGCACTCCGGCAACAGCACCAGGAATTCCTCGCCTCCAAGACGACCTACCTTATCGTACGAACGAATGCCCTGCCCGAGGCGCTTGGCGACCTCGCGCAGCACGGCGTCCCCGGCAGCGTGCCCGTAGGTATCGTTGACCTTCTTGAAATGGTCGAGATCCACGAAGAGCACACTCGTGGAGACCTGCACGCGCATCGAGCGTTCCAATTCAGCGTCTAGATCTTTAAGGAGCGCGCCCCGATTCACCAGCCCTGTGAGCCCGTCGTGCATCGCTTCGAAGCGCATGGCGTCGCGTGCCGCCGTCAGCTGTTGTTGGAGTTCGATCAGGCGAGTGCCAGTGCGGAGTCGCACTTTGAGTTCCAGCGGATCTGCGGGCTTCGCCAAGTAGTCATCAGCGCCAGCTTCCAAGCCCTCGACGATGAACTCTTTATCATCCCGTGCCGTGAGGAGCACGAGGTAGACATACGGTTCATTCGGGCCAGCGCGAAGTTTGCGGCATACGTCCACACCATCGATACGCGGCATGATCCAATCCAACAGCGCGAGCCGAATCGATGGATCTGCTTTCAGCCGATCCAACGCCTCCTGGCCGTCCGTAGCTAACACGACGTCATAGCCCCAGGTCTCGAGCCAGGTAGCTACCTGGGTGCGGGCAATGCGCTCATCATCCGCTAGCAGGATCTTGTGGCGGGTCACTCGCTCCACCGCCACCGCCTTTGCGAAGAATCATTGCCACGCGTCTTGCGAGAGGAGGAGAAGCCCACGTCCCTAGGAACGGCCTCGCCAGTCCAAAGTTGAGGCTTGTTCGGGAGACTAAGCCACCGCAGCGATGCTGCGCATGCGGCGTTTTTCGAAGACCTGACGGACAAGCTGCGGGAGCCGGCTGAGAAGACTCTTGTCGAGGAGGGCATCGGCCCGCACCTCGTGGCCCAATTGTGAGAGCTCTTCTGCATCACCGGAAACCAGGATGACGCACAGATGTCCCACCTTAGGGTTCTTCCGGAGTAAAGCTGCGAGCTTGTCCCCGCGCATACTGGGCATCAAGACGTCGATCACCACGACGTCGATATTGGACTGAACGATTGCCTTGGTGGCGCCGATCGGCGTGGGGAGCGACTCCACCCAGCAACCCGCGTCTTCAAGGTCATCAGCCATGGTTTGTCGAACGATGTCATCGTCATCGACGACTAAGACTCGGATTTTTGTATCATTCGCCATTTTCGCTCCTTTTAGGTCTTGAAGCGCTCCGCGGGTCTTTCGCGATCATCTTCGTCGCATCCTCGCAGCTCCACAGCACACTCGATTTTAGCGCCGTCATTCGAAGCGTTGAGGAGCATCATCAAACTGATCGGTGCCGATCAGTTTGCGGTCTATTTGTTTGATCTCGTGCAACACGGGCTAGAAACGTCGCTATTCGAGTTGGCGTTCTCGGTGGTTCACACCTCAAGCCTGGACGACGTCAACGCCGTCACATTCGGGCGAACCGCCCCCGATTGCTTGTTCGCTCACCTGGGAAAAGAAGGCCTATTCTTTCATGTGCCGCGCCCACAACGGGAGTCTGAAGTGCGGCTTGAGATCGTCAAGAATTTTATCAGCTCTCTGGCGCAAGTCGTGCTCAGGAGCCGTAGTGTGCGGTGAGAGTGTGGGTGTGCGGTTGCAGGTTTATATTTCAACCACTACTCCCCATCATCACCAAAGCCCTGTGCCGGATCACCCTCGATCTGGATCTTGTAAAGGTGCACCGCAGCAGCGCCAATCGTCTTGAAACACAGCTCGGTGAGATGTGCCAGCCGAAGGTCAAGCGGCGACGTTTGCTTGCAGCAAGAACCCGTACAGGTCAGCTTTCCAGGATAAACGCCGTTCGGGAAACGGGCCTGAAGGAACTTCCGAAACTCGGCGTTACCTAGCAACTGCACGTAGCGAGCGGGGGCTTTAGGACTTCGATCTTCGACCACGATCAACGCGCGGGGATCCAACAGGCTTTCCTCGGGTTGGACGGCGCTTGGGGTGGACATGAACCATTTCTCCATGTGCTTGGCCGCGGTGCTGAGCTTGGGGAGCTCCTTTCCGAGACCGCCCGTGAGCTCAACGAAACCCTTGTCTTTTTGCACTGAGGCGAACTCCGGATCCGTCGCCGCAGCCATCAAGCGCTCGATGCACCACGGACACCCGAGCGCTTTGAGCGGCGCCAGCGTGCTCAGCACATCAGCGATTCGCCCCTGTTTCGCCAACACGCGCGCATAGCCGTACCTCGCATTCAGATGCCCCGCATCGCCGTGCATCGCTTCCCGATACTCGGTGAGCGCCTGATCCAACACGCCTGCCTTTTCGGAAGCTTCCGCCTTATCCACCAAGTCTCGCGCTGCCTTCATAGGAGCCAGGTCGAGGGCTCCGCGCGCCAAGGGAGGTAGCTCTGGCAACGCGCTCGCTCCCGGCGGATTACCAGCAGGTGCGGTTTGTGCGGGCAAAGCTGAAGCCTGGGATGGCGCCGCAACGGTTGCCACCGGAGCTTCCGACTTCCAAACGAATTCCTTCAGCTTCGCCGAATCACAACCCGCAGCAGAGATCCCAAGTGCCCCAACCCAAACCCCAAGCCTAATGTGCATCGTGCGTGGACACTGCTTTCCTCGGGGAAAATTGTCAATCCGTGGACCACGCAGCAAGCTCCTCTGCCCAGGGTCCTCTGCGGACAAATCTAGAAAGTAAGCATGCTTACTATCCCGCTCGCCAAATAACGGCTCCACAGTCTGAAAATTGCGGGTGATTCGGGACTTTGATTGTTAGCGCTTAACCCGAGGGGCAGCTGATTGAGGTGCTTCAGATTTGATTGGGAGGGCGTGTTATGCGGTGATCTTGATGTAGTCGAAGTGGAAGCCCTCAGCGCCATCGGGTCGGATCAGCCAGTCAGAGGGCTCGTGTCGAGACCACCCGTATTGAGACTCAGTGTCTCAGCTTGATAGGTGGCTCCGCCACCCGCGGGCGCTGCACACTCGAGGGTAAATTGCGCGACTTATGGGGGGCGGTTGCGAGCGCGCCTATCTCGCCAGCGGATCTCGATACAGCTCATCTACGGAATGCGCAAAGCCTGCTCGCCAGCGCGAAACTCGTGGATCTCCCAATGCTCGCCGCTGTTTCGGCGCTGCACTTCCACGCAAGGCTCACTCTGGGACACCAAAACGTATTCATTAAGTGCAGGGATGTGTCGATAGTGTGACGCTTTGGCGCCCCGATCATAAGCCTCAGTAGAATCGGAAAGCACCTCGATGGCCCGGCCAAGCCTGATGATGCACAGCTATTTTTGTTTCCGCGTCTTACCGCGGGACACGGAGCCGCCACGGCGTGCGCGCATTGTAAACCGAGCGGTATTTGACCGCGAATTGACGGGCCGTTGTGAATCATCCATGATTCACGCGTGTCCACTGCCACCATTCGTGATCTGAGAACTCGCTTCCCGTATCTGAAGGGGATCATTGCGCGTGAAGGTGAGCTCATCGTCACTGACCGCGGGCGCCCTGCCTACGTGCTGCGGGGATATTGCGCCCCCGTGGCTCCCTCGCCCAAGCCGGTGAGCTATTTCGACCGGCTGACGCAGCGTCAACCGAAGCCATTGTCGGCGTCGGCCGCCCGCAAGTTGGATGACGCAGATCGTGGCGAACGCTGACACGATCTACGTGGATCCGAGCGCGCTTCGGCGTCTCTATGTGCACGATGCTCGCTCCCGGGCATTTTGCGGCTGGCGCGGACGCGTTCGCGGCGCCCTTCCGCTGACGCGACACGGGAGAGCTGAAGTGGTGAACAGCATCCAGTTGGCGGTATTTCGCCAAGATATTCAAGCCGAGGTCGCAGAGCGCGCAATTCTAGATCTGGACGACGATATCTTGCAGGGGCGCCTTTCACTCGCGGACGTGCCCTTTAGGCGGGTGTTCGATCTTGCCGCTGAGCTGAGCCGAAAGCACACGCCGAAGCTCGGCACACGAACCCTCGACGTGTTGCACGTTGCGAGCGCCCTCACGCTCGGCAGCCGAGTATTCGTAACATACGACGACAAGCAGGCCGCGCTCGCGAAGTTGGTCAAGCTCCGTGTAACAATGCCTTAGATTGGGAAGCGCCAGCGGCGCAAGTTCTGGGCGAAGAGCAAGGCCAAAAGAGCGTCTTAGGGTAGACCGCTCCTGCTCACGACCCCTGCCTGGACAAATCGAGAAAGTAAGCATGTTTACTATCTCTGTCGCCAAATAATGGCTCCACAGTCTGAACACCAGCTACGCAGAAAGAACGCTGTGCTGATCCTCACGAAGGTTGATTTTCACGAGGGACCCGATTGGGCGGCAATCGGATCACATGAAGCTCGTGGTTGGCTTTGGTCTGCCGTTGATTGACGGCCTGTGCGATATTCTTCATGTTATCGCCCGACTCGCGAGAGATCTCTTCGCGAATCCGGTGAAGTTCCTCGATGATCGGGTTTGGTGTCGACATGTTTACTCCTCCGCAAGCTTGAAGGACGGGCTCGCAGGCCTGGTGTCCAATTTACTCGCGAGTGATTTTGACAGAGGGCAAATAACCTCGTACTCTGGACCGGTGCAGAAATAGCCTAAAAACGCCAGATTGAGCCGTTCCTCGTCGAGGATCTCAAGGTTTTTGGCGGGGCCTCGCCAGGTGGGAAAGACCACGCTGGCGCGACGCTTGCTCGGAAAACACAATCGGGGGTTGCGCTATTTCTGGGAAAAATTTCCGAAATGTGAGTGTCTACAGCTTGCCAAAGCGGGAGCGAGCGGCGTTCGGACGCCTGAAGGGATCCGCCTGATGCCAGCGTTGCAGTTTCTCGGCGGCTTGATTTGAGGGGGGGAAGCTCCGGTAAGGTCCCGCGACGACCAACAACCGAGGGGGCAAAGCGGGCGGACCGTCATCGAGACTTGTCGGTCCGGCGTGGTTGTGTATTTGCACGAGCGAAGCAGATGGTTTCTGCAGCCGAGCTGCCACCCATGCGTCAGCCGTGGCGCGCCGCTGTACCGCAAGGTCTCTCGCTTCCCGCATCACGAGCGCGAGCTCCTCGTCCGTTGGCTCAGTGTCGGGGGCCATCAATTCTCGAGAGTTCATTGGCATGAAGGCGTCAGGGTAGCACAGTTAGCCCAGGTTTCCTTGTCGCCCGCGGGTGTTGTGGCCGGAAACGAAATGGTCAAGGCATTGGGCGCTAGCCCGAGCGGCTCGGTCGTGTTTTTGTCAGGGGCGACCACGGAGAGCCCAGGTGCCGTTCAAGGTGATTAACGCCCTTGAGGTCCGTGTGAGCAGCAAAGGCCGCGTCCATGTTCGCGGCGAGGTTGACATCGGTGTTGCCATTCACGATCTCGACAGTGAGTCTTGCTCCTGCCTGGGACAGCAGTGAAGAAGCTTGAGGATGCGAGCTCCAGCCGGGCCGTTTGGCTTGGACCCTCAGCTGACGAAATGGGCTGTGTTTTAGCCCAAAATGCTTATGATGCCGGCAGCCGGCGGGTTGCTGTCGTGTACGACGCCTTCGCCGTAAGCGGTGCGATGGCCAAGGAGATCGAGGCGACACTCGTTCGCTACTTCTCGACTTCCAAGGCGGAAGTCCAGCTGATCTCGATCTCGGATGGGCTGGGCTCAGTGGTACCTCGGTTCGGGGCTCCTAACCCCTGCCTTGATTCGAAACGTGCCACCGGGGGCGCTCGAAGGAGCCACTGCCGTGGCTGCCGGTGTTCCTGACAATGCCAACTCGAAGAGCTTTGCCAACGCCTATCGGGCACGCTTCGGGGATGAGCCCTTCGTGAGTGCCTACTACTTTTTCGATGCGGCTGTGGTGGGCGTGTTGGCCATCGCCTCAGCCCAACAAAACATCGGGGTCGGAACGCGAGCGGACGTTTCGCAATCTGCCCGGGACATCGCTTCAGCACCGGGTACGCGGGTAACCTGGGAGCAAATGCCTGCGGCGCTCCAAATGCTGCGTGAAGGAAAAGATATCGACTACCAAGGCGTGACGGGCACGCTCACGGTGACGCCCGAAGGGAAAGTCATTCGCACCAATAGCTTCGACATCTTTCGCGTCGAAAACGGTGAGATCAAGCTGGTATTCCGCGACGCCTGCTCCTAAAAAAGGCGCACTCCAAGGTTCGAGCGGCACTTCGGCTTCGGCCTCCCCTGGCCTAAGTGCACCGAAGTACGCTAGGTCCGCCGGCTAGATGCGACGCACTAGCCCAGAGGCCTACGAGCCGGCCCCTGAACTCGAAGTGCCCTGGAGCGCAGGCTGGGACGCACCACAGGTGATTCAGACACTGGAGCCCTGGGTGAGCGAAACGCGGCGCACGAAGATCCGAGCAGTCGTGGAGGGGCGGCTGGAGAGTGTGACGGTGGTGATGGATGCTCCGCATGATCCGCACAATGGTGGCGCTGTGATGAGAACCTGCGATGCTTTCGGTGTGCAGTGTGTGCACGTGGTGCAGCGCGTCGATCCCTTTATGGTGGCGCGTCGAGCGTCACGCGGCAGCGAACGCTGGGTGGATGTGCACCTCTACAATGAATCGGCCCCAGCTATTGCCAGATTGAAAGCCGAAGGGCGCACGCTCATTGCGACGCACCCGGAGGGCCAACTGGAGCCCGAAGATCTCGCAAAAATACCGCGCTTGGCGCTGGTTCTGGGCAATGAACATTGCGGAATTTCCGAAGAGCTGGTTGCCGCATCCGAAAACTCCGTGCGCATACCGATGCGCGGATTCGTGGAAAGCCTCAACATGAGCGTATCCGCCGCCATTCTCCTTGGTGCGGCGAGCCACCGTCGAACGGGGGACTACAGCGCCGAGTCGAGAGAGGTGTTGTACGCGCGCGGGCTCTTTCGTTCTGTCGCCCGGGCCCAAGAAGTCTTGATCGCCTCGCGAGCGCGTGGCTGAGCGGCTTGTGCGATGTGGAGCGCGTGCGTCCGCTCCGCGAAAATCACCAACCGCCTGCGCTCAAAATGCCAGCTGCGACTTTGCAGAAGCCTTCCGCGACGCTGATTTCGTCGCGGGCGCCTTCCTCGGTGAAGACGAAAAATCGATTGTAGTCTGACGACTCACCGCATCGCTGTATAGGCCGAGCTTGTGCAGCTCCTGCGCGGCACGCAGCGCATTCTTGGCGCGTTCAAGCTCAGCTTCGATATGGCGGCGCTGGTGCTCAAGCGTCATAGTGGAATGCCTTCGGCTACGATATCTAAAGCCAGCCTTGCCTCCAGCTGGCGCAAGTTCTCAAACTCATCGGGCGTCATCAGGAGTGGGGAAATCTTCAGCCCGAGTGGCCAACCTAACTCTGCGGCATCACCGATCGCTAAAACCTTTTCAGCCTTGGTCAAGTCGCGCACGAGCACGGCCATGTCCAGATCGCTCTCGGATGTGGCTTCTCGGCGCGCGTAGGAGCCAAAGACTCGCACCGATTCCAGACGAGCCCCGAAACGCTGCCTCAGGCAATCGTAGTAGCTTTGGGCAACTGCAGGGACACGGGGCATGGGGTGGTTAGCGTAGCTCGCGGATCGAGAGATTCCAATGGTGATGATACAGGATCCAGCCTAAATCAGGGCTCCACTCGGTGACTTTGAGGCGGCCGCTCTGGAGCAGCTCATCGAGCTCACGGCGGGGCTCCACGGGGATCGTGTCCGTGATGAAGAGGCGATCAACGGGGCAATCTGGTTCTGCAAACTTGGCGGGCGCGTTGCCGCACAAGACGCCGTGGGTGACGACCGCCCACACGCGCTTGGCCTGGTATTGCTCCTTTAGGATGCGGGCGCTGTTGATATTCGTGCCACCCGTTGCGATCTCATCATCTAGGTTGAGTACGGTGGCATTCGCCAAGGCGTCGAGATCTCCATACAGTGCGCGCAGCTTCGATTGGTGGCTCGATTGGCGGCGTTTTGCTCCGTAGACGGCGGGTATCTGGACGTTCAGCTCGCGACAAATCAAATCGACGGCGCTCTCCATCCGTTTTGCAGACGTATCGTCGGGAAAACAGAGGCAGAGTGGTTCGCCGAGTGCCAAAGCCTCACTCACTGCGCTCATTAAGACTCGACGCACCAAGCTCACTTCTGTGATGAAGCCCGTTCTTCCCGACATCACCACCTGCGGCGCGTGCAGATCGACGGCGATCACGCGATCGAGGTCGCGAAATGTAGACGCCATCATCAGATCAATGAGCAGCGGGGGCAGCGCGAATTCCTTGGCGCCTTCGTCTTTGTCGGAGCGCCCGAGTGGGAAATAGCCGGTGACCACGGCGGTACGGCTGGCACGGCGCCCGCTCAAATAGCGCAGCACCAGCATCAGCTGGATCAACATTTCCGGTGTGCCCGGGCCGCTCGTCAGGATGACGCAATCATGGCCCGCAATGTGCTCTTTTCCGAGGCGCACGAAAGGTTCGCCACTCGACCGTGATCCAAATTCGGGCGTCGCAATATCCACGCTCGTTCCAAACTGAAACCCGGAGCGCTCAAACTCATCGCGCACGCGCTCGGCGAGCGTCTCGAAGCCCGGCATGGGCACGAGTGTCAGCCCTCCGTGCTGATTGAAGGGGCGATCATGAGAGAAGGAGTCGCTGCGAGGCACCGGCGGGGCTTAGCTCCCAACGTCGGCCAGGGGAAGCGCCGGAAAAGCCGCCACTTGCGTTGCGAGCGCTCTCGGACCAAAACCACCCAGAACTCAAAGAGCTAGCTCAGCATGGCAGACAAGATCCAACTGATTTGGGACTTCCGGGGTCGCACCGCCCAAGGCACGGCAGAGCACCAGAGTCGGCATCTCGCTGAGTTTGCGCGGCGGGAGCACGTGGAGATCAGTGGTACGGGAGCCGAGGCGTTGAGTGAGTCTCACTGGATCGCGTGGATGGTGGTCGATGGCGCGGATGTTGAGCGTTTGCGAGCTGCGCTCAGGCCGAATCGTGGGCTGCCGGCCCAAAAGTGAGCGCGCACTTGACTGAGATCACCTGGAAATCGCAGCTGATCCGCGGAAGTTTCCCGCTCAGCTGACAGGGGAGGGTGGCTGTATTAGCGTGACCGCGACTTATGGCTCGACACGGCTCCAACATCAGCGTTTTGGGACGCGCAACCCGGGTAACAGGGCGTGTGAGTGGTCGTGGAGGCTTGAGCATTGAGGGGCTCCTGCGTGGCGACGTGGTGGTCACGGGGCCACTGTTTATCGGCAAAGGTGCCAGTGTGGAGGGCAACGTGCGGGCGGAATCCCTGGATATCGAGGGGACGCTGCAAGGGGATGCCATCACCGAGGGCCCGATTGTGGTGCGAGCTTCGGCCACCGTGCGCGGTGAGCTGAAGGGCGGAGAGATCAGCATTGAAGCCGGTGCGCGTGTGGCGGTGAAGCTCGACACGGCTCGTGAAGTTGAAAAGGGCGCTCCTTTAGCCCGTTAGGGATTCATCATGGCAGGCACAGTCGTAGGCGATGGTTTGTTGATTGAGGGGGAAATGATCACGGAAGAGGAGCTGCTCGTGCACGGAACCATTCGCGGCAAGCTGAGGGCCACGGAGGTGGTTTCGATTGCTGCCACGGGCCTGGTGGAGGCGGATGTCGTGGGCACAGAATTCAATATTGCAGGCCAGCTCACGGGTGACATCACGGCGACGGAGCGCGTCGATCTCCAGGCTGGCGGCAAGTTGATTGGCGATGTCAAATCGGCACGCCTCACCATCGCGGATGGTGCAACGTTCAAGGGCGCTGTGGATATGGGAGTCTGACGGTGGCGGTAACTTCGTTGACGGTGATCGGAGCGGACACGCTCGTGCGTGGCGACATTCAGTCGTCGCAGGCGCTCGAAATTGTGGGGCGCGTTGAGGGCAACGTGAGCTCCGAGGGAGAAATCGCGATCGCTGAAACTGGCTCAGTATTGGGCTCGGTGAGTGGCAGTCGGGTGGTTGTTTCCGGGGCGGTTGAGGGAAATCTGAAGGGCTCTGAGTTGGTGGCGGTCGAAGCGCGGGGCCGTGTGGTGGGTGATCTGATCGCACCTAGCGTGAGTGTGGCCGTGGGCGCTTGGGTTCGTGGAGAAGTGCGCACCGCCGGAGAAACCTCGCTCACCTCACGGCGTGGAGC
>CAZSUA010000016.1:29051-32325 GCA_964609655.1 uncultured Polyangiaceae bacterium | reverse complement strand
CGCTTCGACCGGAGGAGCCGGCGCAAGCGCAGGTTATCCAACGAGTGGCGGCCCCCGCCTGACCTGCAGCCCCTGCTCTGCCTGTTTGAGCGCCGCCACTCGTTGGATAACCTGCGCTTGCGCCGGCTCCTCCGGTCGAAGCGGGCGCACCGCCAAGCGTAGCGGATGCACCACCAGCGGCAGAGGCGACACCGCCGCTCCCGGTCGGCGGCATGAAGCCGTCACACGCGGTGACGGAATCTGGATTGCATTGAACGACCGCGCCGCAAAGTGGATTAAGGTTGGCTGTAGGCCCGCCCGCTTTTCCTCCCAGGGATACCGCGTCCACGGTAGGATCCCGCGGTGTCGTGGGTGCCGGCTCGGGACCACTAGCGCTCCTACTCGAGGTATCCGTGCCACTGGCGCAGCTGAAAGCCCAACCGGCCGCCAGCAGGAAAGAAAGAGTCACAAAGCGCGAAGATTGCATGGCCAGATTCAGGCTTGAGACTCCCGAATGGGGGGCCGGCTACCCGGTTCAAAGTAAGTCACATAAAGCTAGCACTCACGCGGCGAAAGGACCAAGGGTCGCGTGTTCTGCTCGGCCTGGGCGCGGCCGCTGGGGAGCGTTTCTGGCGTTACTTCAGGGTGATGTAGCGCAGAGTGGCGTTATTGGCCGCGTCGTACACCCGCAGCGTGAGCATCACCGGCAGGGTTGTCCCAAGGCTTGCGACATCGAGGTCAAACGCCTCGCGATTCTGATCAAAAATTCCATCCGTCGGGAAAAAGGGCAACCAACGATTGGTGCCGCTCACCGCAACTTCAATCCGGGAGATGGGCCCTACACCATCTGTTGCGACACCTTGAATGCGGCGCCCGGTTACGGTCAAGCGCTCAACGACGGGCGGTGTGTTGTCAACCAAGATGATGTTGCTCTCGAGCGCGTGCTGTTTGGCTTTGGTAGGCGGATTGGCGAGCTCGTCGGAAGCCATCACGCGCACTCGGTATCTGCCTTCGGGCAAATCTTGAGTATTCCACGTGTAGTTATCCTTGGTGAGTGTTTCCTGCGGAGGCAGAATATCGAACCAATCTTTCGTGCCAATCAGTTGGTAAAGTAGGCGATAGCGCAGCGTGTCTTCGTCGGGGTTGGTGACCTTCCAGTTGAGTTCGACGTTCGCGCTCGGACTCGCGGAGATCGGGCTCCCGGAAGCCTCGAGTGAGCTCTTGCTGCCAGGCGCGCGATTCTTAACGCTGATTTGCGTCACATACGCCCGCAAGTTGTCGGTCACGAACGACAATTCGACCGACTTTAGAACCGCGTTCGGGTCGGTCGCGAAGCGCGCTCGCAGTTGAACAAAGCGGCCAGCCGGGCTTTTCACCATGCCGGGCGCGGTGAGCGGGGCGCTCCAATCGCTCCACGTGGTGTCAGGTTTCTCGGTTCCACCGCTGCGTGTGGAAAATTCAAGGGATCCTTTGGATTCCCAATCCAACCTCCCGAAGGTCGCACGGAGCCCAGCGTCCAAGACTTTGCTCGTCCAAATCGCATCGGTGCCGCCGACGCCGCGAATAGGCAATACGACAGCGGGATCGCTCGCGACAGCGAAGCGGTTCGCCCCGTCCAACAGCAGCACGCCAATCTGGCGCTGTTCGCTGTCTGCGATCAATACGGAATTGCGCTCGGCATCGACGGTGTAGATACGGCCCTCGGCGCCCGTGCCGACGTAGGGTGTGCCAGAAGCATCCAGAGCGAGGCTGACGAAGTAATCCTTGTCATTCGAAAGCAGCATTTCGGGCGTGCCACTTTTGTCGAACCGATACAAAACACCCTTGCCCGAAGCCGGCGAAGAGGAGCCACTCGGGATAGAGGCTTCTTCCCCAGCGCTCGGCCGCTTGGGGATGGCGCGCGGCACTTTGAGATCGTTGGCGATCGCGAAAACGTCGCCGTTGTCGCCGGTAGCAATGGCTCGCACCTCGGTGGAGCCAAAATCCTGCAACACTCTCGCGCGACCGGGACCTGTGATGGCGTAAAGCTTGGACTTATCGCTTGCTCCCGCATACACGGTGCCGTCCTTGGCAACGGCAACACTCATGAGGTGCTGCTCTTCGGCATCGAAATAGACGCTGGCCTTGCCGGCGGCATCGATTCTATAGAGCTTTCCTTCGGGGCCGGTGGCGGCAAAAAGCGAGTTGGTTTTTGGGTCAAACGCTAGATCCCAAACATGTTGGGTATCTTTGAGCGTTACCCAGTCGCTAATTTTTCCACCCTCGAACTTCATGATTTTGCCGTCGGGCAGAGTGCCGAGTGCGACGGCGCCAGACTTCAGAGTGGCGAGTGAGGTGACGGCGAGTGCCTTGGTTTCGCCGGCGACGGTCACGACCTGCCCTCGCAGTTGAAGGAGCGCACCCTCGTTGCCTGTGGCCAGCAAGAGCGAGGCATCTGGCGTGCGGAGCGCGTCCCACACTGTGGTGGCTTTGGTAAGCGGGATGGCTCCGAGGTTGAAGCCGGCACGTACGGCTCCGGCCGAATCCACTGCGACTCCCTTCAAGTCGCCACCCTCAAAATCCTCGCCCGTTTGAAGGCTAAAATGACGGGTGCCCACAGCTTGGCCGGCGCTTGTGATTAAGCTAGCCAGGAGAAAGGCAAGTACGGGGAGGGTTGATTTTTGCGTGACGTGCATGTGGGAATTCACTGGACGAGAGTGGGGTGAAATAACTTGGCGGCTCATCGAAGCACCTCTTTAACGCGGAGCGACACGCTCTCTTGGCCGACCACGTAATCCTTGAGCGGGATGATTTGGCGCACGAAAGGCTGATGACGGCCGGGGCCAACCGAGGTGGACTGGGGCTGCAAAAGATCGAGCGCGCCCGGCGGAAGATCCTCGGCCAGGTGACTGCGATAACTCACCCCGGCGCCCGCGGCTTCATACGAGACGATCAGGGACTTGGGAGGATAGATCGGGATGCGCAGGTTGGCGACGAGCTCCTTGAGATTCTCAGGGTAGGGAGCGTCGCGATCGACTTGGTGTCCAGGAGCGACGGAGAGCGTGACTGTTTGCCCAGCCAAATAGCTAGGGATTGGCACGCTGAGCGTCTGGATGACCGCTGGTCCGGCGTAGGGCAATAACGTGAGGCGCACTTTCGCAGTTCCTCCGCTTGAGACCTCGGGCGTGAGGTTCTCGATACCGCGCAGCCGCAGCACATCTCGCGCATAGCGGATATCTACCTGCAAGCTGACCGCTTCGACGAACGCAGGTTCCCAAGGATTGTTGAGGAGGGCACCCACCGTGCGCACCAAGTT
>CAZSUA010000016.1:24308-29041 GCA_964609655.1 uncultured Polyangiaceae bacterium | reverse complement strand
ATGAGCTCCATGGGCTCCGGGGTGCCACCCATCGCAACGCCAAAATCCTCGACCTCGATCTCGCCGTAGCCTTTGACCCGCACGCTGCCCTTGGCTGACCAACTCACGTCTTGGCGCTCCGAGCTCGTCGATTGAAAGGCGCTCCCGAGCGCCGTGGCGAGCAAGGACGGTGCCATGAATTTTTCGTGTGCCACCGTGAACCGCCATTTAGAGGAAGGCGTACCCGATGCGCCCCGGAGTTCGAAATGGACGGTGATCGTGGGCGCCTTGGCCGACTGATCCACAACAATCGATGCTTGGCGGTCGTTCACCAGAGCACCCAGCGGACGCACGGCGGCACCCAACTTGAAAGAGCGCTGATCGCTCGCGAGAAACCACAGCACTTTGGCCAAGGACGTCGGTATCGATGTGATCCCGCTTTGCATCATCGGATGCCCAAACGCTACCAGCTTATCGCCTTCAACCCGAGTCACCGTTCCGAGACCCATCGCGCTCATATCGCCGCTGATGAGCGTGACACCAATCGCACCCCCATCCTCGAAGCGCGTAGGCGCCGTGGGATCAGGTGCGCCGCCGCCGCCCGCTTGTAAGGGCTCCAGGCCGAGCGGTGCAAAGAGTTTCCCAACGAGGCTCACGCCGGCTTGGGACATCCCGCCGACTAAGAGGGGCGTTGCGACGGGGTGGAGCGCAGCCTCTGGACCCTGCATACCGAGAGCACTTCGGATCTGCTCGGAATGCGCGAGCGGGTCGTAGTGCATGAGATTACCCGCAAAGCGTTGGCCGGGAGCTGCGAGTGCCGCCTGCTTGGAGCCCCGTGGAGTCCCCGGCAGGGGCTTGAGCGGCCAACCAAAAATAGACTTGGGAAGGGGAATCGCCAGATCGTCCAACATGTTCCGGATCGGTGTTACGCCGGCTACAGGTTCCGATCCAAAACTCCAACCATAAGAATAGGCGCCGACCATTTTCCCGTTGATGAAGATCGGGCTCCCGCTCATGCCAGCCACCACCTTGGCGACCTCCAGGCGAGGATGCTTCGTCTTCACGAGGATCAAATCTTGACGTGGTAGGAAATTATCCAGAATGCCGATCACCTCCACATCGAAGCGCTCAGGCTTCATGCCCGAGAACACCGTCAGACCGTAGCCCTTCATGCCAGGTCGAATATCCTTCACGGACAGGACATCTCGGCGATCCGCGATGCCGTCTGCGTGCGCGGCCCCAAGCGTGAGCGGCAGAGGAAGGGCGAGGCCAGAGAGCGCGGCGATTAGGAGGAGGTTTGAGAAGCGCAAGGCAGGAGGAGTCTAGCACCTCGGGCCGTTCGGGACGCCAGTGCAAGAAGGCTTCTCACACCGGTCAAGAGTTGCGGCTCCGGAGGAAGGGTATTAGGCAGGCGGCAGCGTGGAATGGCTTGAATTAGGGGTACTCGCAGCGGCGCTGGCCAGTGTGGTCGCGGCCCATGTCGCTTTGTTGTGGGGGTTTTGGTTTGGGAGTTCACGTCAGCCACTCTTGATGTCGCTCCTGATCCCGCCCCTGGCGCCTTATTTTGGTTGGCGCGCAGAGCGGCGCGGGGCTGCGCTTGTCTGGGTCGCTGGCCTACTTGTGTATCTGCTTCTGGGTGTTTTGCGCGGCCGCTATTTTCGGTAGGGGCGTTCAGTGGTCACCGGATTCACCTGGCTGAAGGCTTCCTTCACCCAGCGTTGGCGGACCCTCTTGGCGAGCGCCTCACTTTTCCCCCAAGGCGCGGCCATGGCGTAGATCAGGCAGGTTTTGGGGTACACCGCGTAGCTGGCCCATGCCGCCGAGAACTTGCGGCGAGAAAACGCGAGGTCGATATGGCCGTCGAGGGTATGAACGAGGATCGGCGTGCCACGCCAGGTGATGTGCGTTTCCGAGATGGGTCCCAGCGCGACGTCATAGCCGCGCGTTTGCGGACGCGCCCAGGCTTCAAAGCGTTGCATGCACGTCTCGCTGGTAGGCTTGGGTTCATCGGGAGCATCGAGGAGTGAGACCACGGACACCACATGATGTTCGTCGCCATAGCGAAAGCCTAAGAAATGCTCCACGCCAAAAAAGCGAACACGCCGCCAACGCGCTCCATCGGGCAGGGGTACGTAGAGCTGCTCATCCTTATCGTAACCGGAGCCCCAGCTTTCGGTGAGTAGGCGTGCGAGCGAGGCTTCGTGCGGATCATTCGCGTCACCGCCTGGGGAAGCGACTGTGACAGACCGTGGCGTTGGGGGTTTTCCCGGCGGTTGACGCGGCAAGGCGGAACAGGCCTCAGCCGCGACCGCTAGACCAATGGCTCCCCATTTCAGCGTCGGCTGCCGAGAGTTTCTGCGTGGCACCTGCTGAATATGCCCCAGTCTGGAAAGGATGTCAGGTGTCGCTGTCCTAATTGGGGGGTGGCCGTCCAATTCGACGACCTGGACAGACGGGCAACGCCGAGCGGTTTCAGTCAGCGCACTGTTTGTTGCGTTTTGGGCTTGGCACGCTGTTCGCAATGTCCTGTCTCGAAGCACTGAAGGTTCGCCGGATGCGCTTTTCAAAGCATAGCAATCAGAGAAATAGTTAGGAAAATAGTTGAGATGGAACAGAGCAAAATGAAGGCCGTTTACGTGATCACTGAGCGCAACGAAAACAAGTACTGGAATCGGGTGGGGGTCGCATTCGTCAATCGCGATGGCTCCCTCAATGTGCGGTTGGAAGCATTGCCGATCACCGGTGAGCTGCACATTCGAGATTTCGTTGCCCGCGACGAATTCCAAGGGGCATCAGCCCGGGGCTTTGGCATCGGTCCGGAAACGCAATCGCTCGCCAAGAGCGCGTAAACGCCACTCACGTTTGACCAAAGGAGCAGGGAAATGTCGCGAGAACTGAACATCGAAGAGCAATCGGAGAAGTGTGGAACGAGCGCCATAGGAGGGGCGGGGGCTCCAACGGGGGCTCCCTGCTCCTTTGGTCCGGCGGGGGCCTTGCCCATACCAGCCGAGCGAGGTGTCTGGGCAAAGGTGCTGGGCAAGCTGGGTTGTGGGGCTTTGGCCATCGTTGCTTTTGCAGGGCTTGGCTATTGGTCCATGCAGCACGAAGGGAGGAGCGTGCTTTCAATTGCCGAGGCGAGAGCCGCTTCCGATCAGGCCAACGCTCGGGGCAAGAACGAGTGGCTGGCAGCTGGTGCGCCGGCGAAGCCGAACGGTGCGTCGGAACCCGTAGCGGGCGCGAGCGGGAGGGTGCCGCCGTGTCCTGCAGTTGCCGCGAGTGACGCGAAATCAAGCCCGGGGACGAACGCGGGGAGCGTGGCTGCCGCAAAGATCGTGTTGAACACCGCTGAAGTCGCAGATCTCACGAAACTCCCTGGCGTAGGCGCGAAGCGCGCGCAAGCGATCCTTGAGCTGCGCGCGCGTCTTGGTCGCTTCCGGAAAGTGACAGATCTTTTGCGCGTGCGTGGGATCGGAGTGAAGGGGTTGCGTAAGATCGAGCCGCTGGTTGTGCTGGATCTGCCGCCAGTTTCGTAAAGGCCTAGCCCAGAAGCTCAACGGCTTTGCGCAGGCGCTCCACCACCGGTGCGATGGTGGCATGGCGAAGCTTATAGAGTGCTCGGTTCGCTACCAAGACACTGGAGATCGAACAGATGTATTCTTGTTCTTCCAAGCCGTTTTCTAGCAGTGTTTTGCCAGATTCGGCCAGGTCGACAATCAGATCGGACAGGCCCACGAGGGGTGCCAGTTCCACCGAACCCTGGACGAAAATGATCTCGGCTTGGATACCTTTTTTGGCAAAATGCGCGGAGGCGATCCGCGGGAATTTGGTGGCGACACGCGGCAAGGAGGGGGCTTTTTGCCCCTTGGGGCCAGCGACGATCATTCGGCATTTACCCACGCCCAGATCGAGCGGCTGGTAAAGGTCATAACGCCGTTCCAGCAACACATCGCGCCCACTGATGCCGAGGTCCACGGCGCCGTACTCGACGTAGGTTGGCACGTCGTCTGGCTTCAGTAGCAAGAAGCGTAGGCTCTCGTCGTCGGTAGCTCGGATCAGACGCCGATCATCGGAATCGAGAGGAGAAGTATCGAGCCCGGCTTGGCGGAAGAGAGGCGCCAGTGCCTGGGTGACGCGGCCTTTCGGGATGGCGATCGTGATCGGTTTCAAGATTCGTGGTCCTCAAGCTTAACGCGTTCAATGTCTGCGCCGACGCCCTTTAGCTTTTCTTCGATGCGTTCGTAACCGCGATCCAGATGGTAGACGCGGCGCACGGTGGTTTCGCCTTCCGCAACCAGGCCAGCGATCACGAGTGAAGCGCTCGCGCGGAGATCCGTTGCCATCACACTCGCGCCTGATAGCGATTGGACGCCCTGAACAATAGCGACATTTCCGTGGGTGACGATGTTGGCACCCATTCGCCCCAGTTCGGGAACATGCATGAAGCGGTTCTCGAAGATGGTTTCGGTGAGCACGCTGGTGCCGGGGGCCGAGCACATGAGCGCCATGAATTGCGCTTGCATGTCGGTCGGGAATCCAGGGTGGGGCGCAGTGGTAACATCTCCCGATTTGAGCGGGCCTTCGCGGCGCACGCGCACATGCTCGCCCTCGCGTTCGATTTCAAGGCCGGCTTGGCGTAAGCGGTGGATCACTGGCTCCAGATCATCGAACGGAGCATATTCGAGTAGTACATTGCCGCCTGCTGCGCCCACGGCGGCGAGGAAGGTGCCGGCTTCGATCCGATCAGCAATGATGGC
>CAZSUA010000016.1:0-24208 GCA_964609655.1 uncultured Polyangiaceae bacterium | reverse complement strand
TCGCATCCATGGGTTCTTCCTGAAGCGGTTACGCTGATCGGCCCGCCGGGGCAAGTTTTGCAAGGCCCGGGGGCGCCCGACTAGTCTGGTTTCCGATCCGAATGCGCAATCCTGCGGTCCTCCTGTGCCTGGCGTTGGTACTCGTTTCGGCGAGTGCCTTCGGAGATCGGGATGCGATCAATTTGGGGGCACCCCCACTGCCCGCTGCGAATGATGGCTTGGTGCGGACGCTGTCGCCGGAGGCTTTGGCGCCGGGGGCGCTCCGTGCGAACGTCTGGCTCGGGTATGAGCGTTCGCCATTGGTATTGCGCAACGCAAGCGGGGCGGAGTTCCCCATCGTTCGCGATCGCGTGTTCAACGATTACGCCTTAAATCTTGGTGTGCTGCCGCGGCTGGAGGTATCCTTCGCGGTCGGAGCGATCCCCTATGAATCGGGTGTTGATATCTCCGAAACCATCGATCGCGCTCCCATCCCTGCGACAGCCCTCGGAAATATGGAAGTCGGTTACAAGACCACCTGGCTCACTCGGGGGGATCTCGGAGGCATGACGCTCGGCTCCCGTGGTGCTCTAGAAATCCCCACAGGTTCACGTTCAGCGCTGCGTTCGAGTGGTTCGCCAGAGGGCGAGCTTCAGCTGCTATCGGGGCTGCATCTGCTGGTGTTTGAGTTGCGAGCGAGCGCAGGTGTGCGGCTGCGTGGAGCGGAGCCAAGCTTTCTCCGAGTGCGCTACGGGGATGAATTCAGATGGAACGCAGGCTTGATGTTTCGACCTATTTTGTTGGGGTGGGATGCAACAGGTGCGACGCGGATCGGTCTCGAAATCTCAAGTGCAGCAGCGCTTTCTGGCGACGCGCCTTCTGGAGCTACGGGCGCTCAGATTAGGTTGGGAGTGAGCCGACGCTTCAGCGCGCTTTCGCTCAACACTGGGCTTCAGCTGCCACTTGATTCACGCCCTGGAAATCCAAGGGTCATGGGATTCCTAGGCCTTGGCTGGAGTAATGATGAGTGAACGCCGCGTGCGGCGGCGTTTCTACTGGGCGCTGTTGTTCTTATTCCCGGTCTCGCTTCACGCAGCGGAGAATGTCTCCAATTGGCGGGAGCGCTTGGGCGAGGCTGCGGTAGCCAGTTTGTTGCGCGCCAAGGCGGGGGAAGAACGCCGGCGCGGGATGGAACGCTTGGCGCTGCCGTTCAGTCGCGAGAGTCGCGAACGATTGCTGTCTTGGGTCGAGCGGGTCGAGGAACTCAGCTTGGACGAAAAGCGCACGTTGGTGTTTGCAATCGCTCGCTTTGCCAATGAGCCCAAAGTCGCCAACCTGTTGTATAGGGTTTTGTCCGACGTTGCCGGCAACAATGCGTTGTTGGGCCCCCAGATCCAGACATCCGCGGCGCTGGCGCTCAGTCGCGCGCAAAGCCCCCAGGCCACCGCGTTTCTCATTTCAGCGTTGGGGCATGCGGGGCCGCTCGCAGAGTTCGCGAAGCATGCGCTTTTGACCCATCCGCCGCGAGATGTGCGCGTGCTGTGTTCCAAGCAAGCACCCCCCGGGGCCGTCGCGCTAGTCGGCGAAATCGGTGACAAGCGTGCGATCCCGGCGCTCCGCGAGCTGGTTCGGAAAGCTCCGATGGACGTGAGTGTCGAGGCCGCTGTTGCTCTTGCGAAGCTCGGCAACTTCGAGCCGCTTGCGCTCGCTAGGGAATGGGCGAAGAGTTCGCTCCCCAAGCTTCGAGCGCGCGCCGCTGAAATCTTGGCCTTGCTAGCTCCGCTCGAAGCCACTGGCGTCGTGGAGGAGCTTTTGGGCCAGGATGGGAATGTCGATCTCGGATTGCGCTTAGCGCGTCAAGTTCTCTCCCCACGTTTGATCGATGGTCTCGGTCGTTTATTAACCACATCTGATTCGGCGCGGGCCGATAGTGCACGGCAAATTCTGGCTGCTATTGAGGCGCAGTCTGCCGGAGCCAAACTCGTGAGCCTGGCCCGCACCCGCTCTGAACTTTCTTTGGCAGCCCACGCCCTCGCTACGGCGACAAGCTCCGCCTCGGGTCGCACCCTGACGGCGAATCTGGCACGCGCCGGAGGCTGGGACAAACGACTGTGGCAGCATGCCTGGCGCCTTCGATACGCTAAAACTGACGACGAATTAGGCAGCTTGGGCAAGGCGGGGGTTCCGAGTGGCTTCTCCTCTGAAGAGGCGTGTCGGCTTGCCGTCGCAGGCGCCGACAACGCGCGACGTCTCAATGTGCAACTGATCGGGTGCCTGCGTTATCCGGAGATTGGGAAGTTGGTGTCTTCGGAATCCTTGGTGAATCATCTGCAAGATAGCGTCGCTGCGCCCATGGCCGCGCTCGTCTTAGCCTCCCGTTATGCCCCCCAGGATTCGTTGTCCGAGCAACTGCTAAAGAGTGCCGATACGGACGTGCGCGCCGCTGCCTTGTTCGGCCTTTCGAGGTGTGCTTGGCCACTTCGGTTTGGGATGCTGACGCAGGCGTTTGCTACTGAATCGGAGCCAGAAGTGCGGCGTGCGATCGTGACGGGCATCGGCCTTCAAGCACGTGCGTGGTCCAAGGCTTGGCTATCGGACGTGGCGGCGCTCGATTCTGATCCGGGCGTCCGGCAAGCGGCCAAGCAGGCGCTCACTCCGCACTCTGCGTGGCCCACAGCGAGCGGCGTGTTACCAGTTTGGATTTTTGTGGATGGGAATACTCAAGGCCAAGCCCTTGGCGTACGGCTTTTTCCCGGCCTGGTAGTGCCCATGCTGCCTGATCCCGACGGCTTCGTGGTGGTTCCACATGCCGTCACCGGGAGTTATAGCGTCCGCCTTGCGCTGGCCCCCGAATTCGACCACGTTCGGCCTCCGTCAACGCCAACGGAGGCTCATGAGCAAACGCGTTAAGAATTCTTCCGAGCAGGCTTCGTCGGTAGCGGAGGTGGAAGCGGAAGCGGGAGGCGCACTCGCTGAGCTTTCCTTCGAGGGCTCCTTGTCGCGGCTGGCAGAGATTGTCGACAAGCTTGAGGATGGGGATCTCCCGCTGGATGCCTCGCTCGCACTGTTTGAGGAGGGTGTCCGGTTGGCACGAGTTTCCCAAGCACGCTTGGATTCGGCAGAAAAACGCGTGGAGCAGCTGCTCGCCATCGATGAAGAAGGTCGGCCCATCGTAAAGACACTGGACCTCGAATGAGTCCCGAGATCGCCATCCACGCTGGTGCGGTGCTGGTGGGCAACGAAATCCTGAGTGGAAAAGTGGCGGAGGCAAACCTTTTCGCCCTCGCAGGCACACTGCGTTCGCTCGGGATCCGTCTAGAACGGGTCGTCGTCGTACCCGACGTGATCGAGAAGATCGCTGAAGAAGTCCGGCTGCAAAGCGCCGCGTACGATGTCGTTTTCACGAGTGGCGGCGTGGGCCCGACTCACGACGACGTAACGCTCGATGCAGTGGGTGCGGCATTTGGCGTGCCGGTTACCGTACACCCGGACCTCGAAGCCCTGCTGGCTCCGCTCTATCCTGAGGATCTTCCCGCCGCTCGCAGGATGGCGCTCGTTCCCGAAGGTGCCGCCCTGAAGACGGCGGAGGGCGTGCGCTGGCCTACGGTGGTGATGAGGAACGTCTGGGTTCTGCCCGGAGTCCCGGAGCTTTTTCGCATGAAGTTGGCAGTTGTGCGCGAGCACGTTCGAGGGCCGCGGACGATTATCACGCGCCAGATCTATATGTTGCTCGATGAGGTGAAGCTCAAACCACTGATTGACCGAATTGTCGCGAGCTATCCCACGCTCGATTTCGGCTCCTACCCCAAGTGGTTTGATCCAACCTACAAAACAAAAGTGACCATCGACGGTGATGATCGACAATGTGTGGAGGCGGCGCTGAGCGATTTCTTGCGCGCGCTTCCCCCGGGTGAACCCCAACGCGTCGAGTGAGTTAGCCGGCCAACGCATGGCGAACACCGGTCAGCTTGGCCAGTTCATCCGGGCCCGCGGAGTCGCGTAACTACACTGGATCGATCTCGGCATGCTTTGTGCTCGGTTGGGCTCATGCTTCAGCTGCCGGTTTCCGCCCCGTCTACCCCCACGTTCGCTTCTGCACCGAGAACTGCGAAGCCAGATGTTCGCGAACGTGCGCTGCTTTTTGGCACTGAGAATTTGGGGGATCATGAGCTTTTGGCGATGCTGCTCGGAACGGGAACGGGGGATGCCTCGGCGCTCGCACTGGCAGTTTCGCTTCTTGAAACCTATGGAGGCTCGCATGGCTTGTCGCTCGCTTCGGCCCAGGCCCTTCTGACAACACCGGGGCTCGGCCCAGCCAAGGCCACGCGCGTAGCGGCAGCGCTGGAGCTCGCTCGCCGTTCAAGCTTCCTCGGTCCGGTGCCTCGCGATTTTACGTTCACTCGGTTCGACCTTGTGGTCGAGTGGGCGCGCCCACGGCTCGCTGGCCTGGAACACGAGGAGGTCTGGCTGCTGATTCTTGATTCCAAGAACCGCCTGAAGAGTCTCCGGCGTATCGCCTACGGGGGCCTGCACGGGTGTGCGCTGACCATAAAAGACGTGTTGAGGCCGGCGCTCCGTGACGCCGGCAGCGCAATATTGATGGTGCACAATCATCCGAGCGGGGATCCTGAGCCGAGCCCGGAGGACATCGTCATGACCCGCGCGCTTGCCGAAGCCTGCAAGGTGGTCGGTATCCCACTCTTGGATCACGTGATCGTGGCCGATAACGGGGCAAGTTCTGTATTCGACCACGGAGCCTTCAGCGTGTAGCTTCTTGTTGCCTGGTTGGTTATTCTTGCTCCTTCATGAAGGAACTCGACCTCAACTTCGCCGCTCTAACTGACGTCGGCAAGGTGCGCGAACACAACGAGGACAATTACCTCGTCGATAAGAAGCTCGGCCTGTTCGTCGTGTGCGACGGCATGGGCGGGCACGCAGCCGGAGAGGTCGCCAGTGCGCTCGCGGTGCGAACGTTTCACGAGGAAGTGAAACGCGAGGCTGAGCTTTTGGAAGACTACCTGGCAGACAAGAAGGGCGGCGCTCGGGTGAGCAAGCGCGACCTTTTGAACATGCTTGAGTTCGCCGTTAATCGAGCGTCTGGAAAGGTGCACGCCGAGGCACAGCGTGATCCGAGCAAGCGAGGCATGGGAACTACGCTGGTAGCGATTCTCATCGTAGGCAGCCAAGCCTTCATTATTCACGTTGGCGATAGCCGCCTCTACCAACTGCGCGAAGGCGTTTTGCAGCAGCTCACTGAAGATCACAACGTCTACAACGAGCTCATCAAGCGCAAGAAGATGCCGCGAGAGCAAGTCGAGAAGATGGCGCAGAAGAATGCCATCACTCGGGCTGTTGGTGTCTATGAGCACGCGGAGCCCGAATCCATCGTGGTGGATCTGCTGCCCGGCGATCGATTCCTCCTGTGTTCTGACGGCCTAAGCGGCTATTTCGAGGAGAATGTTGATGGCTTGGGACAGCTCTTGCTCCACCCGAGTGAAGAGCAAGCCGTCAAGCTGATGATCCATGCTGCCAATGAACGAGGCGGCAAAGACAACATAACGGCCTGTGTCATCACGGTTGGGGATCCGGAAGCCAAAGACGAAACGCGCGCCAAGCAGCTGCAGCTGAAGCGCGAAATATTGGCTCGGATGCCGCTGTTTCGCCCGCTCAATGATCGAGAGTTGTTGCGCGTTCTCCAGGTCACGGATGTGGTTCCCTACGCCGACGGTCAGGCGATCATTTCCGAGGGGGAGAGCGGCGATGAGCTGTTCATCGTGTTGAGTGGGCAGGCGCAGGTGGTGCGGGGCGAGGCCAAAATAGCTGCATTGAATCCCGGAGATCATTTTGGGGAAATGGCGCTGGTGCGCAGCCAGCCACGTTCTGCCACCGTGGTGTCGGAAGGTGCGAGCGAATTGATGGTGATTCGCCGTAGCGATTTCTTCGAGATCCTGCGCAAGGAGCACCAGCTTGCGGTCAAGCTGCTTTGGCAGTTCTTAGGTGTGCTTTCTGACCGCCTTGCCGATACGAGTCGCGAGCTTGGGCAAGCCAAACGGGAGCTTGCGGCTGAGGACATTACGGCAGAAATCTTTGACGACGACGACGAAGAAACCGGCCGCATTACCTTAGCGAGTCCTCCGATTTGAAGCGCACGCGATGCGTTCGAGAATGGATGCCGGGCCCGCCCTGCTGCGGACGCGCGCCCGTGGGATTGACAGTTTCGGGCTGAAACCGCTAGGTTGCTCAACCGGTGATGGCAAAGCTCGGTCCAGTTAGGTTTCTCGCGGGGCTCGCGGGGCTAGTGAGCGCGCTAGCTGTGGCAGCTCCCGCGTCCGCTGACGAGCCGCACGGAGTAGCAGAGCCAATCCTATTCTCCGAGCCAGCGGAGATCACTCAGGTGGCCGATGCGGTAGATGGCGACGATCCTTTCGATCTCCTGCTCACAGCCGGCCTCGTCCAGACTTGGAAAACGGCGCAAATCCGCCGCGAAACATCGATCACCCAGGATGGGCTCTCTTCCGGCGGCTTCACGTCGCGCGCGCTCAACGTGGCGGAGTACACCGAATCCACCAGTCGGCTCAATACACGCGCCGACATTGGCCTGTATAAAGATCTCGCCCTCGTGTTGAGGCTGCCCATCATCCTTTCCAATGATCGTGAGCTGGCGAGCGTGAAGGGGAGTGGCGCCATGCAAACGGTGACGCTAGCCGGCGCGCCTGGGGAGCAGCTGTTTAGTTTGCCCTTCAAGAGTCCTACACGGAGCGGGATCGAGTATCTCGCCGTGGGTCTGGACGTCGGGATCCTGAATCAGGCTCGCGATTATACCAAGCCAACCTGGGTTTTCGGTGCTGAGGGCCGCTTTGATGTGGCTGAGCCGATGCGCGCCTGCAAGGAGAGCACGCAGGGTCTGAACCTCAAATCGCAACAACAGAAGTGCGCCGATCCTTCGGACGTTAACCGGGATGGTGTTGCGGATAAGCCTGCTGTTGGCGGCGTACCTCTTGAAGGAAGCTTCACTGGGGGCCGTGCCCCGGGGGTGAGCCGCGGCACGACCGGGCTTGAGGTGCACACCTATCTGTCAAAGCGCGTGAAATATATCGAGCCTTACGGTGGGTTCACCGCGCTCTTCGAGTTTGCCAATGATTCAAGCGAGTACGGCGCATCGCGCGATCTCAAGGGCGTGCTCGTCAATCACCCGCCGCTTCAGGGGTCTATGATCGTTGGCATTAACGTGATCCCCTGGGAAGCGCGCGGCGACTTCCAACGCTTGACGTTTGATTTTCGATCGACTGGTACGTACGTGTCGGAAGGGCGGGATTATACCGAGCTCTTTGATGCGCTGGGTTCGAGTGATGCCCCAAGCCTCAGGAATCCGAATTTTGCCGGATATATGGCGAATCCAGCCTTTCCCGGGACCAGCCCGGATCCGTCGATCATCGATCCCAACTCCACCAAAGTTTACAGCGAGGGCCTCTCAGACACGCAGCAATATGCCGAGATCAAGCTCACTTCGCAGTTCACCTGGCAGCCGGGGCAGTACGTCAAATTCAATCTTGGTGGCGGGCTCAAGCTGACGCAGTCGCATCTGATCACCTACGATCAAGCCTGCGCAACTGGTCAGAGCAACACAGTGGCGGAGGCCGGGCCCTGTCGTTCCCAGTCGGGTGGGGCTTTCACGGCGTCAGGTGTGCCGAATCCGCATTTTCGCCGCGTCATTGATGATCCTGGGAGTCGATTCCTGGTTGATGGTTCCCACAGCTTCGACGCCTGGCTCAACGTTGTGTTGATGCTCTAGTGTGCGCTCATCTCGCAAAGTGTGCCGCCCGCGGCTCCTTTTGGGCGGCTTGGTTGCTGAGCTGTTTAGTTGTGTTGATGGCTCGCGAAGCCAGGGCAGAAATCGCCACGGAAGCACGCGTCGTGCCCGCGCTCGAGCAGAAGAGTTTCGAGGCCGGCAAGGCGCATTACGCGCTCGCTTTGGAGTCGCAGGCGTCCTACGGGCAAAAGCGCGCTGCCTGGGCTCGGTTCCTCGAACAGGTCGTGCAGGAGGGAGCTCAGGATCTCGATCTCAGCTTGGGTCTTTCGGGGCGCCAGGAGGTTCGGGCGGAAGCGATCTCCAACGCAATGCTGATCGAATGGGCCAGGTCGAGTTGGGTGATCGTGCCGATCATAGCTGAGGCCAATGCGGGCGAGTTTGAAATCACGCTGGTCGTGATCCCGCCGGGCAGCCAGGTCATTCTTTCCAAGTCGGAGACACTCCGTGGGCAAGAGCTTGAAGTTCGCGTCATGGTCATGCTTCGAGATTTGGTGGCGGCAGGGCGGCGGCAGCTTGGAGGAAGCAGCCTAATGCCTCCGTCGGCAGCGGTGCCAGCAACTGCGACAAGTGCCAGTCCAATAGGGGCCACGCCAACACGCTCCCCAGGGCGCGCAATCCTGTCAGCTACGGGCGCGGCACTCGGTGGTTATACTGGGTTTGCGCTTCAGCGTGCCAGTGGTTCCTCGGATCTCCGCCTCACCTATCCCTTGGCAGCGCTGGGGGCGGGCGTCGGGCTTGGAACCGCGATGGTCGTTGCGGATGAGTGGGATATCTCAGCTGCGGAGGCCTGGTATCTCGCAGCGGGCACGCTGTGGCCCAACGTGGCCGCTGAGTTTTTGGCGGATGGTTATCGCGCCCGCGTGAAAGATCGCTATCTTTGGGGCTTGCTCGGGTCTGGGGCTGGCCTCGTGCTTGGCACGGCTGCGGTGTCCCATTCGTCGATCGAGGATGGCGGTGCGGTCATCCTCCATTCAGCATCAGCATTCGGTTTTGGCGTGGGGAGTTTGGGGGAGTTCATTGTGGAGGGTCGTAGCGATTTCGTGCCTCAACGTGGGATAGGTTTTGGGACAGCATCCGGCGCAGTGCTCGGCGGAGCATTGGCAACTCAGCTCAAGCTGAGCGCGTCTCGAGTCTTGATGGTCGACGTGGGAGTGGCACTGGGTGGGCTGGGCGGCGCAGCCGCGCTGAGCCCGCTTCTCATTGTTGACCGGAAAGGAAGCAGTGTTCGCAATCGCATTTGGCTGTCGGGGATCGTGGCCGGTATGGCGACGGGTGGAGTGGTTGCGTATTTAACGACGGAAGATTCGAAGAAATCCACGAGTGCCCAAGCAAGCTTCGCGCCCTATGTTGGTCCCGGTTTGGAGGCTCACGGCCCAACCACCTGGGAGCTCGGTGTGCAGGGCCTATGGTGAGCCATGCTGAGCAGGCTCGCATCGAGCGGCGTGAGGCTTTTGTGGTCGCTGTCAAGGACACGGGAAAACGCCTCGATAAGTTTCTGGCTGAACGCATCCCCGAGCTTGGGCGCCGCGGTGTCAAACGCTTGCTGGTCGAACGAAGAGTGCAGGTGGCGGGCCGTTTTGCCGAGAAATCGCGTAGGCTCACGGCTGGGCAGGAAGTCAGCGTAGTCTTTGAACCGGCCGGAATTGTCCCGGAACCAACGCTCCCGCTGACGGTCGTCATGGAGAATTCTCAGCTTGTGGTGCTCAACAAGCCAGCTGGGCAACCGACCATGCCACTTCAGCCAGGCGAGGGAGCCACCTTGGCTAACGCCTTGATGGCTCGCTACCCAGAGTGCAGCGGCGTTGGCGGGCTCCGAGATGCCGGATTCGTTCACCGTCTCGACACCCACACTTCGGGCTTGCTGATCGTGGCGCGGGATCCCAAAGCCTTTGCTACCCTGCGTGAGATCATCTCTGGTGGCAAGCTAACGAAGCGCTATCTGGCAATCGTGGTGGGCGTGGTTTCTGAGCCAGGTGTTATTGAGCACGCGCTCTTGCCTAGCTCTCGCTCCAAGCGTCGCGTACTGGTCGCGGGTGATGAGCTGGGGCACCCAAAGCGCAAGACAGCTTATGTCGTGCTCGAAGTGAGGCAGGGCTACTCGTTGCTCGAAGTCGAGGTCTCACGCGCCTATCGTCATCAGATCCGCGCGCATCTAGCGGATGCCGGCTATCCGATTGTGGGTGACCAGATTTACGGCGCCGGCCCCCACACAGCGCTCGGAAGTCGCCACGCGCTGCACGCGAGCTATGCGGCTTTTGCGGGCGACGTGCGAATGGGGCCGTTTGAAGCGAGCGCTCCGTTGCCCCCCGATTTGGCCGACTTCTGGGCGAGCTTAGGGTCTTGAGCCGCGGGTTCGCGCATCAAATCGAGCAGCTCAAGCAGCAATCGGCAGGTGATGCCACGCACGGGGACGCGGGGCGAAACGACCGCGACACGCTCTTCGGGTGCTCGCCCGCGCACCCAAATCAGGTGTCGTGGTAGCGCTCGATAGGCCAGGGAGCCGTCGAGCACACGTACTAGGAGATAGGGCTGCGGCATCTCGCCCGCGCCCAGAATTGTACCCAGTTCGACACCAGTCAACCCCGTTTTCGCGCGGCTGGGGAGAGCACGCAGGCGCACTTCGTCGGGTGTCGCGCACCCTAGCGGGAAGCGGCCGAGGACGCGGACCTCCACGCCGCTTTGTTTCGACAAACTCCGAGCATATCGAATGATTTCGCGAGCCCCCACGCGCTTTGCCTGTTCGGCGCTGCGAGGCTCCCGGCCCAGGGCGACACCCAGCGTCAGCCCGAAACATAGGCAAATTAGACCAAATAATAGGCGTTCCGCGAGCCCCAGCGGCAGGAATCCGACTCCAACGCATGAACCTAAAATGAGCACAGCGTAGCTAACCTTGTATTTCAACAAGGCCCAATGGAAACGATGTTGGTGCGGGTCGCGGCAGAGAGCCTGTAGCGCTGATAGCGTCAGTGGCTTCCATTCTCCCGGGCCGCGCAAGGGAGGAGTCGGACTTGCCACTTGATGGAGAACGAGCGCGCAAGCAAGGAGAGTTCCGAAGAGGGGCAACCAGGCAAACTGTAGCGAAAGGGCGCACCAGGCGCTCGCTCCGAGCAGCAATCCCGTGAGTGGGACTCGTGCGAGCAGGGGGAGCGTCAAGAGAGGCTTCAGCTTCACGCCAAGCTTTGCAGCCCGCCCCGTCGAACGCCGATACGTGAGGTGGACGAGCAGCATGCTGGCGACACCTGCTGTGAAGGCGAGCCACAGCGGCAGCCGTTCAGAATGTGTTAGTTTGCTCGGATTGATGGCGGCGGCAGTCGGCCCCGGCGCGAACTCGTTGAAGGAATCGAGGCTGGTCCAAAGCTTGTAGAGAGGCGCTTCGCGCCCGGCGATGTGGAGGCGGACAACCTCGATCTCATCGTTGCGTTGGCCACGCACGAGATTGCTCATGAACACTCCCGCCAACTGAGGATCGAGCCCGAGCGCGGCGCGTTCGAGATCCTGGGAAGGAAGGCTCGGAGCTGGCTCCGCTCTCGGAAAACGGAAGATTGCCTTTGCAGAATCGACCCCATCCGAAAGCCGCGGCCCGCTCCAGCTCAACTCTGCGTGTCCGAGCTGGGGGCGCAAGAGGCCTCTGCCGAGGAGATCCGTGCGGTATGCGAAACGAAACAAGTACGACCCACGTGAGAGTCCGCTGCCTTCAGTGACCGAGAGCCTGAGGCTGCCATCCTCTAGCCGGGTTGCTAGGAGAGGGATCCCCGTGGCATCGCCAGAACGGGTGTCGGTAACTTTGGCGTCAGGCAAAGGCTCAGCATCACTATCGACACCGTTGAGCGTGTAGCTCTCAAGCGGGCCGCCGCGAACGTTGACCAGGAGTTCATGCGTCACCTGCGCTTTGCCTTGGCGGTCTAACTCCACGGTGACAACCTGAGATTCCACTGAGGCTTCAACCCACGCATGCGCTGGCCTTGCCCAGATCAGAGCCAATAGAACAGGTAAAATCGACCGGAAGTGGCGTGGTGCGGAGTACATTTGACTACATCCACATACTCCAGTTGGGGGCTTGGGGGCAAAAACACGGCCAAGCGACGCGTGCCCGAAAACCGGCCAAAGAAGCGGGTGGAGCCTCTAGAAGCTTGCGGCAGCCGCAGCGGCCGCGCCGTCTTGAATCAGCTCCTTGGGTATCACTAATGAGGAATGCATTTCGACGCCAGCTCCGGTCTTGGATGCACTTGCGAAAAAGAAGGCCGGAGTTTCACCGTGATGTTGGGTGGCGTCCAGAACCGACAACACTTTCTTGCTGATATCGGGCGCGAGCGAGCCCAACACGGAGCGCGCTTGAAGGAAGCCACCCGAGAAGGCTTTTTCAGTCTTCAGGAGCTCAAGATCGGTTCGCTCAGCCAGCGTTCCGCTCCCTTTGAGGAGCATTTTTGCCCGTTCACGAATCACCGCCTCGGAAGGCCCGCTGAAGAGCCAGGTGATCTCTCCCTCCGGCACCACCGCGACGAATAACCTGAAGTCTTTGTGCTTGATCGTGCTGTCTGCTTTGTCCAAGAGCCCCGCGGGAAGGACCAATTCTAACTGCTCGGCGCCCGGCGCGAGATTCGGTGCGGGGCGAAGCTTGGCTCGGGGGAGCCACTTGGGGTCGAGCGAGTTTTTCTTGGCGACCGCTTTGAGGGAGGCGTGGTTAATTAGCCTAGCGAGCAGGCCGAGCGCCTCTTTGGTGGGGTTGGAGGGAGCTTGAAAACCAATCACGGACCACTTCTGTTGGTTTCGTAAAGCAGCGTCCAGAGGGCCGGTGCCGAACTCGGCGCCCAACCTCGGAGTCAGCTCTCCCGAGGCGCTGACCATGAGGGCAGGCTCAAAAGCAAACATCAACTTGATGAGGCTTCCTAGATCCTTCCGCAAACTTTCGGGCAAGCCTTCGTGATCGGTGTAGCCTTCCGCCAGGCCCGAGAGGGAAGCTTGGATGGCGTCTCGGCCACGAGTTGAGCCCTGGTAGCGAAAGCTCGCGATCGACGCGTCTTTCGGCAATCGCCAAAAAAGCGCGGGCGCCTTGGCTTGGTTGGCAACGACATCCTCAGCCACTTGCGCCAGCCACGATGATTTGCTGCGAAAGCTGATACCAAACTCTACTTCAAGCGCCGAGCGCTGGGAACTTGCTGTTGCGTCAATCCGGAGCTTGTCCAAGTCTTGAACAATCGCGAGTGCCTCGTCGGTCATGCCGTGCACTGTGTCACCGAGCGCGCGATCAAAGATGGGGTTGTCTTGGCTGAGCTGGCTCATGGCCATGGGCGCCAAAGCGGCGAGGCGTTGTAGCTGCTCCCCGTAACGACGGCGAAGGGGCTCGGCGCGCAACTCCAGATGGATATCCGAGTTCGAGAGTTGTTCGAGGGGTAAGCCCCGGCTTGCGTAGGGTAAAAGCGCCTGCAAACCTTGATCATCCGCACCACACACCAAACGCGCAGGCGTGGTACCAAGGGCCGGTCCCATCGCGCAGGGATGCCCGAAGATACCGCCGAGCCGATAGAGGCCGGGCGGAATGCGCTCCACGTCCTGGCCCTGATCGCGTGCGAACTGGACAGCACGTGCGAGCGATTTTAAGCCGAGGCTCAATGCAACCAAGGGTTCGTCGAGCGCCTGGCCACTCGGGGGAGCTAACAGTGCTAGCGCATCAAGCGGAGCGTCGAGTGCAGCCACATCTGTTAAGCCTGGTATGCGGCTCGCCGCCAATGTTCTCCAAGCAAGAGGAAGGCGCGCCCAATCGGTGAGCGTGTCGAGCAAGAGCGCGGGGTTCTTAATCCGCACGAGCCCGACGAGATCGCTCGGGGCCCCAACCCGTGTAGGCACGGAGACCACTTCTGGACCGGGCGAGGCGACCAGTACCTGGGTTGGTTTTTGTGGGTGTTTGGGGCCTGCTGTTGGAGCGCAGCCAGCCAGGAAAGCAGCGAATAAGAAAGCTGAAAAACGCGACATAGGTCGCGGCAGTCTAGTCGGCGGGGTGTTTGAGCACCAGGCTTTCCCAGCTGACTCCCCTCAAGTCGCGGCACTTTTGACCGTTCGTGGCTCTATGCATCAAGGATGGATTGGGCGCGCGTGTCGGATTGTTTTGGGGCTGGCGCTGTTCACAACCGCGAGACCTGCAGGGGCAAGCGAGCGGATTGAGCTTGTCTCCGGCGCTACTAAGAAACACTTTGGCCTGCTGGTCGCGGGCGACGCCGGCGCCGTGTATGCGATGCCCGGCGGCATCCAGGTGAGCGCCGCTCCAGGCACGGAATTCAAGGTCTTCTCCTCCGTTCAGAGTCTGCAACTGGGTCCGGGCCAGCGGACCCGTGGTTACAGCGTGTTTGTGCGGGACGGAAGATTGGATGTTTCAGTCGCCGAAAAACAGTCGATCCCTTCGGCGCTGATGGTTTCGGCACCGAAGAAGCTGACTTCTATCGTGGTGGCAGGCAAAGCCTCGGTGTTCGCTTCGGAAGCGCGCGCCGTTGTGGTCAACCGCGAGGGGAAGTCGCTCACCCAAGTCGGCGCCGGCTGGGTCAGCATTTCAGCGGGATCTCAACGTGTGCGCGATGCGAAACGGCCGACTGGAGACACCGAGCAAACCATCCTCGCCCCCACAGAGATCAAGGGAAAAATGGTGAGGGCGGCCTTTCAAGCTGAGGCGACGCTCGGCGATCTCGGGTGGTCTCGAGTCCCTGGCGCCAAAGCCTATGCGGTATCCATCGTTGATTTGAGCAACGGCAAGGAAGTGCTGCACTCGCGCACTGCTTCAACGGCGCTCGAAACCCCTCCTAGCGTTAGCCCAGGCCGCTACGAGATCCGTGTGCACGCCATCGATTCAGAAGGCATTGATTCGAGCCTCGCACGCACTCGCACGCTGCACGTGATTGGAGCGGAGGTGCCAGAGGGTTCAAGCTTCGGTGAAAGCGACACTGTCTATCTGGGGGCTCGCCAGCAACTGAAGCTGTCGCACGTGAGCGGGCTCAAGATGACTTATGGCAGAGCCGACTACTACGTCGACGTCCCAAGCGCCGTAGGCCTGTATCGCAACCAAAAAACGAGCGTCACCTTTAAGGACGCAGCAAGCGGAGACAAGCTGGTCGTAAAGTTGCTGCCGCGTGCTCTGAGCGCGGAGATCGCTCTCTCCCCGCGCACGGCAGTTTGGCCCCGCGACAAGATCACGATCAGCGTCAAGATCAGCGATCCGCGTGGCTCCCAAGCCTCCGCCAGCGCAATTCCCACATTTAAGCTGCGTCTTGGGCTAAAGCCGCTTAAAGCTGCTTGGACGCATACGGGCAACGTTTGGCGCACCAGCATTGAGCCCCAAGGCGGTGCAGGCCCATGGGTCCTCAGGGTTGACGTTTCCGATCAACAGGGAGCCCCTTTGAGTCGTGATTTTGTTGAGATTGCCAGTCCACCGCCCGCCAAGTCGGAAGGCGGACCAGTGGCACGGCGTTAGCTTGAACTTTTCAAGCCAGCCGTGCGCTGGTCGGGGCTCGGGGCTCCGGGTTCAGTTCGTTTCTTCGAACTCAGCGTCGATAACGTCAGGCTTCTTTTTCTTGCTCTCTTTTTCGCCAGCCTCCGGAGCCGTGCCATCGCCGTCCGGGCTCGCGCCTGCACCGGCCGCTTCGTAGAGCTTGGTCGCCATCGCGTGCGCTTCTTTCTCTAGGCGCTCCAAAACACTGGAGACCTTCTCATCATTCTGCTTCTCGATGGCCTCGCGCCCTTCTTTGATCAGCGCTTCGACGCCTGAGACATCGGCTCCTGCGAGCTTTTCCTTATTCTCAGTGATCTGCTTTTCGAGCGTGTAGCACATGTTGTCGAGGCGATTTCGCTTCTCGATGGCTTCACGACGCTGCTTGTCTTCCTCTTCATGCAGAGCGGCATCCTTGACCATCTTTTCGATGTCCGCTTCGTTCAGGCCGCTCGAAGCGGTGATCGTGATGCGTTGATCTTTGCCGGTGGCTGTGTCTTTTGCGGCCACGCTCAGAATGCCGTTAGCATCGATATCGAAGGTAACTTCCACCTTCGGAACACCACGGGGTGCCGGCGGAAGACCCTCAAGATGAAATTTCCCGAGTGTGCGATTGTAACGGGACTCGGCGCGCTCACCCTGAAGCACGTGGATTTCCACGGACGTTTGGCTATCCGCAGCTGTCGAGTAGACCTCCTTCTTCTGCGTGGGGATCGTGGTGTTGCGGGGGATCATGACCGTCATCACTCCGCCCAGCGTTTCGACGCCGAGCGAAAGCGGCGTCACGTCGAGCAGGACCACATCCTGAACCTCGCCCGACAACACACCGCCCTGAACGGCCGCGCCAATCGCAACCACTTCATCCGGGTTCACGCCCTTGTGCGGCTCTTTGCCGAAGTACTTGGTGACCGTCGATTGCACGAGTGGGATACGCGTTGAGCCACCCACCAGCACCACTTCGTCGATGTCGGAAGGCTGCTTCTTGGCATCCGCCAGAGCTTTCTTGACCGGCTCCATGGTGCGGTCGATGAGCGGTTGAATCATCTGCTCCAGCTTGGCCCGGGTGAGCACCTTCTGCAGATGCTTGGGGCCGCTCGCATCGGCCGTTAGGAACGGCAGATTCACGGTTGTCTCCTGCTTGGAGGAGAGCTCGATCTTGGCCTGCTCGGCGCCATCCTTGAGGCGCTGAATCACCATCTTATCCGCCGAAACATCGATGCCCGTATCCCGCTTAAATTCAGCGCTGAGCCACTTCATGATCTCGTCGTCGACATCATCGCCACCGAGGTGCGTGTCGCCGTTTGTCGCGATCACCTGGACCACGTTATCGCCCACTTCGAGCACAGAAATATCGAAGGTTCCTCCGCCGAAGTCATAAACCACGATCACTTCGTTGTTCTTCTTGTCCAGGCCGTAAGCGAGCGCGGCTGCCGTGGGCTCGTTGATGATGCGCTTCACATCTAGTCCGGCGATCTTGCCGGCATCTTTGGTGGCTTGGCGCTGCGAGTCGTTGAAATACGCCGGTACGGTGATCACCGCTTCTGTGACCGTCTCGCCCAAATAATCCTCAGCCGCCTTGCGCAGCTTCTGGAGCACCTTCGCGCTCACTTCCGGGGGCGCCATATTTTTGCCGCGCACCTCAATGGCGCAGTCCCCGTTCTTGCCTTCAACCAACTTATAGGGGACGCGGCCAGAATCGTTCTTGGCCTCGGAGTAACGCCGCCCCATGAAACGCTTGGCGGAGTAAACCGTATTTTCGGGGTTCGTCACCGCCTGGCGTTTGGCGATGGTTCCCACGAGAACCTCGCCCTTGTCGTCCCAGGCCACCACCGAAGGCGTGATGCGCGCGCCTTCCTCATTCACGATGACTTTGGCCTCCTTGCCGTCCATCACAGCGACAACGCTGTTCGTGGTTCCCAAGTCAATTCCGATGATTTTGCCCATGATTGAAGTTCTCCGCTTAAACTCAGCTGCCGTCGTTCGGCCGCCGCAAGTCAGGGCGCAACATAATCACGATGCTTTGTGGGTCAATGATCTGAGTGGTTGACACTCAAAAGCGCCTGGATACCCTCCGGGGCCTCAAACATCCCGGGGGCCGTAGCTCAGTTGGGAGAGCGCCGCGTTCGCAATGCGGAGGTCAGGGGTTCGATCCCCCTCGGCTCCACAAGTTTGGAATCCTTAGGGAAGTATGACCGAATCGGAGCTCTTGATTGAACGTCACCTGCCCGCGTCGCGTCAGCTTTTGTGGCAAGCCTGTACGGACCCGAAACATATGGCGGCCTGGCAAGCCGACGTCGTCAGAGGTCGGGTGGCCCTGGGCGAAACGCTTGGCCTGCGCTGGCCTGCCCTGCGCGTTGAGGTGGAGCTCAAGGTTCAAGAGTGGATCGAAGCCGAGCGTCTGGTCTTACAAAACGGAGAGCTGACCACCGAGTTTCTGTTTGCCGAGAATCGCCTGCAGGTGCTGGTTGCCGGCATCCAAGACGACGACACGCGCGAGGGCACGCACTCTTCTTGGGAGCTCTCGCTCGCGATGCTGGAGCACTACCTCACGTACCATTTCGACGAGAATCGTCACGCCACTTGGTTCCTTCGCCGCTCCAAGACATCATCGCGCATCGCCCACACCTTCTTCACAGATGCCGACGCACTCGGCGTGTGGCTCACCCCGAAAACAAAGGGCATTGGCGCAGCTGGCAGTAGTTACCAGTTCGATCTTGATGGCGCCCAAATCATCGAAGGCCGCGTGCTCGCCAACGTGCCCGAGCGCGACATCTTGCTTTCGGTCGGAGATACGGCTCAATCCACGCTCGCACTCCGCACCTTTCCGAGCCCTTACAGTGAGGACGAGCGCGTGATCGCCATGACCTGGTCGCGCTGGGGTGGCGGCGCGCGCTCCAAAGACGATGACCCTGCGCATGCCTTGCTCGAGGCGGCGATTGATCGCTTGGGTGGGCTCTTGGCGCGGTCCGGGAGTGCGTGAAGGTCCTTAGGGTTGGGTTGATACCTGGAACTACTTCGCATCCGAGCAGCAGCGCGTGCCCGTTGAGTAATCGTAGTACTGAGAAGAATGGGAAGAGACCTCGGCTTCGCAGCCTTTGGTGGTGTTTCTCGCGTAAAATCCGCCCATGAAGGAGCCCTCTTCGACCCATTCGTCGAGATTGCCCACCATGTCGTAGATGCGGTCCTGGTTCCAGGTGCTCGCGCAATTAGCATAGGCGCCGGTGGTGGCCAACACCGGCGTTATCCCGCGTTCAAGCACTAGATTCAGTCGCGGATCCGTGTGCGCTATGGCCGCCGAGCCATGCAGCAGGAAGGCGGGATGGTAGTAGTGGTAGACGTTGCAGCTGGCGCGCTGAAAATCTTCACCATACGGGAAACGGGTCGCCTTTTCGCCTTCACAGGCGAGCGTCCATTCTTGCTTGGTGCACAGGCGTTTTTCGGCATTTCCGCAGGCTTCTTTGGCCGTGAAGTACGTCATGTACCCTTGGGGTACGACGCCTTTTTGGGAACGAGCTTTCGGGGTGAATCTGTGGCTGCGTTGCCACACGGAGAGATCAGGCAGCGGCATGCTGCGAGCGCTGGGCTCACCGCTCGTTCTGGCCTGAATGAGCCAGAGCCGGTAGCTGCGGGCGAGTTGCGTGGGGTTGGGCGGATAGTACGGGGAGAGCGGTTGGCGGGTGGTCTGATCGACCGTGTTGATTTCGAACCGGTCGATGCAAAAGCTTTTGACACGCACCATGCCCATCAGGCACCCGTTCGGCGCGAGGCGCGGAATTTCTTCGGGGACGCTTGCTGCCGTGCCGGCCTGCCCTCCCGCCGTAAGTTGCGGCAAATCAACCACATGCCGCTCACCTTGGCTGTCTCGGCGCAGCGCTTGGCCGAAAACCTGCGTGGCTGTGAGGAGCACCGCGACTCCAACAATTCGGTGACGATTCATCGTGATTGGCAGAAAGCTCTTGGGTTTCTGAGGGGAAGCATCGCTTCTAAGCCAACCCCACCGTTCGCGTGGTGAAAGCCATGGGGCTCGCGCCGATGCGTGCGTAGGCTTCCTGCCAACACTCCTCGGGCGGAACCTCAAACACAATTTTGGAATCCACATCTGTGGGTAACCAAGAGCCGCGAAGGATCTCATCCTCAAGCTGCCCGGGACCCCAGCCCGCGTAGCCAGCGAGGCAGATCAAATTCTCCGGGATATTGCCCTCTGCGATCAATTCCAAAACGGCGCGGGACGCCGTCGCCACGATGCCGGTGTGCACCTCAAACTGACCTTCAATCCCTGGAAAGCGAAATTCAGCGGGATACACCAGCCACACCTGTTCTTGCGAAACAGGCCCGCCCACGCGCACTGTGCCACTCACGTCGCTTGCCTCCTCGGTGATCTCGGCGCGCGTCAGCAGCTCACTCAGGCTCATGAGGGGGCGTCCGTTTAACACCCAGCCAAATGCGCCCTCATCGCCATGCGAGGCCAAGAGCACGACTGATTTGTCAAAGTTCGGATCAGCGAGCGGCGGCGCGGCGAGCAGCAAACCGGGGGCCAACTTCGACATGCGCGCCAGGGTAACATACGTTCGCGGGGCAGGAGAGCAGGGAAGGGGCAAGCCCAAATCTTGCGTGAATTGGGGATTTATCGGCTGGATAAGGCCGGCCGCCCAGCAAGCTTGGCGTGGGCCACATTTTTTGCATACACCGAGGCTCCCAGCTGTTGTTAGAGTGTCCACGGCCTATGCGTGTGACCTTTTACGGCGTTCGCGGTTCAGTCCCGGCACCCGGTCCGGATACCGTTCGATATGGGGGGAACACCTCTTGCGTCGAGGTTCGTCTCGCCGATGGTACGACGGTAATTCTGGATGCCGGTACCGGCATGCGGAATCTCGGCAATGTGCTGTTGCGTGAGGAGCGCGCGGCCGAAGCGCACCTACTGCTTTCCCACACACACTGGGATCACGTGCTCGGCTTGCCTTTCTTCGGCCCGCTTTGGAATGCCAAAAACCGCCTGTTGGTTTATCCGCTGGCCAGCGAAGCGCAAACTCGCTTCCAGCGCAGCATCTTCGATGACATCCACTTCCCCGTCAGCGTGAATGATATCCCCGCCAAGGTGGAGTTCATCAAGCCCGAGAACGAGATCTGGGCGATCGGATCAGCGAAGGTGCAGCGCGTGCAACTGAATCATCCCGGCGGCGCTCAAGGCTTTCGCTTAGAAGATGAAGACGGAACGTCCCTCACCTATCTGACGGACAACGAGCTCAGCGCACCCTCGAACGAGAAAATCTCGCGCGATGAGCTAGCGAAGTTTGCCGAAGGCGTGGATCTCTTGATTCATGACTCTCAATATTTGACCACAGATATGCCCTACAAGCGCGGTTGGGGGCATTCGGTGGTGGATGATGTGCTGCGCCTTGGCGTGCTCGCCTCTCCGCGCACCTTGGCGTTGTTTCACCATGATCCGGATCGCAGCGATGACGCGCTGGATCTGATTGCAGAGCGTGGCGGATCTTGGCTCAAAGCCCATTCTCAGACCACCGAGCTTCTGGTGGCCACCGAGGGAATGTTTCTCGATTTAGAGCAGAGGAAAAAAACGTAAATGGAAGAAGTGCAAATAGCGCGGATCCGCGAAGCTTTCGCCGACCGCTCGCTGCTTTCTCAAGAGGCCTATCGTGTCAGCGTCTTGGAAGCGATAGCGGCTTTGGATGCGGGCAAAATCCGCGTAGCAACCCAAGAGGCGCCGGGTGTGTGGACAACGCACGCGTGGGTGAAAGAAGCTGTGCTGCTCTATTTCGCGGTAGCGAAGATGGAGACGCTGCACGCCGGTCCCTTCGAATTCTACGATAAGATCCCGCTGAAGCAGGGCTTAGAGCAAGCCTCGGTGCGTGTCGTGCCGCCGGGAACGGTGCGTTATGGCTCCTTCATCGAGCCCGGAGCGATTATTATGCCCGGCTTTGTGAACATCGGCGCGTATGTTGGCGCAGGCACGATGGTGGACACTTGGGCCACCGTGGGCTCGTGCGCGCAGATCGGGAAGGACTGCCATCTTTCGGGTGGCGTCGGTATTGGTGGCGTTTTGGAGCCGCCGGGAGCGCAACCGGTGATCGTGGAAGATGGCTGTTTCATTGGCTCGCGCTGCATTGTGGTGGAAGGCATGCTGATTGAGCGCGAGTGTGTGATCGGGGCTGGCGTGACGCTCACGTCCTCAACCGCCATTATCGATGTCACGGGCAGTGAACCTGTGGATGTGCGAGGTCGGATCCCAGCGCGCAGCATCGTGATCCCCGGCACCCGCACTAAGAAATTCCCCGCGGGCGAGTTCCAAGTGCCGTGTGCGCTGATTATCGGCAAACGCACGGAAAGCACCGATCGAAAGACGTCGCTCAATGCAGCCTTGCGAGATTTCAACGTTTCGGCCTGAATTTTAGCTTCAGATCGCCAGGGCTCCCAAGATGAAGACGCTTGCGGAGATCTTGCTGTGGTTGTGTGAGGTGCGGTCGCCGATTGGCGAAGAACAGGACCTCTGCAATCAGCTCGAGGCGCGTTTGGGTGCGCTCGGTTTGGCGCAGCCCCTCCGGCGCTATGGGGATTCTTTGGTGGTTCCACTCAGCCGCGGTACGGGTGGCCCGCATGTGGTGCTCGCAGGGCACCTCGATGTGGTGCGCACCGAGCACGATGGGCCTGCTCGCATCGAGGGCGATCGCCTGTACGGCGCGGGGGCCGCCGACATGAAGAGTGGCTTGGCGCTGATGCTCGATCTGGCGTTTGCGGCGAAGCATCCGGCCCTGGATCTCACGTTAGTGTTTTATGCGCGGGAAGAAGGTCCGTACGCTGAGAATGAGTTAGGCGTCGTGCTAGAGCAAGATAGGGAGCTCTTGCGCGCGGATCTGGCCGTGTGCCTGGAGCCGAGCGACAACAAGCTTCAGCTCGGCTGCAGCGGCTCGGTGCAGGCTCGTGTGGCGTTTGCGGGCAGAACCGCGCACAGTGCTCGCCCTTGGCAGGGCGAAAACGCGATTCACAAAGCTCACCGCTTGCTGGCCAGGCTCTCAGCACTCGAGCCCGAGCCTATCGAAACCGACGGCTTAACGTATGTGCGCGTGACGAGCGCGACGCTGGCGTCGGGGGGCCGCGCGCGCAATATCATTCCGGATCTCTTTGAGCTCAACTTGAATCACCGCTTTGGCCCAGATTCGTCACTGCCAGAGGCCTGCCAACGCGTGAAGGATTTGGTGCAGGGCGAAGCCGACGTTGAGTTCATTGATTTGTCTCCCGCAGCGCTGCCGCATCGGCACCACCCGCTGATTCAGGCGTTAGCGGAAAGTGGTGTGAAAGCTGTGGAGTCGAAGCAGGCCTGGACAGACGTGGCGCGCTTCGCGGAGCTGGGAGTGGTCGCGGTGAATTTCGGTCCGGGCACGCAAAGCCAGGCGCATCAGCGGAATGAATGGACTTTCCTGCCCGATCTGGAGGTAGGACAACGGATCCTCAGCACCTGGCTCAATAAGATCAGCGTCGCCTCCTGAAAATCGAAACCCAAGGTGTAAGGGGGCTCGGTTGTCTCCGTTGGGTTCTTATCTGGAGGCAATGAATCATGCGAAATATTAGCGGTTGGGTTTTGGTGGCGTGTGGAGTGGGTATCGGCGGTTGCAGTACGGCTCAAACTGAGCCGCGATCAGCCGACAAGAGTGGTTCGGGGGGGGGCTATCAAGCCCCCCAGAGCAGCGAGGGTGTGTCTCGCTTTGCACAGCCTCCCCCGGGAGCCTACTCGGACGAGGTTGCCCACGAATCGCCTAGGGCACGACCGCAAGACTCAGGCAAAGCCCCCAAAGGCGAAGGCTACCGCGCAGAGCCACCTTCAAGCGCAGCTCCGGCAAGCCGCTCTGCGAATAGCCAGGGACCGCGGGAAGCGAGTAAGCGTCGTGATTCTCGAGCCGAAGCCGACAGTGCCAGCGGGGCTCCGAGAACTGCTTGGGAGAGCGCCCCCGCGCCAAGCTATCGTCCCGGTCTAGCGACGCGTTGGGGCGAAACGCACACCAGCCGCGTTTCATCGGCACCCTTCGAACGCGACAACGAGTCCTCACCCTTTCTAACGGCCCGCTTGTTCTACAACAACGCCACAGGTATCCAAGGCATGTTGGATCGGCGTGAGCTCTCGGTGCTCGGGCAAAGCCAATGGAACGGAGCGCGGGGTACGCTCAACGTACGCGTGGTGAGCGAGCGCGGCCGCGATTTCCCCGCCTATCGTCGCGGTTCAGATTTGTATGTCACGGGACGCGAAGGGGAGCGCTATCTCATCGAGGTCAAAAACAACAGCGGGAGCCGCTACGAGGCAGTGGCTACGGTGGATGGGCTAGATGTGATCGATGGTCAGCCCGGAAGCCTTGAAAAACGAGGCTACCTCGTGGGGCCCTGGGCCACCGTCCAGATCGACGGTTTTCGTCAGAGCGAGAGTGCAGTCGCTGCGTTTCGCTTTGGCGGAGTGGGCGAATCCTACGCGGCAAGCAAGGGCGATGATCGCAACGTGGGCGTGATCGGCGTGGCATTCTTCGACGAAATCGGAGCGCGTGTGCCTTCGGAAGAGTTGGAGCAGCGTCAGCGCGCTGAGCCCTTCCCGGGCCAATATGCCGAACCGCCCATTGCGTATTGAGGGATCTCAAGGGGGCGCGGAGGGCTTGGCGTCGAGTTTGAGCTGTCAGCGGCTTGCCAAGATTTACAACGGGGTTAGGCTCGTTGGTACCGTGAGCTTTATCGAGCCAGTTTTTGAAGCGCTCAAGGCCGCTCTTGTTGGGTTGGGGCTCAAACCGCGTGCACCTGTAGACGCATTTCAGTTCTGCGACCCTGCGGCGCGTCGAATTTGGATTGAGACGAAGGGGATGCGTGTCTTTTCGCTGTGGGATCCAGAGCAGCCAATGTGCGAGGTGGATCTGTTTGTCGAGACGCCGATCCCCTTCGATGAACTATGGTTGCGT
>CAZSUA010000015.1:0-32481 GCA_964609655.1 uncultured Polyangiaceae bacterium | reverse complement strand
TGTTCGTCTCAAAGTATGACCATTGCCTCCACGATCTGCTCCTGCGCCATCGGGCGGGCGAGCTGGATTGTGATATCGCACTCATCGTGAGCAATCATGCCGATTTGCGAGCCGTTGCTGAGCAATACGAAGTGCGGTTCGCGGAATTTGAAGTGACACCTGGCACACGGCTGCAGCAGGAGCAAGCTGAGCTTCAGTTGCTCAGGGAGCAGCGCATCGATTTGGTGGTGCTGGCCCGCTACATGCAGATCCTATCCGACGCGTTTATCGGCGAGTGGCCGCATCGCATCATCAATATTCATCACTCATTTTTGCCCGCTTTTATCGGTGGAAAGCCGTACCATCAGGCCAAGGAGCGGGGCGTGAAGCTGATTGGCGCAACGGCCCACTACGCAACGGCCGCCTTGGATGAAGGCCCGATCATCGAGCAAGATGTCGTGCGCTGTTCACACAAGGATTCGATCGAAGATCTGGTGCGGAAGGGGCGCGATCTCGAAAAGGTCGTGTTGGCGCGAGCCGTCCGTTGGCACCTTGAAGACCGCGTGCTCACGTATCGAAACAAGACCGTCGTTTTTGATTGAGCGGGACGCCCGTGCGCGGCACCGCTCAAGCAGAGGAGCTAGCCGTAGAGCGAGGCGAGCGGTCCTGAGGCTCCCGTGACGCCCACGGTGTTCACGTCCGTGAGGCCCATGTATTGAATGAGGGATACGAGCAGCTGCGCATTCTGACGGCCGGCTTCGGCTTTGTCTTGGTCAGAGGGGCCGTGGATGTAACGGCCTGTTTTGAAGGTCCCCTGGCCATTGCCAAACAGCATGGCTGGCACCGAATCTGTCATGTGAGCATCCTGATTGCTCTCGGAGCCGCCCAACTCTGACAACCAGAGAACCATTGTGGAATCGAGTAGTGGCTTTCCTTGTTTATCGTTGGTCGCCTTCAAGCGATCGAGGAGCGAGGCGACTTGTTCAGCGTAGACGGTGTTGAAGATGCGGAGGGCGTCGGTCTTCTCCGCTGAATCGCCCTGATGCGTCCATGGGTGGTGGGCAGGGCCCGAGTCGCCAGAGTCCGCCATCGGGGAGTTTGGCACACCGTACTTGGCCGAGAGCTGATTTCTGGCAGCTTGGCAGCCGATTTGGAAGGCGATCACATGAGAGAGCTCGCAGGCGAGTGTCACGGCCATCAATTCGTTGAAGGCGGCAACTTGCTGGTCGCGTTGCTCTGGACTGTACCAATCGACGTCGGCAGGTTGGCTCGGCTTCGCGCAAGCTGCGCTTGCCACCATGGGCGTACTGAGGTTTTTCTCCAGTGTACGCAGTGTGTTGCAATGGTCGTCCAACAGGGCGACACCTTCACGCCCGAGCGCCGTGTGGAGCGATTGACAATCATTGATCACGAAGTCTAAGACGCTCCGGTCTCGATTCATCATCGCTGGCGCAATGATCGGAGCCGCATCCGGTCCAGCGAAGGTTGAAAAGAGCTGCGTCCAGGCCTTTCTAGGCTCGATTTCAGGGGAAATGTTGCGCCCCGGACCGGACGCAAAGGCGTCGCCGGTGCCGCCAGTTTGGGAGTTCGAAGTATTCCCCCAGACCACTGACCGTACCGCACCTTGGCGGTTTTCTTGCTCCAAACGCTTGCCGATCACTTGGTCGATGGTCTCGCCGTTCTGGGCGTACTGCTCGCCGTTCGCGCCGGCATCGTAGCCGCTGTAGGTTTGCCCTCCGAGCGCGTGCCCGTTTGCGTTGAGCGTACCAGCGCCGGTAACCGCCATGTGCGACATGAAGATGCCGTCGGCTTGGTGGCGTTCGAGTGGTTTCCACCAATCGTGAAGCGTGAAGGCAGTTTCGCTGCCCGATGCGGGCCCCGTCACTTTCATGGGGCCATTGGGCGAAAAGATGAGAATCACCCGGCGCGGAGAAGCTGCCGCTTGTGCGCGCGCGTCGATTTGGCGAATCAAGGGCGCGAGCACGGCCATCAATGCCGTGTGGCGGAGTAGATTTCTTCGGGACAGAAGCTTCTTGATGGGAGATTTCATGGTGTCACCTGAGCTGCTTGGATGAATTCGGGAGCACCCACGATGGTCCTTAGGATGTTAGGCACGTTGCCACCGTTCGACTTGATAGCTGCATCGAGCGCGGTCACGACTGGCGCGTCGCTCGCGACCAGGCCTCTCCCGAGTGACCATTCGAGAGCAGTTTGGGCAAAACAGCCCTGAATCTGGGTGTTAGCTGCGAACGCCCGCACCAAGTCGGCTGGAGTCTGGAAATTTAACTCTGCGCCCTGTGCGGTGCTAATGCTCCCAGAGAGATCCCAAGGCTTGCCTGAAGGGTCCTTCGTTTGCCAGCGGCCAATCGGATCGAAGGCAATGAAGGAGTAACCTAGCGGGGCGAACTGCGCGTGACAGCCCGTGCACACGGCATTGGCTGAGGTCCGATACTCTAGATTCTCCCGCTGCGTGAGTCCTGCAGGGGGATTCTGGCGCGCGAGCGCGGTCGCTCCCGCAGGGGGTGTCCCGACCTTTTCGCAGAGCAGAGCTTCTCTCAAGAAATACCCCAACTGAAAGGGTGAGGAGCCGTTCTCCTTGGTGTGTGAAGCGATAACTTGCGGGTGCATCAAGAGGCCGATGCGCTCATTGGCCGGTGTGTCCCCCGTGGAGAATCCACTGGCCGTGGAGGGGGCCACCACAGGTTTCAAAACGGGATCGGTGGCGTATCCTTTTCCAGTGAGTAGGTTCCCAAGCGTCGGATCGGCACTTGCTAGCACCACATCGATGAAACCATCGGCATCAGCCCGCACATCGCCAGCGAAGGTAGGTGGGAGGCCGCTCACATAAGCAGCGGATTTGCCTGAAAATTTCGATTCGTTGGCTCCCAGCCACTCGTGAATGAAGAGGCTGATCGCTCGCTTGCCTTCGTTCGTCTTCGCGATCCTATCGAACTGCTTCAGCCGCTCAGCGCCGTTAGCCAGGCTGCCGTTCTTGGCGGCGGTGAGGAGCTCACTGTCAGGTGGTGAGAGGCTGGCAAAGAAACTGAGCTTGGTGGCCAATTCTGTGGGCTGTAAAATCCGTGGCGCTGAGGCTGTAGGGCCAGCCACACCAATCTCGGTTCGATAGAGGAAGGAGGGTGCAAAAAAGATTGCCGTGAGCAAGCCTTCCATCGCCAATTTGTCGCCGGCTGGGCTGCCATCCGCTCCAACCACAATGCTTTGGTACAGCGCCGCTTCTTCGGGGTACGCCGCTCGGCGGAGTGCACGCACCGCGAAGCCCTTCGACCATGCCAGCAAGCAATCTTTCTGCGCTTCTCCGGTTAGCTTGCAACCGCTTTGTGTTAGAACGCTCGGAGTTGCCGTCGCTGCAAAGGCTTTCACCACTTGAAAGAGCTTCCCAACCTCGGTGCCGACGAAGGACGCGCCGCTAGTTCTGAGCGGGTGATGGCCGCTACGTTGTTCCTCGGGGAGATCAGCGCGGAGAGGGGACTGCCCGGTTAACCCTTTCATCGAAGTGACGAGTTCGTCGCGACTCAGCCGGCGCAGTGCCGACGCGCGCCCAGCAAACTCGACAGGCCACGCCACGTTCAGCATGGGCGGAGGTGTGGTGGGGGCCACCGTTGGAACGGTGCCACTGGAACGGGGAGGGGAAGAGCTGGTCCTCGGCACTTCGGCGGTGCACGCCAGCGTTCCGAGGGCGACGCCGAGCGCTCCAGCCATTATCTCGAATCTAGCCGCGGAATTCACGTAGGAAGGTGTCGCCACCCTTGAATCCTAGCAAGCCCCTCGTTACGGTGACAGTGGAATCAGCGGGGTCGGCCTAAGCCCCGGGGATTGCTCCTGAAAGCTACTGGCTAACTCGCCCGCTGGAGCCGCCCCAGGTCACGCAGCCCCCTTTCCAGGATGGCCGAGTCGGGCACTTTGGCGAGCGGCGTGTACGGCGGATGCCCCGCATCGGCTCTGCCATCGAAGCGGCTGTTTGATCGTGCGTTGTAACAGCAGATGAGCGCCCACCTCGGATTCTCTGAATGGTTCGCGTCCGAGCGATGCAAAAGATTGGGATGGAAAAAGAGCGCATCTCCCGGAGCCATCTCCACATAGACGCGCTCGTGCCGAGTGAGGAGCTGCTCAACCCGGCTCGGATCGGCCCCTGTCTGCCCATTCACGACGCCGTGGTCAAGCCTCCCAGCATGATGCGAACCGCGAAGAACCTGTAGACATCCGTTCTCTTGGGTCGCTGGATGAACGGCAATGAAGCAGCTGGCGAAGCGTGGGTAGAGGCAAGCGTTATACCAATAGCCGTAATCTTGGTGCCATTCCCATGCGCCCGTCCCCGGGTCTTTCAGCATCATCTTAGAATGCCAGTGGTAAACTTCCTCGCCCACAATGGCCTCGCAGCGTTCAACCACACGAGGACTACTTGCGATGGCACCGAACATGTCGTCCCCCGCGTGGTCCCAGAGATTGAGCTTGGCGCCACGCCCTTCCGAGTCTTCCGCAGCACGCCCCACGTTGCCAACCTCACCGAGCACGGCAACTTGGCGCAGCAATTCGGCTTCCTGTGAGCTCAGTAAACCTGGAACCAGAAGGTACCCAGCTGTTTGGTAGGTTTCTAATTGTGCTTCAATTAACGACATAGAATGCTCTCAATAGTTCGGCAATTCAGGGCTGAATGCGTTCAGAAAATCGTGTGCGTTGGCGATCGGCTTGCCAGTCGCAGATGGTTTTCAGGTCCGTGACTGGGACGTTGCTGAAGGGCAGCGTCGGCATGTACGGAGGAGGCCCGAATTCCGGGGTCAACGTCGAAACAGATACACCCCGTGTTTCCTGCGAAGCCCAGATCATGTCCCAATAGCGCTCGTGTGCCAGGAGGTGACGTTGGTATTCGGGCGCTCGTGGGTCAGCCACTTGGGGGCCTTGTTCGTGACCCACGCGGGCGTGAATGTGGTGCGCACGCTGGGCGCAGAGTTCGAGGATGTCCGTTTCGGCGTCGAGCAGGCGCTCGGCGACACACACCCAGTGGCTATAATCACAGGTCAACTTGAGCTCGGGAAAGCTAAGCAGCAGATCCCGGGTGATCCAAGGATTGAACAGGACGCGACCCCGGTGCGTTTCGTGTGCGATGGTGAGGCCCGAGCGCCGTTCAATCTCTAAGGCCTCCGCGAAGTAGTGTTTGGCTTCAGCGGGCGACCAACTGTCCCGCCCGCTGTGGGCATTCACGAAGCGTGGCGCAAGCTGCTGGGCGCGTTCCACTTCAATCTCGAGCGAACGAACGTGATCGGCCACGCTGCTGCCGGCGGTGAAGACCATGGCGATGACGCCGAAGTTGCGCTCCTTCACCAACTGCTTGAAGCGCATGAGGTCTTCTGCAGCCGGCACACCCGTCTCGACTGCGCTGTACCCGAAATCAGAAAACTGGATAAAACTAGCGGCCGAAGGCTCGCCAGCTCCCCACAGGTGCCTGACCAATTCTAACTTCATTTCACGGATCCTTTCGAGCCAAAACTCTCACACACCCGAGTCCCCACCGCCATGGACCAGGGCTGCAAACCTGGAGTATTCTGTCACACTCTTCGTGACCCCCCGAATCCCGCGACACCCCCGATCATCCTTTCAATGCCAGCGAAACCTCGTCGCTCAAAGCGCACAGCCCACAGCGCAACGCTCATCAACGCCAAGCTGAGCAGTGCAGCCGAGCAGGAGGCTAAAGACAATCGGCTGGTTGCCGATCTTTTTGTTACGGCCTGCGGGTACTTTGTGAAGGCAGCCTGGCACAGCTTGCCAGCACGTACGCTTGCCGAGCATGTCTTGATCTACTGTGTGGATGGCTCGGGTTGGGTGAGGTCTTCTGGGCGAACGCTGCCGGTGGTGGCTGGAGATGTATTCATTTGCCCGGCTGGGGTCGAGCACGGATATGGTTCCAATCAGAAGCAACCCTGGTCGATCTATTGGTTGCATTTTTCTGGGCATGCCTCGGACCAAGTGCTGTCTTTTTTGAGCTGGCGGCAGGATTCAGTGCCGGTGAGTCTGGGGCAGGATGAGAGCCTTAAGTGCGCCATGCGCTCCCTCATCGCGAATTATGCTGAGCGCGACGGCCTCGCTTCCATCTTCGACGCTGCCGTTGCGTTGCGTCAGATGATTCAGTGTTGGAAGGCTCACAGCACCGCGGCGCCACGCGTCCCCCGGGAAGTCCAGCGGGTACTTGCCTTACTCCGTGAGAACTACAAGACGAGCTATTCCGTGGAGGAGCTGGCGCAGGTAGCGGGCTGGTCAGCTAGCTATTTTGCTCGCTCATTTCAGCGAGTCACCGGGCGATCACCCATCGAATACCTCGTCAGGCTGCGCGTCAAACACGCAGCCGACAGGCTCATGACGTCGAGCGACTCGGTGCGGTTGATCGCCGAACACGTGGGCTACGAAGACCCATTTTACTTCTCGCGCCTGTTTCGCGCGGTCACCGGACTCGGGCCACGGGAGTTCAGACGGTTGATGGGCGGGGGTTAACTAGACGGCGCCAAGGCGTTTTCGATATTGCCCGGGTGGGCATAGTACGAGTCGACGAAATGTGCGTGTGAAATGTGCGGCGGCACGAACGTCCGTAGTGGCGTGCTTCAGCCTGACGCCACTTGAGAAGTGACGCGCGCTGCACCCGTGTGCTCGGAATAGCGACGTTGGGGTGGATTCTCTCCCAAGCGTGCTTTGGCCTTCTCGATGCTCTGCGTGTACTGCGGCAACCAATGGGCTTCTGCGACCAGCATTTCGTCCACCAATTGCCAGACTTCCAACGGATTAGCTACGGCTCCCGTCAAGGGATCCATGAGTAACGCTTGCCGCAACAAGACGTCATCGCCGCGCACCGCAGCTTCAACAGCTAGGCGTTGCACGCTCACGCTTGCGCTGCAAATCGCAGCACAGCCCAGCGGCAATTCTCCGATGAGCGGTGTCTGGATGCCGGTGCGGTCGACGTAGCCGGGGACTTCGACAATCGCATCTTCGGGCAGGTTCGTGATGATGCCGCGGTTTCTCACGTTGAAGTGGCCACGGTAGATGCGCCCCGTCTCCAAGCCTTCAATGATGTGGCTGCCGTGCTCTTCACTGCGATTTTCTGCCGCGTAGACGTGGGGTGGTTCACGCAGCCAGTTGGGAAAGTCGGTTTCAAACCACCTTCGCCGCTCGCTGCAGACGCGCAGGTATCCGCCCGTTTCCCCGTGGATCCAATCACTCAGATCGATCCATTGTTTGATTTCATCCAAGCGCTTCCGGTACCAAGGCAAATATTCGCTCAAGTGGCCGTTGCTTTCCGTACTGTAGTAACCAAAACGGCGGAGCACATCAATGCGCACCTTTTCCGTTCGGCTGTACTCGGGATGATCTTCGAACAACTCCAAGAGGCGTGGGATGAAATCCATGCCGCGCCACTGTGCTTGAATGAACCAGGTTTGATGGTTGAGCCCAGCTGCAACAATATCCACCTCCTCCCGCTTGAGAACGGCATCTTCGGCAATAATTCCCTGTTTTCTTGCCCAGCGCTCAATCACTCGCGTGAGCTGCATGTGCCCATGCTGCACACCGTGACACAGGCCGACCGTGTGAACTCCACCGTACTGATTGGCGGCCCACGTCAGCATGGCCATGGGGTTGGAGTAGTTGAACAGGATCGCGCCGGGTGCTGCGACTTCGCGGATGTCGCGACAGAAATCCAAAATGGCGGGGATACCGCGTTGACCGTAAAGAATCCCGCCAGGCCCTAGCGTATCGCCCACACACTGATCGACGCCGTAGCGCAGGGGAATTTCTACGTCGTTCTGAAAGGCCTCCAGACCCCCAATCCGAGCCACGCAGAAGACATACTTGGCGCCACGCAGTACTTCGCGCCGATCTAAGCTGGACACGATCCGGATCGAGAGGCCGTTGGCATCGATATCGCGCTGGCACAACTCGGTGACCATTCTCAGGTTCTCTGGATGGATGTCGGTGAAGGCGACCTCCATGTCCCGAAATTCTGGAACACTCAGCAAATCACCCAGCAATTTGCGAGTGAAACCAATGCTACCGGCTCCGATGAAAGCGACGCGAAAGGACATGCTGTTTTCTCCCAGGGTGGATTTGTGGTATGTTTGTGCCCATGGTAGTGGTCTATAATACCCACCAAAAGCGTAGTTTAGTGATATCTAGGGTGGTTTTGTGATGCGTGCGCCAACGGGCCTCAAACACGAACGGAGCGCAGTGCTGTATCCACCAGGAGAGCTCTCGGTACACGCAACGTTGATCAGCGTGGGTTACAGTCGCGAGACCACGGCCGCGTACGATTGGCACGGTTTGAAGCGCGGCCCGGGGCCGTTTGCGATTGTGCAGCTCACGCTGACAGGTTTCGGTATCTTGCGCTACGAAAATTGGCAGCGCCGCGTTGAGCCGGGAAGTGTGATGCTGCTCACCGTTCCACACGACCATCGCTACTACTTGCCGGAAGACTCAAACGGCTGGGAGTTTCTGTATGTGTGCTTCAGCGGAACAGAAGCCCTGCGTGTTGTTGAGCATGTGATTCAAGCACGTGGGCCGCTGTGGGATCTGGATAAGGATTCGAACCTTTATCGACACACCGAAGAGATCGTGCGTCGCTCGCAGCGGGGCCTGTTGAAATCGCCCTGGCAAGCCTCTGCGCTGGCCTATGGTCTCGCGATGGCGTTGCTCGAACCCATTCAGACGAAAGATGTGGTGCAGCGCCCGCGCCCCATCGAGTTGGCAGTGAAGCTCCTGGATGAGAATTGGAAATCCGATATTTCAGTCGAAGCCCTGGCCGAGCAGGTGGGCTACACGCGCAGCCACTTGACTCGGCTTTTCAAAACGCATGTGGGCGTCGGTCCCGGCGAATATTTGGACCGTTTGCGCTTGCAGCACGCTGTGGCACAGCTCCAAGATGGGACGCGTTCGGTGAAGCAGATTGCCTTCGATTGCGGCTTTTCTGATCCGCACTACTTCAGCAAAGTATTCAAACGTCAGTTTGGGACCACGCCGAGTGAAGTTCGCCGGAGCGGGATTGTATGAGCCGCGGGCGCGAAACGGTGCGGCCGCCGAGAAGGAGACGAACATGTTGAGAAAAACGCAAACGGTGATCATCGCAGCACGCCTGGGCATGCTCAGTCTTCTGAGCGTACTGACGCCGAGCTGCACGGATGATGCGCCGCCCGGCTGCCGTCCTGGCGTGCCCTGCCAGTGTTTCGGTGGCAACTGTCTGTATCAGTGTCAAGAATTCAGCGGTTGCCTGCCAGCGTGCGCTAGTGCAGACAGTTGCTCTGCGCTGTGTGGTGATCAATGCAAATATGATTGTCGGAGCGGCACGGATTGTTCAGCCACTTGCACCACGGATTGCGCTATCAGCTGCCAGAGCACCTCCACGTGTGCGGCCGAGTGTGGCGAGCGCTGTGCGTATGATTGCCGGGATGTCTCTTCGTGCACGCCGCACGTTGGCCCCAAGAGTCGGGTGGTGTGCGAGCGAGTTGGGAGCTGTCAGGTTCAGTGTGCGGGCGATTGTGTGGTGGATTGCCGCCAAACGGGTGCCTGCGAGGTTCAATGTGCCAAGGGGGCGAAGCTCGACTGTGGCAATGGGCGAGTGGCGTGTGGCTCGTGCGCCGATCCTGTGTAGTTAGCCGGTGGCGCTGGCATTAAGGCTTACGTCAGCGTGATCGGATCGCTGCAGTAATTCTTACCATCTTGCTGCACTGTGGTGCGGGGATCACCCAATAAATTCATGATGCTGACCAGAAGATTGTTGTGGAAGATCCCTGGATCTGCGTTATCGCTCTTGTTTTTGCGGAAATCGAGAGCGCGTCCCGTCTTGAACGCACCACCGCCGCCCGCGAGCAGGATGGGGATGTTGTCCTGTGAGTGGCTTTCAGGCCAACCAATCTCTGATCCGATAAAGACCAGCGTTTCGTCGAGCAAGCTGTGCCCAGGCAAGGGCCATGATCTGCGCCTACCGCTTTCAGGAGCGCGCCTTGACGATCAGGTAGCGGAGAGGTTCCAAGTCGGAGCGATTGACGATGGACAGAATCGACCTAAGCGGCAGATACACCGCATCTCCAGGGCCGAGCGCTCGCGGGTTATCGTTCACGGTCGCTTCGCCGTTTCCTTCGAGGCCAATCACGAGTTCTGGGAACTCCGTTTGAACATGACGCCCGACACTGCCGCCCGGTGCGAGTTCGCAAGATAGCAGGGCCGTGAACGGTTCTGCGGCGCCTTCGAGCAGGCCCCACACGCGCACTTCTCCCTTGCCCCCGAAAAGATCGCTGCGAAGATCTGGTGTTCCCTTTGCAATCCTCATCCCGGAAGCTTAGCCCGCTTCGCGTAGGAGGCGGAGAGGTCCGTATTTTCGCGGTTGGAGGCGGTATGCTGCGACTCCATCGCAAGTTTTGCGAGAAACCCAACGCCGGCTATGCTCGCCTGGCATGCTGACCGACGAATTTGAGATCGTGCAGGCGCGTTATCAGAGTGCGCGCGCTGTGCGTTTGCCGCAACCATTTTCGGACTCCAGCATGGGTCCGTTTCAGAGTCGATCATTCGCGACGATTTCTCTCATGGATGCTGACGGTACTTGGGGTCACGCGCTCACGGCAGGTTCACGAACACTCGAGGCCCTGATCGGAAGGCTACTTACAGCGGGGCGCCGTTCCTACTCGGAGCATTACTCGGCGCTTTATTGGTCGGTAAGAAACTCCGGATTTCGCGGGCCGGACGCCTCAACCGTGGGAACGTTGGATCTGGCTCTGCACGATTTAGCCGCGCGTCGGCGGGGAATACCGCTGCATCGGATGCTTGGGGCCACTCGCGATTTTGTTTGGGCTTACGCGTCCGGAGGCAGTACTCATTTGAGCCAAGAAGAACTGGTGCGGGAGATGCTGGGCTATGCGGAGCAGGGCTTTTCGACACTGAAAATGAAGGTGGCGCGCGATTGGGGTCGGTTTATCGAGGACGACGTGGCGCGTGTGCGGGCTGTGCGGAAAGCCGTCGGCCCAGACATTCGAATTGCGGTAGATGCCAACCAAGCTCTATCGGTGGAACAGGCCGTGGATTTTGCAAACCGCATCGCCGAATACAATGTGGCGTGGTTCGAGGAGCCGGTTCATTCCGCCGATCTGATCGCACTTCAAGCTTACGCAAGTCAGGCGCCTATCCCCGCTGCGGTGGGGGAGAGCGAACGTTCGGCGAAGGTCTTCCCTTCACTAGTCCGAGCGGGCGCCAGGTACTTGCAGCCGCAACCCGAGAAGTTAGCGAGTGTCGAAGAGTGGTTAGCAGTGAGCGCTCTGGCACAACAAACGGGGTGCGAGCTCACGTTGCCCGGCACACCGGAGCTTGGGGTCCTGTTTGCGGCCACCGCCCCCGAAGCCACGCTCTGCGAAATCTTGTTCCCGCTTCAGGCCCCACCGGGAGCGTTCTTTGGGCGTGCGCCGAAGCGTCAGGGGAATCGATACCTTTTGGGGACCGAGCCTGGGCTCCCACTAGAAATTGACTGGGCGCGCCTTTCTGCGGAAGGTAACGTCGAAAGCGACACCACTTGGCCGAGTTAATGTGACACGAGAGTTATGAATCCTAACGAAAAGACAGCGCACCCCAAGCGAGTTCTGGTGACAGGTGCGGCAGGGGCCGTGGGGCGTGTGGTGAGTGGCGCGCTCAGAAATCGTGGGCATTTTGTGCGCGGGTTTGACCTGCACGCGTCGCCTGCAGCCGACGAATCCTTGGTTGGAGACCTGGCGAAAGCCGGTGACGTGGATGATGCGGTTCAGGGCATGGACACGGTTGTCCATCTCGGTGCGACGCCGGATGAGGCAGATTTCTTAACGCAGCTGCTGCCGAACAACATCGTCGGCGTTTTCCACGTGTTCGACGCCGCGCGCCGCTTCGGTGTGAAGCGCGTGGTAGGTGCGAGCACGCTGCAAACGGTGCGTGGCTACGATCTCAAAAAACAACGCGTGCGGCTTGAGGATGGTTTCCGAACCACGAACCACTACGGTGCTACCAAAGTGTTCCTTGAGGCGCTCGGCTCAACCTACGCTCACGCACACCAGATTTCATTTATTGGCGCAAGGCTCGGTTGGTTTCCGCGAACGCCAGAAAGTACACGCTGGGGGTTTGGGCCGGACCGCGCCACCGCGAGACTGGCCTATCTGAGCCACGAGGACGCGAAGCGTTTCTTTGTGAGCGCAGTCGAGATCGAAGATATCCGCTACGCGCTGGCATTCGTCTCGAGTATCCTCATGGGCAACGACGAGCAGGGCATGGACCCGGAGCCCGCTCGACGCCTCGGTTTCGTAGCGCAGGATCGATTCCCGGAGGGTTTGCCCTGGCGTTTTGATGCCGAAGGCCAGCTTGTTGAGTGAACCCAGCGACGCATCACCGCGTTCGAACTCAGATCTTGAGCGGTGCGAAGCCTAGTAAAGTCGGCACCTTCTATTTCGCGACTTTTCGCAGTGTGCCGCTTTCGAAATTTGCCCAATAGACAGAGCTAGCGTCGAGGGCCAGCGCGATGGGCTTGCCTTCAAAGCGCGCCAGCTCTTGGATGGGGCTGGCTGGCTCACTGAGGGATGAGACGGTGCCTTCCTCGGTGCTCCAATACACTCCTGAAGCGTCAACCGCGACTGCCCACGGGCGACGTAGGTTCGAAACAAGTGCGGTGGGCGTGCCACCTGTACGTGGCACAGAGAGGATCTCCCCGCTTGCCGTGTTGGCCCAGTAAACGTTGTTTTGATAGACGGCGATGCCCGAGGGCAGAGCTTGATTCGCGGCGAGCGGGGTCGCGGTGGTGGAGCCCTTCGCCAGCTTCATCAGTGAACCTGTAGCCGTGTGGTTCACCCAATAGACGTTGAGATCATCCGCCGCGATGTCCTGGGCCTCTATTTGGCCTGAAACCAGAGTCTTTGCGCTGCCGGACACACCCCTCAGGGCCATCGTTCGGATGCCAGAATTTTGAACCCAATACAGGCTGCCTCCGGCTTCGTCGATGACGAGCCCCAGATTATTGCTCCCACCATCGAGTCGCTCCACCGTGCCAGAAAAATCGAGCGCACCCCGAAAGAGCCCATGATCTCCACCATCGTTGCCAGTCCAATAGACATCCGATGCGCCAAGCGCGATGCCCCAAGTATTGCCTAGATGTCCGGGGCCACCTGGAGAAACGGCGCCACCTTCGAGCGGTACTCGAAGCACCGCGGGATTTCGATAGGCCCCTTGGCTTGTCCAGTAAGCGTGCGTCTTGTTGATAGCCAACGATCGAGGATGATCTTGCCCCTCCGCAAGTGTCACCGGGCTGCACCTGCCATTGGTACAAAGGTTGTCCGAGCAGTGGCGTCCACAGCGGCCGCAATTGTTGGGATCGCGATCTAGATCGACCTCACAGCCGCTCTTCGGATCCCGATCGCAATCGAAAAACCCGGAGTTGCATTCGAATCCGCACTTCTGCTCGACGCAAACCGGATAACTACTGAGCAAAAGCGGGCAAACGTCGCCGACGGCAGCGCAGTTGCGTACGTCCCCGTAGAGAACAGCCTGGTTCGGATCCCCAGCACCACCTTGCAAGCCAACGCCGCCCGCGGCCCGTCCAGATTGGCCGCCCGTGCTCAGTGTTCTGGCATACTGCCCCTCTGGGCTGCACGCAGCGAGGGCCATGAACAGCGCAAACCAGCGTTGTGGTTCTCGGTTGAGAACCAAGTCGAAAAGTGAGGCCGCCTTCACGCGCGGAGGCTCGCGTGTTCGCCGCCAAACTTCGGATCCCCAAACGCATCTCCCTGAGCTCCCATACCATTGGCGAGGGCTTTCAAAAGCCCCACATGCGAGGCTTGTTCTCCGGCTTTTCCACCTGTGTAGCGCAAATAGCGGCCCGTCTTGAAATAACCACCCAAGCTGCCGCCCAGCACCCACGGCAGGTCGGTAATGCTGTGCGAGCCGCCCTCCGCGAACACGTTGGCGCACAATACAGCCGAATTGTCGAGCATCGTGCCCGAGCCCTCTTTCACGGCTTTCAGCTTTTCCAGAATGTAGGCGAATTGCGAGAAGAACCACTGGTCTACCAGATTCTTCCGACGCAAGTTCTCCGGCGATTCATGGGCGTGGTGCGCGATCTCATGGTGCTGGCGAAGTGGGCCACCCGAGCCCGCGTTGTCCGCATCGCGGCCCGTTACAAAATCATTGCCCAGCCAAAAGAAGGAATAGCCTCCGTTCGACGAATCCGCCCACAGCAAGCTAGCAACGCGCGTGAGATCACAGGCCATAGCGGCCACCACCATGTCCGCTTGGAGCTTGTGGATCGTGGGGATCAACGGCGTGTACGCGGCATTCAAATAATCCTGCGCGGGATCAGGTGCGTCGGGCTTCGTGCAACTGGCAACGAGCCCGGCCAGCTGCCCCTCAACGTCTCGAATCGCCTGGATATGTGCCTGGATCTTGGCTTTGTCGTCCGTGCCCATCCGGCTGCCTAAAGACTCCAGATTGCGACCCACGTAGTCAAAAACACTCTTTCGTTCCAGCCGAAGGCGTTCCAGCGAAGCGGGATCAGCAAACTGCCCCACGCCGAAGAGTTTGGCAAAGAGCTTGGTCGGGTCAGCCTCGGGCTCGGGCGCATTGGGGAGGCCTCCGATCGTCGTGCCGCGAAAGGAACAGAATCTGTCGTTGCCATTGTGTTTCAAGGCCTGGAGCTGCAACGAATGAAACGCAAGCGGTGAAGTATTGGCGATATGATCGGCAACGTACATGTCCACCGAAGGGCCACCCGCCGAGAGCGGCACGCCGTCGCTGATGGTGCCGTCGATAGAAGCACCTTCAACACCCGTGAACATCATTGGAAGCGAGGCGTGCCCCTGGCCCGCTGTTTGATTCTCGTAGCGTAGCCCGCCTGCAATGAGGATGTCTTGTTGGTGCGGGATGAGCGGCTTCAGCACCGATTGTTCACCTGTGTTGATCGTGAAGCTGGTGGCGTCTGCCGTTGGCCAGCCCCCTTGTGGCCAGAAATACTCAGGAATGACGCCGTTCGGCCAGGCCATGAGGATCAACCGCTTGGCGGTGCCGAGCGTGACAGCTTCTAGCCGTTCGGCCTCAAGAATCGGGAGAAATGCCGCGCTTGCGCCGAAGGCGGCCAGGAATTTTCTGCGCTGGAACTTCATTGGCTCAGTTCTCCCGGCGCGAGACTTCGGTACGAAAAGGATGGGCTCAGGGCCAATGCTGAAAGCAGCGTCCGGATGTCGTAGTCCGCCTTCTCAAAGGCATTCAACGCCGAGCTGAGTGAAGGCGCGTCTTCCGGGAGCTCTGCGCGTCGAAATGCAAATCGGAACCACTGCTTGGCAATACAGTTCTTCACCTGGTTGCTGTTTGAAAGCAACGCGGCGAGCTCGGCGGGGCCATTGAAGCTCTGATCGCTGCCATCCAAACCGGAAATGCTTCCTGAGGCGTCGATAGCTTTCCCAGCCTCGGTGGTGCGATAGGCACCGATGGCGTCATAGTTGCCAAACCCGTAGCCGATAGGATCCATGAGCTCGTGACACACCTTGCAGGAAGGGTTGCTCATGTGGGCCGTGGAACGCTCTCGAAGCGATTGGCCTGGAGCTAGGGCAGGCAGCGGCGGGACAACGGCTGGCGGAGGCGCGAGGCCCTGGCAGAGAAACTGCTCGCGCACCAATTCTCCCCGCAGAATGAGCGAACCCTCATAGGCATTGGCAGTTGCCGAAAGCAGCGCAGTTTGGGTGAGAATTCCAGCACGTTCAGAAGCGTTCAGAGCCACCTTTCGCAGGCCTGTTCCCGTGACCCCCGCGACGCCATACAGTTTGGCGAGCGGCTCATTCACAAACGAGAAGGTTGAGCCGAGCAGCGTCGCGAGCTTGGCGTCCGAATCGAGCAGCACGTGATTCACGAAGGCTGCATTTTCTGCCTTCATGTCACGCCTGAGAGCGTCGTTGAAGAATGGGTAAGTAGTCGGATCTTTAGTGATTTGGAGCACATTATCGAGTCTGAGCCATTGGGCATGAAAGCTGGCGACGGTGTCGCGAGCTTTGGGATCCTGAAGCATTCGTGTGACCTCGGCAGCTACACCGCTCGGTGTGCCGAGCCTGTTGGCGAGAGCGGCCCCGAGCAGGGCTTCATCCGGCATGCTGCTCCAGAGGAAATAGGAAAGGCGGGAAGCGACTTCGTAGGGTGTGAGGCGAATCACGCCATTCGCTACGAGCGGCGAGGTGAGCCCGAGCTCCCAATGGTAGAGAAATTGCGGGGATTGCAGGATCGCTCTCACCAAAAGCTGAAGCTTTTCCGTGAACTTCACGTTGCCGGGCAGCGCACTGGCTTCGGTGAATACCTGCAACAAATCAGCCACCTCAGGTGGGGTGAGGCTGCGTCGATAGGCTCGCCTCCCGAAGCCTTCCACGAACTTCTTGGCACACACCGCGTCGCCCTGGAGCGCCGGATCGCAGCTCAGGTCGGAAGCGAGCTTGCCCGTGTGGCTGCTGGCTAACGCCTGAGCGGCATCCATATATCCGCTCACATCCTGCGCCGATACGATGCCGGGAGTGGCGAATCCTGAACCGCCAATCGATTCTCCCGCAAAGCCTGAAGCCGGCGCACTCGAATCATTCAACAGATCTCGAACGGTGTTGTTATATTCTTCCCGAGTTAACCGCCTGAGTGGCAAAGGTGGAGCGAGCAGCGGAGATGGAGGCGAAGTGCCTGGGACACCATCAGGGGCCCCGTTCGTGCCGGGTACACTGGGTGCCGGGGCCACTTGGTCAGAGGCGCGAGGGCCGGAAGAGTTCGCCGAACACCCCCCGAGAGACAGCGTGCCGCCGACGAGCAATCCGCGAATCCAGCGTTGCCGCGATGGTGCTGGAAGCCACTGCATGCCGGTGCAGTGTAACTTGTCTCGAAAGCTGGCCTATGAACAAAATTGCCAAGCGTGCTTCTGCTTCCGCGTCGCGAAGTCCGTCAGACCCTCAGGGCCTGCGCCCCTTGCAGCAGCCCCGCCTATTTCTTCGCAGGGCGGACGAGCGCCGCTGCCCGCCCTAGAGCGACTCGAGGTACGCGACGAGATCCTGGAGCTCAGCGCCACTCAAGGTTGACGTGTGACCGTGCAGTTCGCCACCACCGCAAGACTGATCAGTGAAGCGGGCGAGAAGGGTGAGGGCACAGCCGTCGTGCATGAAAGGAGCGCGCGCGGAGACGCCGATCAGGGAGGGAGTTTGTAGCGCGGGCTCATTGGCGCGAACGACGTGGTTCTGATTGTTCGTGAGCTTGGCTCCCGCATGGCAATCGGTGCAGCCCACTTGGGGCGACTCAAAGAGTTGCTTTCCGCGTTGAACGCCGAGATCGGTGGCGACGCGCATGGCCGGATTCGTCTTCAAACCAAATAGCCAATGCTCGAGCGCCTTCAGCCGATCGGGTGACTGGAAAATCCCGCCCATGCGGCGGACAAATACCTCATCCATGAGCTTGTCCATTCCGCTCAATTCGCCGTCCCAATGGAAGGGTTGAGTGTCTGCGATGCCGTTATTCAGCGACTGCGTGCGGCGTGCCCCCTGGCCCGAAAATTGCCAGACGCGCCCGTCTTCCGTACCTTCCGGGTGGCACGAAGCACAGGCTATGCCGGCGCCTGAGGCCTGATGAAAGAGGTCGTGCCCCGTGTCGCGCACTGAGATCCCACCGAGATCCACCTCACGGCCAGGCGAAAAGACCTCCACTTGATCAAAGATCACGAGCTTGGCTGGCTCGCGCGATTGAACGACCAACTGTCCCGGTGCCGTTGGGCTGAATGCCACCGCGATCGGCTGCGTGTCGGTTGGCATCGCCAAAGGCCCTCCGGTGGTGCAGCCCTGATCAAAGCTAGAATCTCCCACGAGCTTCAGGTCCGCGAACAGCGTGACGCCTCCGCTGGTTGACCCGCCGACTGGTAGGGACGTGGGCTGCGGGGGACCATTTAACGTGGGGCCTTCGAAGCTCGGCTGAGGTGCTGACGGATCGGGCAACCCCGAGGATGCTACTGCAACCCAGCTGCCACTCTGGGTGGCAGCGACATCAACCCCGAGGAAGCTGCCGTTGAGCGTTGCGTTAAGTTGAGTCGGCGTTGCATTCGGGCCCGAAAAAATGGTGAGCGCCGTTTGGACGATCGATTCGCAGAAGCCGAATCCGGAACCATAGGGGCTCGGCGCGCTGTCATCCTTCTTGCTGATATCGAGCGTGCTGTCCGTTGCTACTTGGTGCAGCATGAGGAGTTGGCCACCGGAGGTCGGAATCGCGCGATAGGCCACCGAGGCAGAAAATAAGCTCGAGATGGAGGGCCCACCACCGATCCCGTTGTTCGGATCGAACGAGGGTTTCGGCATGTCGCTCTGTTTGGGGGGAGTCGAAGGGAGCGAGAGCGCCTGGCGGGTAGGTGCCAAGCGGGCCAGCTCGGCGCCAGCTTTAGAAAGATGGATCGCCTCTGCGGATCGAAAACGTGTCACGACGATTTCGCTTGGCTGCACGATCACGTCGCGCAAATCGGAAGCAATGAACTGTCGGCTGAGCGCTTCTCCGCCGGCGGCCGGGAGACTCACCAGGTCGCCCGTTGCGCAAGCCACATACAGCGTATCGGTGCTGGCATCGCTGGCGATACCTCGTGGTGCCCCGCACACGGAGCGCTTCGAAATGATGGTGTGCGCCGCCCTATCCAGCGTAGCGATGGCGCCGCCCCCTCTTAGAACCGCGTGGATCCGACCTGCGCGGTCTTCCACCAATCGACCGGGCTCATCTCCAGGAGCAAAAGAAGCGACACCGGCCAGCGTTCCCAGCTTTAGGTTAACGAACACCACGCGATCGCGATCCGGATCGGAAGCTATTGCGGTGGTGCCATCAGCAGTGATGAGCAGCGTTCCTCCGCTGATCGGCGGCGGAGGCTTGGCAGCCTGCACAGGAGCGCGGGTATCGGTGGGGATAACGCGGACGCCCCCTTTGCCCCCCGTACTATTTCCAGGGGTTCCCTCGAAAACGATGGGAGGGCTCCCAGAGCTGGCATCGACTGCCGAGCAGGCCTGCCCAATGAGTACAGCCACGAGCGGGGATCCTGCGAGTAAGTAGCGACGAATATTGCGCATTTCTGTTTTCCTCCCAAATCTACGGTGTGAGCGGTCTTATGGACGAGTCATGTCCGGCCAGAAGAACTTGGATCACACAGAACGCGACTGAGGGTACCCCCGTTCGCCCGGAGCTCTAACGCTTCGCAGGCGCCGGCAAGCTCTTCTTTCCAGCGCCCATGGGTTTGAACTCCAGCGTCAGATTCTCGATCGTCGTGAGCGTGACCGCGTTGGGCTCCGAAATGAGCGGCAAGAGCAAAAGCTCGTGGCCCGCTGCCAGCTCCAGCTCGATGTCGAGTTTCACTTTTGAGCTATCCTTGGGCAGATCGAGCATCTTCAGCTGCACGGCGCGCTGCGTATCTTTGTTCAGCAGCACTAGCCGATGGGATTTGGCTTTGCCTTTGCTGGGTTTGGTGGAGGCTGTGGCACGCAGCCGATAGGTGCCGGAACGGGGCACAATGAAGGAGAGCGCCACAGTCTGCTGGTTGAGCTTCTGGCCCTTGGTAGTTGTAGGTCCGCGCACGAGGGCTTCCAAGTGACCATCTTGAATCTCAGCATATGCGTCATCGTGATTGGGAAATCCAGACGTGGACCACACGCCTCCGTTCCAGCGGAGCGGCTTATAGTTCTCGGCCATTACGAAATCATTCTGGGTGAGCTGATCCAGCCGGAAAACTGGCTGCCCCGCTTGCGTCCAAGGATTTCCTAGCAGCGTATTGGCGGCTGGCCCCTCCCAGCTGTTCGGGAGCTTCCAGGCGCTCAGCTGGCTAGTTTCGGCATTGAGTACCAGATCTTCGAGCGTGACCTCACCGCCCGTCAGTATGCCGTCGATTCTCGGGAGTATCACCAGTTCTTCGCCCGCGTTGAGCTTGGCGAGCACGCTGGGAATGGGGAGTGTTTGGTTGGGTGTGAGTGCGAATTGGCGCAGCTCCTGGACTCCTCCTTTCGTTTTCTTGAGCAGCGTGAGCCGCACAGGATTGAGCCCGTCCCACAGGCGCATCGTGGCTGTTCCCGAGAGCCAGTAGCTGCCAGCCTTGGGCGCCACAAATACCAACCCGCACAGCTTCTCTCCCGGGGAATCAGCATTGGGTGCTCGAAACTCAAGCCGCACGCCACGACCTTTCATTTCGGCTTTGGGTTGGTCACCAAAAGTATCTTTCTTCGCCTTCCACCAGCCGTTGTCCCAGGTGAGAGGCCGATAGCTCGTGGGCTTCTGAACGTCCGGATACACCTGATCCAAACGCCAGATCGCTTTGCCTTGATGCAGCTGAGGATTGCCTTCAGCGGAGCCGAGTGTTTTGCCTTTCCAGATCGGCGGAAATCCGATCTCGCTTTCGTCGGGGCTCACGAACGAGACGTACTTCCGGTCCAAGGGCTCCAACGCCTTCCAGAAGGCTTGCCCGGGTGTCTTGCTGTCGGCGTAGAGAAGCACCGGCCTGCCCGTCTTCGACAGCGTGAGCGTTTTCCCGATCAGCTTCCCGCGGTAGCCCATCGCGTCTTCCGTGCTGAGCCCTGAAAAAGGCAGCTCTAGAGTAACGTCTGCTGCACTCTCTCGGTCCGCGTAGGCAACGATCACCCCACGCCCGTTGCGTAGGTCCTGAAACACGCGAAGATTAGCGCCGGGCGGACGCACGCTGCCCACTCGGTCGCTCAGGCCCAAGTGATGCGAGAGCACATTCCAGGCGGGAATGTGGGGCAGCGGATAACCGTACCAATCCCACAGCGAGGTGCCGGGGCCGTAGTAATCCCAGAAGCTGGTGCCGTGATCTTCGTAGCCCAGGATGAAGAGGATCGTCTTTTCTTGGCCCGTAGCTGTGAGTTCTGCCACGGAATCGAACATCGCGTTGGTGCTTTGCGCAGAGTTGAGATGCGTGGCAGCGGTGGGTTGATCCACGGCGCTATTGGTGAAGGACCAGCCCTCATTGAACCAAATCTCTACGTGCTTCGCACCGAGCTCATCGAGCGCCGTGCGCATGCGCGTCATCAGCGCCTCATCGGCGAGCCAGCCTTCGCGATATTCATGCCAGGAAATCACGTCGATGTATTTTGCCCCACCAATCTCCAGAAAGCGCCGATTGATGCCGCTTGGGATCGTGAAGAGATTGTTTACCATCACTTTGGCATTCGGATCCCAGCGCTTGATCTGCTTGGCCGTGCGCAGCGTGAACTGCGCGTACTCATCTTCGAGGCCGTCCCAGTGGTCGAGCTCGGGTTCATTTTCGATTTCAAAGATGACGGCCCGATCTTTGTAGCTTTCCACGGTCTTCTTGATGAAACGGTCCCACGCGGTCAGAAGCTTGAGATTGCTCCAACGCGGATCCTTAGGGCCCCAGCGCATGTCTTTGGGGAGCGGGTGCTTGCCGTCCATGATCCATTTGGGCCAACCATAGAGTACCAAATGCGCGGACTGCCCTAGCGCCTCAAGTCCCTTGAGTTCCTTTTCCACCGAACGAAAATCGCCGGGACCTTTGGGCTGCACATCCTGCCATTTCGAGAAGGGGTACCAACGCGCCCAACCAAATCCGATCTGCCGCGCGAGCCCGGCTGCCACGGGACCAAAATAGGAGCCACCAAAGCGCTCTTTCGGATTGGGCTTGGTGGCTGCCTTGGGGTAGGGGAGGGACGTCACCGGAAAATCTGATTGATCCACCCGCTTGCCTTTTACCCACACACTTGAACGCGCGAGCACGGTGCCTGGAGCGGTGAGCTTCAACTTGAACGTCTCGCTTAGAGTAGCGCCCGGCAGCATCTTGAGCTTGCGCTCAATAGCTTCACCGCGTGGAGCTGTGCCCTCGTAGTCCATGAGCTGCACGCGCACTGTTGCTTCGGCCGGCAGCTGGCCGGGATTGGAAACATGCGCGGCAAGCCGTAAATCTTGCCCGAATTTCAGTAATCCTCCGCCATTTGTGTACTCGGGCAGGTCGAATACTTCTGTCACGACTTCGAGTGGGCGACGTGGCACGTAACGCGCTTCCTGTTGAGTGCCCGGAGTGACGCTGAGCGCGTCGAGTTCGATTGGTACCGTGCCTTCGATGAAGATGGCGTACTTTTGGTCGACCCAGAAACCATCGGGCGCAAGATCCGCCTCCACCTTAAAGGACAGCCGCTTCCAGCTCGTGCCCACTTTGCCCACCTGCGTGCCCGCTGGGTCCCAAATTCGCTTCTCGCCTTGGGCTCGTTCACGTGCGGTGGGTGGAACCTGGATATGGATCTCCCCCGGAACATCCCCTCTTACCGATAGGCTCAGTGTGTAGCTCTTCCCACGCTCAAGCAGCATCGGCGCGCTCAAGAACCAACGCTTCTCACTGCGCAGCACAAACTTACCGGCCGGAGCATCCGGCTTCGCAACGAGGTACTGCATTTTAGGATCTATACCGTTCCAATAGAGGAGGCCTCCTTCAAACGAACCGTTTCGCAGCAGGTTACGGCCCACGCTGGGTGCTGCGGGTTCCGAAACGGCAGCAGGCGACAGACACAACAGGGCCCCTGCGGCCAAATAGGTGAGGAGAATTAGCCGGGCAACAGGGCGCATCGCTCCCTATTGCCATGTTCAAGCGTGAACTAGAAGGGACTTCGGATTGCCACTCACCGCTCAACTGTCCAATTCCCGACTCACGATAAATATGCGTGAATTGTGCTAGGACGACTGCGTCATGTGACCACAATCTGCTAGCGGCTCAATGCTATCTCTTCGATTGGAAATGAGGCTGAGCATGCATTTTCAGCGAAGTTTACGACTTTCGACATCCTTTCTAGTGCTTTTCGGCCTCGCCGCATGCAGCACCGAAGTTTCGGGCCCTGGGCGCAAGAACGCCGCTCCAGGAGGAAGCTCGGTGCCGGGAGGAGGCACTGCGGTTGGCACCAATCCCGTTCTCACCGACACACCCACCACCCCGTTGCCCTCGGGAGTGAGCACGACACCAGGTGTTCCACTCCCGGCAAGTGGGGCGCTCGGGCCGGTCGCAGTGCGGCGACTGAGTAACGACGAATATGACACAACGCTTCAGGACCTGCTTCAGGCAGCTCCCGGAACGGCCGTTAACTTCCAACCCGACGCGCGCAACTTGGGTTACAGGAACGTCGCTGCCGCGCTCACGGTTCCGTTGGTTGTGGCGGAGCAATACAGTACGGCTGCCGCAAAGCTAGCGGCGCAAGTGTCAGCCAACGCGGCCACCCTCGCACCTTGCGCTGGTTCGGATGCAGCGGCAGAAGTCACGTGTGCAGAGTCATTCATCACGAGTTTCGGGGCGAACGCGTTTCGTCGGCCCCTCGTTGCTGAGGAAGTCACGGCGTACTCGAAGATCTTCCAGGATGAGCGCGGCCGTACCAGCTACGCAGAGGGTATTGGGGCCGTGGCTGAGACGCTGCTGCAGTCGCCGTACTTCCTTTACAAAACCGAAATGGGCGCCGGTACCGGAGTTGCGCGCCTACTCACTGCGCATGAATTGGCGACTCAGATTTCGTATCTTGTAACGGGTACGATGCCGGACCCCGATCTGATGGCGGCGGCCAACGGCAACCAGCTCACCACGGCGGACCAGCGCGAAGCTCAAGCAAGGAGGCTTTTTAAGTCGAACCGCACGCCAACCTGGCTGCGCGGGTTTGTGACGCAGTGGACCAGCATCAGCACCCTGCCCGCCGTGAAGAAAGATCCCGCATTCTTCCCGACCTACGACACCAACTTGCAGACTGCCATCATCGAGGAATCCAATCGCTTCGTCGACGCCGTGTTCGCCAACGAGGGCGGAAGCTTGGCCACGTTGTTTACCGCCAATTGGTCGATTCTGAATCCTGCAACGGCATACATCATGGGTCAGATGGCAAAGTTTGTGACTCGGTTGAAGAACACCAGCGAGGGCAATGGAACCGTGCTCGACAACACGCTGGTGCTCATGATCTCCGAGCTCAGCAATGCCGAGCAGCACTCGCACGAGAACATCCTGTGCATGACAGCGGGCAAAGCTTCAGGCAAAGTTCGCCCGGGTCGCGAGATCGACTACCAGGGCCAGCCGAATAACTTGGGGTTGCGCAGCATCCTAGAAGTTTTTGGGATCAATCAAAGCTCTATTGGCGACGCGAACCTGAACAGCGGTAGTCCAATTTCGCTCGCATAACAGCTCACTCGAATTTCAGAAGATTCTGGAACGGCTTTCTGTTTTTCCAACGATAGGCCGCGAAGTCGCGTGTATCCGTAGAGAAGATACGACCGGAGTTCAAGGACTCGGCGCAGATCACGAGCGAAGCATCTGCAAGGTCCATGGGTAAATCGCGATATTTGTGCATGAGCTCGGCGATTCGCTCAAAATCGCTGACCCCCAGATCAAACACCGAAAAACTTCCGCGCTGCGCGTGCGCCATGAATTTCCTGGCCGCATCGGGATCCACCCGCGCCACGAGGAGATGGCACGTCTCGGTGAGAACGGGCCAGGTCGTGACTAACGGCTCGCGCGCCGCCGCCAGGGCTGCCTTGGAAGCTTGGTGGTGTTTATCCTTAGTGTTGGCTAGGGCTAGCCAAAAGCCTGTGTCGGTGAGAATCATCGGCGAGGCTTTCTGGCCTTCGGTGCGGTCTTTCGCGCCAGCGAGTCTGTGAGCTGGGTCTTGTAGCTGCTGGAAAGACCGCTTGGCCCTTCCGCGCAGCCCACGAAGTCTTTGAGGAGCAGAGCGGGCGACTCGTTCTCAAGAACACGGGCATAGTACGCCTCAAGGGACGCTTTGAGCACTTCAGTGGTTGAGCTCCCAGTACGCTCCTCAAGGTATTTCACTTTCCGAGCCAGCTCGGGATCGACGCGTGCATTGAGGCGGAGCGTCATACAAAATGTATGACACAGCGAGGCCGCTCAGTCAAGCCCGCCGACCGGCATGAGCAGTACAGCGCCCGCACCGCCGATCTCAGCCCGGATACCAGATTTTTCGCGGATCGTCGGGCGAGCGTGCATAGCCGTAGGCCTCGTCGATCAAGCGCGTCAAATCATAGCGAGGTCGCCAGCCGAGGAGAAACTTAGCCTTGGTATTGTCGAGCCACGTAGAATGATAACCAGTGGAGATGTCCACCGAAGCAAGGCCCCGCGTTTTCTTTAAGTGCTCGGCGACGCGCCCGTAGTGCACCGGCTCATCCATCGATATGTTCACGCATTGTTGGCGAATTCCCGGGTGATCAAGAGCTAGCAAGATCGCTTCCACAAGGTCGTTCACGTGAACGAAATTGCGTTGGATGGGTTCACCACTCGGGTCCAGCATGACCGGCACCACTCCGCGACGCTGGTAGTCAGCAGCGTGTTCGGGACTGACGAGCTCCCGCCAGCTTGGGCCCCCGAACACATCCTCTCCGAATGAAAGCGTGTACTTGAAGTCGTCCTTCTCCATGATCCACGGAGCGCGCAGGCAGCAGCCATTTAGGTTGTATTGCACGTAGTATTGCTCGAGCATGCACTCCTCAAGCACCTTCGAAAGCGCATAGCAGCCAGGATAGGCGCTCCATTTCTGTGCTTCGGTGACCGGCACTGGGTGCGGGTAGACGAAATGGCCGAGTGCTGCGTCGCCGCCGATGAGGATGAATTGCTGAAATGTCGTGGAGGCTCTCGCCGCTTCAAGCAGCCAAAATAGGCCCTTCACGGTGACGTCCATCACGTCTTCGGGCGTTTCCTTGCAGGTGGCGAGGTGGAGCACGTGTGTCACGCCGGCCATGGCTTGTTCAACGACTGAACGATCCGAGATACTGCCCTTCACGCTCTCAATTCGGGGGTGCGTGGGCGGTGGGCGCTCATGCACCAACGCCCGGAGGGTCCAGTTTTGGTGAGCCTCACTTTGCAGAAAGCGCTCGACGAAATGGCGGCCCACCTTGCCGGTGGCGCCGGTGAGCAGGATCTTGTTCGGATGCATCGGAGGCTCCGCTGTGAAGGCGACCTGGCAGGCTTAGCCCACTTCTCGTTGCCCGGGAAGCTGCAGAATCAAGCTGCCAACGTTGAGCGCCTGGAGTTGCGCCCGCGCGGGCGCTTCTTCGAAGAAGTTGTCCGCATTGAACACGAAGTCATAAGCGCCGGCGCGTCCAAGCCCCAGCTCCTTGGCTCGTCGCATCAGGCGTGGGTGAAGAGTGGAGTACGAAGGCCACTTCACTCCCGCCTGGCAGTACGATGAATCGATGAAATACCGAGGGTGACCTTCGCCACCGGGCTTCGAGCGACGGGCGTGCACCACCGCAGAGTTCACGATGATGGCTGTGCCGGGGGGAACATCGTCGATGACGACGGTGCCCGGAAGCGTTTCGGTGCCGCAAAACTCAAGTGCGTCGCGCGCCAGGATGCGCTTCTGGGTACCAGGGAGGAGCAAGAGATCGCCGATGGTGCCATCAAGCCCGTTGAGATAAAAGAAGACGTGCAGCATCAAGTGTGAGCGATTGGATTGGGGGTATTGCTCGTAATCATGATGCCAATTCGCCGCTGGAAAGCCGGCCGTATGCTTAGCCGTGTGCAGATGGTGAAACGAGAACTCGGTGTTGCCCATCAGCTGAGAAATGATTGCCATCAGGCGAGGTTCGGTCAGCAAAAGACCATGCTCAGGGTATTCGAGTTGAAGCTTCTTGATGTTTTCCGCGGGCCCATAGGGATCCAGCGGCGCTGCTTGGTCACTCAGGAATTCATCAACTTCGGTCTTTAGCTTCTCGCGAAGCTCTGCCCCGATAAATGAAGGCAAGATGTGGTAGCCATGCTCAACGAAGTGCTTCTGTTCGCTATCTGTGAGTGGCATTCCGGCGCTAGTGGTGGGAGACAAGAGTTGTTGTGCGGCGTGGGTCATGATGGAAACTCCTGCAGCGAAGCTGGCAGCTTACGAGGAGCCGGGCCACTCCGAAATGCCTGTGACCTCGCAATCTTTAGGCTGTCGTTCTTGTGCTAGTCGAACAGCCAAGTGGTACTATTCGGTCGCGTCAGCGTCGAGCGTGGCCTGTAAGCGACTTACTTCACTTTGGCTTTCGCCAGCGCCACGTTAGCTCGCATGAGCGCCAGATCCTTTTCGAGTGTGGATCTCGTGGCACTCAGCGTGTCGAGCGTGGCCGTACCGTAGGCCGCGATGTCTTTGGCGATCGCTTTCTGTTGGGGCGGGATCTTCTGGAAAATCTTGTTGAGCTCCGCCTTTTTCGCAGCCGGAAGTTTCGTGAGCGCCTTCGATACTTGGGTCAAATCTTTGTTCAGATCGGCGAGCTTGACACGCCCTTCAGCCTTGAACGCTTCGCGCGCCTTACCAAGCGCAGCCTCGGCTTGCTTGCCCAGCTCTTCGAAATCCGCTTGAGCCTTCTCTGACTCCGCGAGCTTGGCCTTGGTTTGGTCGAGTTCCGCCTTCAGCGCGTCGAACTCCTTCTGAGCATCAGCTGCCTTGTTGCGCGCCTGAAGCTCGACCTGAGCGACCTTCGCCTCCGCAGCTTTCTCGACCTCAGCCAGCTTGGCGCGTTGCTTTTCTTCGTTGCCGCACCCCATGTTGCCGCACGCCATGAAGAGACCTGCGAGGAGCCACACCGAAGTTCGCATGGGGCGCAGGCTACGGGCTCTCCACGCCGAGAACAACTCCCTTGCCTGTTCCCACTGCGACAGCGCGTGTTCCGAGCGAGGGGAGGCTTCCCGAACGCCAGCAGAGTGGTAGCTTGAAGAAGTGAAAACCTCCAGTCTCGCCGTTCAGCTCTACACCCTGCGCGATCACTGCAAAACGGCGGCCGACCTCGCGCTCAGCCTCAAGCAGGTCAAAGCGATCGGCTACGGTGCCGTGCAAGTTTCAGGCGTCGGCCCGATACCGCCCGAAGAAATTAGACACCTCGCAGATGCAGAGGGCATCCGTATCTGTGCCACTCACGAAGACGGAGCGTTAATCTGCGAATCACCCGAAGCCGTCGTCGAGCGTTTGGGCACACTCGGTTGCACCGACACGGCCTATCCCTATCCGCACGCACCGCTGGCAACCTTGGACGACATCAAGCGCCTCGCGGAATCCCTCGACCGCTCAGGCGACGTGCTCCGACGTGCGGGCATGCGTCTCTCCTATCACAACCATGCCATCGAATTTCGTAAGATTGCCGGCAAGACTGTGCTGCAGTGGCTCTACGATCTCTCTGATGCGAAAAACCTGCAAGGCGAGCCCGATACGTACTGGGTGCAGACTGGGGGAGGCGATCCGGTCGAGTGGTGCCAACGCCTGCACGGACGATTGCCACTCTTGCACCTCAAAGACTACAAGATCGGCGACGACAACAAGCCCACGATGACCGAGATCGGTAACGGCAACTTAAACTGGCCAGCGATCGTGCGCGCCGCCGAAGTTAGCGGCTGCACTTGGTACATCGTCGAACAGGACATTTGCCCAGCGGATCCGTTTGATTCGCTGGCGCAGTCATGGAAGTACCTCACGACATGCATTGCCGAGCACTGAAAGTGCGGCGTGGGGGGGGATCCGGCGATCCGGGCGGTTCACGGCTCCAGGTCATCATCGTAAGGCCCATATGGGTGGGTGGCTCCACTCTTCACCCTATGAAGGCAAGTCTCAGCGTGCAGATCTCGGAATACTGCCGAAGCTATAATTTTCCAGGTGCGTTGGCGCTCCCAGCGTTTCTTGCACTCTGTCTTTCTTGCACCGCAAACCTGAATTCAGGTGCTCCTCCGCACAAGGGAGCAAGCCCCGCGGCGACCAGCCCAGGCGCAACGACCCCGGATGGCAGCCCGCTTGTCCCTCCGGGCTCAGTGAGCTCGAACCCGAGCGGTGTCCCCACCGTTCCAGGTCCCGGTGTGGGACCCAACGGGCTGCCGCTTGTTCCTGCCACCCCCGGGCCAACGGTTCTGCGCCGACTCACCAACGCAGAGTACCGAAATACGGTGCAGGATCTGTTGAAGCTCAGCGCGCCGCCGAGCGACCCGCTCGTACCGGAGACTCGGAGCGAGGGTTACAACAACTTCAGCTCAGCGCTCACCGTAGCTCCCACACTCCTTGAGCAGTATCAAACCATCGCGGTGCGTGTGGCCAAGGAAGCCGATATTGCAAGCCTAGCGCCTTGCTCGCCGCCTGCAGTAGAGGGCGAATGCGCGAGCACTTTCGTACAGACGTTTGGCGCTCAAGCGTTTCGGAGGCCGCTCACGGCTAGCGAAAGTAGCGAGTATTTGGCGCTTTACACGTTAGGGGCCAATGGTGCGACGTACGCGGACGGCATTCGGCATGCGCTCGAAACGATGCTGTATTCTCCGCAGAGTCTCTACCGATTTGAGTTGGGTACCCCAATGACCGGGGACCGCCGGGCGCTCACCCCGTACGAAATCGCAACCGAGGTTTCGTACCTTTTCGCTGGTGGGCCCCCCGACACGGAGCTTACGGCCGCAGCTGCTGCGAATGCGCTGGCCACTCCAGCCCAGATTGAAGCGCACGCCCGGCGACTGCTCGCTCAACCCCGAGCAAGAGTTCAGCTGCGAAGCCTGCTGACTCAGTGGCTTGAGCTCCCTAAGCTCACCGACTTGACCAAAGATCCGGTCCTTTACCCAACGTATTCGCGAAGCCTGCGCTCGGCAATGGGCGCTGAATCCGATACGTTCATCGACTCGGTGTTGTGGGATGGGGACGCGAAGCTTGCAACCTTGTTCACCGCTCCGTTTTCCTTCGTCAACACGGAATTAGCGACCTTATACGGCATGCCGGATCCCGGTAACGGCGCAGCACTGTCTCGACAGACCCTGAATTCGAAGGAGAGAATGGGGTTTCTCACCCAGGCCTCCGTACTCGCGAGCCATGCGAAGCCCGGCGATTCTGCTCCGATTCGGCGTGGAAAGTTCGTCCGCGAGCAGCTCTTGTGTCAGTCGCTGATACCTCCACCCCCCACGCTCAAAGTGACCGTACCGCCGCCAGATCCAACCTTAACGACGCGTGAACGCTTTGCACGACATTCGTCGGACCCCATGTGCGCGGGTTGCCACGCGCTCATAGATGGCGTTGGTTTTGGATTGGAGGGCTACGACGCGATCGGACACTTCAGGACCGAGGAAAATGGCCGTCCAGTCGACTCCGCCGGAAACCTGACAGGAACGGACGTCGATGGACCTTTCTCGGGAGGTGTCGAGCTTGCAAGCAAGCTTTCGACGAGCGGAATCGCTGCTAATTGCGCGGGTCTTCAAGCCTATCGTTGGACGTTTGGGAGGCTCGAGGGGCAAGGTGAACAGGAGGTGGTGAAGTCGATCGTTGCCCAGCTCGGTCAAGGGCAGCTGGATGTGCGAGAGCTGGTGGTTTCTCTCGCGAAGACAGACAGCTTTTTCGTGCGGACGCAGTTGCCATGAGGAAAATATCAATGTCCAAAGCACTTTTTCGTCGGCGTGAGCTACTGTTTCAATTGGGCGCAAGTGCGTTTCTCGCCGTGCCGGTGTTCCGTGACACGCTCCACGAAGCGGGCGCAGCTTCGCCTCTCCGTTTTATTGTCATGACGTTCCCCGGCGGCGTACGGATGCCAGCGGGCTCACCCGTGGACTACGAGTCGAGTGCGCTCAGCCTGAAGCCGCTGAACTTCGACTTCAATGGAGTGCTCTCGGGGCTCGCGCCTCTGCAGTCAGATATGTTATTCGTCAACGGGATCGGTAATCTCGCGATGACGCCTGACAACGGCCACGTGCCGCAGAGTGTTCTCACCGGGGACTCGCGCGGCCAGGGTGAAGAAAGCGGATTCGTCCCTTCGGACGCCAACTCTATCGACCAAATCGTCGCTCAAGCTGTCGGCAGCCAGACACGCTTCGCTTCACTGCAACTAGGAGTTCTCGCAGGAGATCAACAGTGGTGTTTCCGTGCGGGCAGCCCGCTCATCGCTGTTTCAGACCCTTCGGTGGTGTTCACCAGGCTTTTCGGCGGTGGCATCCCGAGCGCGGGCACAGGCACACCCACCCCGGGCGATACTCAGGCCGCGGCGGCTGCAGAGCGTTTGCGCGCGCTTCGCCAGAGTTCACTCGACCAATTCACCCGTGAAGTTCAGGCCATCAAGACCATGACGGGCAGCGCTGAGCAACAGAAGCTCGATCTGCACCTCACGAGTATTCGCGAGTTGGAAAAGCGCCTACCGATGGTTGGGGGTGGCATGGGCACAGTCTCCATGCCAAGCGCCGGCTGTGCATCCCCCACGATCGGAAGCGGCTCCGACGTGCCCACGGTGACCGCCGCCATGAACGAGCTTGCGTTTCAAGCGGTGAACTGCGATCTCACCCGCGTCGCTACCTTGCAGTGGTTTGGCGCCGGCGACGATACCGAGAGCCTCACGTTTATACCTGGAGTCAACTCCGCTCGCACCCATCACAACATGCAACACGACCCGGATCCGGAATTCGACGTGGTGCAATCCTGGGTTTTCTCTCAGGTCATGGGTACCCTGCTCCAGAAGCTGAAGAATACCCCGGAGGGGACGGGCACCATGTTGGATAATTCAGTGGTGCTGGCGATCTCCAACATGTCTGACGGTCGCTACCATATGGGCAATCCGTTCGTTGGGTTTGTCGTTGGAAAGGGCGGCGGCAAGATTCAGACCGGACGCAGCATCTCGGCCGGAAATGTGGCACTCAACGACCTTTTCGTCAGCTTGGCGAATGTGATGGGCGTGAATGTCACAACCGTTGGCGAGGCGAAGTTCAACAAGGCCCCCGTTAATCTGGCGTGAGAGCCCCCACGTGTCTCGCCGGGGCCGCTACTGCTGCCCACTAGCAAGCGCGTTGATTTCAGCTTGATTGAGCGCGCGGTTGTAGAACCGAACATCGTCGATACTGCCGCTGAAGTACCCATCTACACCATCCGGACTGCCGAGGCGGAACGGGCTTAGGGAGGTGTTCGAACAGTCCTGAGCCTGGCGAGCATTGGCACTTGCAACGCCGTCAACGTACAGGCGTTGTAAATTGTTGGACGCATCTTGCACGATCACGACGTGATGCCAGACGTTCATCTGTGTCGACGCGGCGACGGAGCCGGCCGTTGTTTCGTTCGCCTCATAGGCGAACTTGCTAGCGTCGCTCACATAGAGACCGCAGTAGCTGGGGCCGCTTTCGTTCGCGACAATCCCGACCCAGCCTTTGAATGTAGCAACCGATACCCACACGGAAATCGAGTAGCTGGTTGCTGCCGTCCATGTTGCGTAAGCGCTAACGGCCGGTAAAATAACCTGATTGTTCGTGCCGTTGAAGGTCAGGCACGCTGCGCCGGGGCCGGCGAGTGCGGTCGGTACTGCGGCGCTTCGGGTCGGCGTGGGGTTGCTGTACGTGCCGTGATTATTCATTCCTGAAGAGTCCATGACCATGCCGGCCGTACTGGCTTCATCCAGCTTCCAGTAGCCGATGAGGCCACTGTTGAGGGCGATCGTCCCTGTAACGCCACCTGTCGAGGAGCCGCCCATCGCCGCGCCGCCTGTGGAGGAGCCGCCTGTGGAGGTGCCACCCATCGC
>CAZSUA010000014.1:13688-34399 GCA_964609655.1 uncultured Polyangiaceae bacterium | reverse complement strand
GACTCTCACCCTCCTGCCAGCGTTCATAGTGGTGAATATCACCGGAGAGCACCAAGCACCGATCCTGGCTCGGATCAAGCGGGAGCGCTTGGAGCATGCCTGTCCCCGTCGGACTCGGCCTGCCAAAAGCGCGCACTGGATCCGGCAACATGAGAAGCGCTGCTGACTGATGCATGCGGGACCCAACATCCGCAAAGAACCTGCGTTGCCTGAAATCGATGTGTTTTAGCTGACGGTCGACCGCGAACCAATGCAGCTCGGGAGTGAGCGGCAGGGCAAAATAGCTCGCCCGTTGCACTGCCTCATATCCGATGAGAACGAGGGCCTTCGGTTTTTCGACCTGCCCCCCACGCACGAATTCACGCGCCCAATCAGTTGCCACACCCAACGGGGGCCTCTCGATCTTGAGAACCGAAGGCCTCACCGCGGCCGCGTCTTCGTCGGAACGCCGCCGAAACATGCGCGCGAACCCATCGAGTCCATCGTACCAATCGTGGTTGCCCGGGATCCCCAAGAGCACGCGGGCTTTGCCGTCGTCGACCGCCTGAAGCACGCGGTTGAATGGCACAATCACTCGATTATTGATCTCGTCGACCGTGGCCACGGGGTAGGCGGTGTCCCCGCCAAACATGAGAATATCCCCACGCGGTGCCAGCAAATAGGCGCCGGCGTTTTCGGGATCGGGCAGCTCGTAGTCGGCAAAGATCAGCCGAGCGACAGCCTCGCTCACCGAGCAATCGTCGCCGGTATCCGCGACGTAATCTATCCACAAATCACGATCGAGGCGCTCGACCAAAGAGTCGCCTTCGCCTGGACTCCCGAGCAATTGAGCGACGCGCGCGCAGAGGCGTTCCGGGCTATCAGCCCACATCCAGTCGCGCGAATCCACGTCTTCAGTGGCGATCGCGCTCGCGAGAAAATGCCGAAGATGACCCCAAAAATCACTGATACCAAACCACACAACGCCCAACGGTCGCACACGCCCGCGCCTGAAGCGGCGGAGCACTCGCGAATGATCGACGGGCAAAGGACGCTGGACACTCGGGATCGGCATAGCTTGAGGTGGTGGCTTCCCTGGGCGAAGCCGAACCTAAACACTACGCAGAAAGCGCCCGAGCGTCACCTAGCTCCGACCTCGCCAGTCCCAGCTCTCGGAGCCATGAGCGACGGAACTGCCCTGGGAACGCCTCGAACGGCCCGATCGCTGCACTCGGGTGCGCCTCACCTACCCCGTCCGCTTGCCAGCACTTGGCGCAAGCCTCGCTCTCTACTACCAAGGTGCCATGATCCGGCTCAAGAAGCTCAACAAGAGCTACAATATGGGCGATCATGCGCTTCACGTGCTGAAGGATATTGAGCTCACGGTTGAGAGTGGCGAGTTCGTTTCGATCATGGGCTCATCGGGCTCGGGTAAGTCTACACTACTTAACGTCCTTGGGATCTTGGACGACTACGACTCCGGCGAATACCTCCTCGACGACAAGCTGGTGAAAGCGCTGAACGAGCGGCAGGCTGCGCAATACAGGAATCGTTTTCTCGGCTTTGTGTTTCAATCCTTCAATCTTTTGCCCTTCAAGACTGCGCTCGAAAATGTTGCACTTCCCCTTTACTACCAAGGAGTGCCACGCAAAAAACGCATGCAGCTGGCGCGCGATTTCCTTGAGCGCGTGGGCTTAACTCACCGCGTCAATCACCTGCCCTCCGAGCTTTCCGGCGGGCAACAGCAACGCGTGGCCATCGCGCGGGCCCTGGTTGGAACTCCCAAGCTGATTCTTGCGGATGAGCCAACCGGTGCGCTCGACACCGAAACCTCCTATCAATTGATGGATCTCTTGCGTGAGGTCAACCAACAAGGGATCACGATCGTGCTCGTGACTCACGAAACTGACATCGCCAACCGCACCGACCGTCTGATACGCCTCAAAGACGGTCGCGTCGACAACTAGGGAAACCTTGCGATGTCTTGGGATAGCTGGCAAGAGATCCTAGATACGGTACGCCACAACAAGCTCCGTACAATACTCACCGCGCTCAGCGTCGCTTGGGGCATCTTCATGCTGGTGATTTTGCTCGCGGCCGGCACAGGGCTTAGAAACGCAGCGCTGTATGACTTCCGCGACGACGCCATCAACTCGATCTTCATCCGCCCGAGAAAGACCAGCCTGCCCTTCTTGGGCCGCGGCCCAGGGCGTGACATCCGCCTGACAAATGCCGATTTCAGCCTGCTCAAGCGGGAAGTGCCGGAAATCGACCACATCAGTGGCCGCTTTCACCTTTGGGGAGAATTCGCGGTGAGTTATCAAAAGCGCTCAGCGCGCTTCGACATCCGTGGTGTGCACCCTGATCACCAGTTCCTAGAGAAAACCCAGATGGTGCTCGGGCGATTTGTAAACGACGAGGATGTCGCCGACCGCAAGAAAATTGCTGTGATTGGTGCTGATGTTGCCAAGTTTCTGTTCGACGCGGCCAATCCTATCGGCAAATTCATCAACGTGCGGGGAGCTTACTATCAAGTTGTAGGAGTTTACACGCGCCCTGGCCAACAAGGCGAGATCGCGACGATTTTTCTTCCTATCAGCACCGCCCAGCTCGTCTACAGCGGTGGCGAACGCCTGCACGCTCTTTCGTTCACGGTTAACACCACAGAGCTCGGCGCAAGTCAGCGCGTGGAACAAACGGTGAAGACCCTGCTGCGCGAAAAACACGCCATCTCGCCTGAAGATGATCGCGCACTTGCCGTTACGAATAACTTGGAAACATACCGAAAAATCGCAGATATTTTCGATTGGCTGCAGCTCTTCGTGTGGCTCGTCGGGATTGGAACCCTGTTCGCAGGCCTCGTGGGCGTGAGTAACATCATGCTCATTTCGGTGAAAGAGCGCACCAAAGAGATCGGCGTTCGAAAGGCGCTGGGGGCCGCACCGAGTGGCATCGTCGCAATGATCATGAAGGAGGCGCTGCTCATCACCTCCCTCTCGGGCTATCTGGGGTTGGTGTGCGCCGTAGGTCTTGTGGAACTGGTGAATCGCACCCTGCCGGACAACAAGTATTTGAGGGAACCTGAAGTGAACCTTCAAGTGGCGCTGATCGCGACCGCCATCGTTATCCTGGCGGGAGCGCTCGCTGGCTTCTTCCCTGCTAGAAACGCCGCGAAGATCAACCCGATCGTAGCCTTGAGGGACGGCTGAGCCATGTTCGATCGCGACAAATGGGGAGAAGTTTGGCAGACGCTCCGGCGCAACCGGCTGCGCACGCTGATGACGGCAAGTGGCGTATTTTGGGGGCTTTTCATGCTCGTCATCATGCTCGGCTTCGGCACCGGGCTCGAAGGGGGCGTTAAGAAGAACTTGCTCGGGTTCGCGAACAACGCCGTCTTCGTGTGGGCGCAACGCACTCGCCTGGCGTACCACGGCTTTCAAGCTGGGCGGCGCGTGCGCTTTGAGACCGCAGATATTGCGCGACTCCAGCGCGAGCTACCCGAGATCGAGCAGTTGGCACCTCGCATTCAGCTCGGCGGCTATCGAGACGGCGCCAACGTGAACTTCAAGGAGAAGACTGGGAATTTTACGATCATGGGCGATTACCCGGCCGTGCGTAGCGTCGAAGGCATTTCACTCACCAGCGGGCGTTTCATCAATGAGCTCGATTTGGCGGAGAAGCGCAAGATCGCGATCATCGGGACCGATGTGCAGCGGATCTTGTTTGGGAATACGCCCCCGTTGCGCCAGTACATCAAGATCAAGTCGGTGTATTTCATGGTGGTCGGCACTTTCAAGCGCGATGCCGGTGGGGAACAAGCCGAGCAGCTCAAGTCCACCATCTATCTCCCATTTTCCACGTTTCAGTACGCGTTCAACCAAGTGAATCGAGTGGGTTGGTTCGCCATGGCTCTAAAAGCTGACGCCAACGCGAAGGAGGTGGAACAAAAAGCACGCCGGCTCCTAGCTCGCATGCATCACATCTCTCCCGAGGATGACCAGGGCCTCGGCTCGTATAACTCGGCAGAAGATTTCACCCGCGTGAACAATCTCTTTCTCGGGATCAGCTTTTTTATCTGGTTTGTCGGGACAGTCACGCTGTGTGCGGGAATGCTGGGTGTGAGCAACATCATGCTCATTACTGTTCGCGAGCGCACGCGCGAGTTTGGGATCCGCAAGGCTCTTGGAGCCACTCCCTTTTCTATTATTTCGTTGGTCGTCCAGGAAGCGCTCACGTTGACCGCCGTGGCCGGCTACGCGGGGCTGGTTTGCGCCGTGGCGGTGTTGGAGATTGCCGGACGGCTGATTGGTGATTCTTCGGAGGCATTCTCTGCCCCGACGGTGGATTTCAAGGTCGCCTTGATTGCGGTGGCGCTCCTCACGGTTGCCGGACTCTTTGCTGGAATCATGCCCGCACAACGCGCGGCGCGCATCAATCCAGTGTTGGCGTTGAAAGCCGAATAGCCTTCGCCTACCGGCTCTTCTCGCCCATCAGCTTATCCCAAAGCGCGCTCTCGGACGCCGCCGAGCCCTTCCCCACACTGCTCGCTCCGAGTGCCCGGATTTCCGCGTAAACAACTTCATTCGGGCCCGCTTGAATCTCAAACGCCACCATTCCGTCGTTCGCCGGAACTCGTAGGCAAAGCATCTCCGGTTCGGCGTGCTGCCGTAACAGGCGTTCCTGCGCCGAAGACAACTCTTGCGGCCGCCCCATCCGCACCCAGGTTTCCCAAGCACTTCCGGCTCCGACGCGGATCCTTTCCAGAACCACCAGATGCTCGCTCGCCCCATGCGCAGGAACGCTCACCTGATGCCTCAGCTCGGGCTGTTCGGCCACCTCAAGCGGGCGATGATTAGCGGCGATGAGATGGGTGGACTCAGCCTCACGTGTCGCAAAAAGAGTGTGACCTTTGGCGAGCCCCGCTCCGTCGCGCGCGACTTCCATCCGATCCCCGCGCAACCGACTCAGCAATCGAAACGCGTTGTAAGAGGCCTTGGGAATGCCATGCACCGTCAGCAGCCCATAGGTGCAGGAAAATGGGCTGAGTGGGAATCCCGCTTCTTCAAACACATCACTCACCACCCAGAAGAAGAAGGAATCGGCAGCATCATCCAGCGCCAGACAATTCTCCACGATGAACGACGCGGCGAAGAGATTGTCGTTAGTAGGGTTATCCAGCCACTGCACGGAAGTTCCGGCATCCGCAGACATCGCGTTCCACTCCGTCCAATGCACTTCCAGCTCCGGATAAACGGACGCTTCCACTTCAACCTGGGCTTTGCGCACGGTGTGCTTGAAGAAGCTGCCAGGCGCATGCGGGCTGGTGCCGGGCTCAGGGAACTCGACGTACTCATCTTGGGGATAGAGATGAGTCGAGACGAAGTCGACGGGCACTTCGTTCTTGCTGCAATAGTCGATGAAGTCCGTGATCCAAGACGCCTTACTGGTCGCGGGGCCACCAATGCGCAGCGCTGGGTCCACACGCCTCACGCCGTAGGCCGAAGCTCGATACAGCTCAAAGTATTCCGCCTGCGTTCCAGACCAGAATCCCCCGAGATTAGGCTCATTCCAGACCTCGAAGTACCAAGAGCGCACCTCTTGGATGCCATAGCGAGCCGCGCAATGGGCGGCAAACGCGTACACAAAATCCTCCCATTCCTTGTAATCCTTGGGCGGGGTGACATTCATCTTGTAGAAGAACATCGTCTGTGCGCCGGAGGCGAGCGCACTCGGCATCGGATTGAGCTCAACGAATGGCTTTAAGCCAAGCCGCAACAAGGCATCCAACACCTTGTCCACTTGATGCCACTGGTAGACGAGTGTCCCATCCGGCTTACGGTGGACCACGGCCATATCATCGTGAAATAAGCCGTGGAAACGACAATAGCTGAACCCGATTTCGGCTTGCGCTTTTCCCAAATGGCCTAGCAAATCTTCGCGGAGCAGCTCATACGCGCGCCCGACCGCGATCCCTTTCTTCCAGGGCATTCTCAAGGGCTGGGCGGCAGGGTCGACTTCAAAGCGCATCATCGGCTGGGGTGTACCGCACCCCAGAGTGGCCGACCACTAGCGGCCCCGACGCCGGCAATTATAGGCCAAATTCGGCTCAGAACCGTGCTAAGCCCGTTCCACTTTTCTCGGACTTGAAAGGCCCACCTTCGAATGAAACCCGTCGTTACCTTTGGCGAAGTCATGCTGCGCCTCAGCCCACCCGGACACCTCCGTCTACTTCAAATCAACTCGTTAGACGTGACGTTTGGCGGTGCCGAAGCCAACGTGGCCGCGGCGCTCGCTCAACTCGGCCAGCCTGCGCGTTTCGTAACAGCACTACCAGATAACGACCTTGCTCAGCTCTGCATCAATCAGCTGCGTGGCCTAGGCGTCGACACCCAACAGATTCAACGCAGCGGCAAGCGCGTCGGCACCTACTTTGTGGAAAAGGGGGCCTCCCAACGCGGCTCAACCGTGCTTTACGATCGCGAACACAGCTCGATTGCAGAAATCGTTCCCGAATCGCTCGATTGGCCGAAGCTTCTCGAAAATGCCTCCTGGTTTCACTTCACCGGAATCACCCCTGCGCTTTCCGAACGTTGCCAAGTAGCGTGCCGTCAGGCGCTCGAATCCGCCAAACGGCTCGGTATACCGACGAGCTGCGACCTCAATTACCGGAAGAAGCTTTGGAGCCGAGAGAGTGCTCAACGCGTGATGAGCGAGCTCATGCCGAACGTGGATTATTGCATCGCCAACGAAGAGGACGCCGATGATGTCTTCGGCATCAAAGCTGGTAGCACGGACGTTACGTCCGGTGAGTTGGACCACGCGCGCTACGAGAGCGTGGCGGAGCAGCTGTGCGTGCGCTTCGGTTTCAAAGGCGTAGCGATCACCCTGCGAGAAAGCTATTCGGCCTCTGAGAACGGCTGGAGCGCAATGCTCTACACCGGCAAAAAGGCCTACTTCAGCGCGAAGTACCACATCACTGTGATCGATCGGGTCGGCGGCGGGGATTCCTTCGGCGCAGGGCTGATCTTTGCCCTCGTGCAAGGAGATCCACCCGAACGCGCGATCAACTTTGCAGTGGCGAACAGCTGCCTCAAACACACGATCGTCGGCGATTACAACTATGTGAAGCGCGACGAAGTGGAGAAGTTGATGGGCGGCGATGGCTCCGGTCGCGTTCAGCGCTGACCCAGGTTATTCTCTGGCCCATGGGTCTTTCACAACGCCAATTGGCAGCGGCTTCCTTGGTAGGCTTGTCCTGGCTCGTAGCTTGTTCGAGCGACGACGGGACGTCGGGGCCGTCTGCTGCGGTTGGTAGCGGAGGCCATTCTAACCTAGGTGGCTCGCCTAGCGGAGGTGCGAAATCCGCAGGCTCTTCGAGTGGAGGCGCCACGTCAACGGGCGGCACGCTTTCGGCACAGGGCGGTTCTACGCCAGGGGCTGCGCCTGAACCTGGGCTTCTCGCCGGGATCACGGCAGCGCACAATGAAGTGCGCGCGGCGGCCACACCAACTCCTGCCGTGCCATTGGTGCCGTTGGTCTGGGATCCCGGTATATCCGGCGTGGCTCAAAGCTGGGCTGATGGCTGTCACTTCATGCACAGCCAGGGTCCGTACGGCGAAAACATCTTTGCGCGGGCGGGAAACAATGTGATCACTTCCAAGGATGTGGTGAACGCCTGGGCCAGCGAAAGCCCCAATTATTCTTACGCGGACAACACGTGCGCGGCGAACCAGCAGTGTGGCCATTACACCCAAATTGTCTGGGCCGGCAGCACCAAGCTTGGCTGCGGCGTGACGAGCTGTAGCCAGAATTCGCCCTTCCAAGGCTCTAACAATTGGGAATTCTGGGTCTGCAACTACGATCCCCCGGGCAACTACAGCGGCGCGAAGCCGTATTAATCTCGCCGCGCAGTTGCGGGTCCGCGGCGCAGGCGTGCCACGTGAGCTGCCCTTTGGTTCCCTGGAAGGTAGTAAGCATGCTTACTATCTTGTGTCACTTTGAGATAGTGCTCACGGACAAGTTGCGCCGGTTTCGCCCCATTGTCCTCCCTTTGGCCTCTGAAGTTGTCTTGACAACCTGACAGGTAGGCACCAAGCTGGCTTTCTCAAAGCAATGCTCAATCCTGGCTCCCCGCTTCCTCTCTATCGGCAGCTTGCAGAGCAACTGGCTTCTGAGATCCGCCAGGGTCGCTATGCTGCGGGCGAACGGCTTCCCTCAGAGCCAGAGCTGAGCCGCCTCTTCCGAATTGCGCGCCCTACGGTTCGGCAAGCCACCGAAACGCTGGTGAAGCAACATCTGATTGAGAGGCGTCGGGGTTCAGGCACATTCGTGTTGCAGAGCCCGCCCGAAGTGGATGTGTTCTCCGCGTTTGGAACCGTGGCCGCTTTCAAAGCGCAGGGGCTTAAGCTCCAGGTGAATTTGGTTGAGCCTCTTCGCCGCAAACGGTTCACGGCGGAGGCTGAGCATCCCCTAACGGGGAGTATGGTTTACCAATTCTCACGCATGGGCCAGCTGGAGAAACAGCCGGTGCTGCTGGAGCGTTTCTATCTTTCTGCAAGCGTTTTTGCAGGGCTCGAAGCCGTCGATCTCCGACAAGCGTCGCTTTCTGAAATCGTAAAGGAGCGGCTCTTTCTGACTCCCGTAAGCGGGAAACAGAGCTTTCGCGTTACCCGGCTGCCAGCAAAATGGGGACTGAAGCTTGGGGTTTCAGCGCGCACCCCGCTGCTCCTGATTCAGCGCAGCCTCGATTTTCCGAATGCGCCGGCGGCGCTTTATTCAGAGCTCTATTGCAGAACCGATCGCGTTACTTTCTCTCAAGCCATCCAACCCAACCCATGAAAATCTTCATTCTGCCTCAGTCATCGATCACCCGAAGGGCCTCCGTTCGATGAAAAACCGTGGCTACTATTCCGAATTTGGCGGAGCTTTCATTCCGGAAATCCTCGTCGCCACCTTTGAACAACTGATCGATGAATTCGAAAAGGCCAAAGCCGATCCGTCATTCTGGGCGGAGTACCAGGCTCTCATGTCGACCTACTCGTGTCGGCCCACGCCGCTCACGTTCGCTGAAAATTTGAGCCGATTTTTTGGTGGCGCCCAAATCTACATCAAGCGCGAAGATCTGAATCACACTGGCGCCCACAAGGCGAACAACGTGATGGGGCAAGGCTTGCTAGTGCAAAGAATGGGGAAAAAACGCGTGATAGCCGAGACAGGCGCCGGCCAGCATGGTGTGGCCACCGCCACCATGGCAGCCAAGCTGGGCTTTGATTGCACGATCTACATGGGCGAAGTCGACGTGGAGCGCCAGCGGCCCAACGTGTTCTGGATGGAGCGGCTCGGTGCGGAGGTTGTCTCCGTCAAGGAGGGTTCCCGCACGTTGAAAGATGCCATCAATGAGGCGTTCCGCGATTGGGTGGGCAACATGGATTCAACCCACTATGTGCTCGGCACAGCGTGTGGCCCGCATCCCTTTCCGGAAATGGTCACGTACTTTCAATCCATCATCGGGCAGGAAGCGCGCGCTCAAATTTTGGAACGCACGGGAAAGCTGCCGCGCCGTGTTTATGCGTGTGTCGGCGGGGGTTCGAATGCGATGGGGATCTTCAGTGGCTTCCTCGCTGACTCCGCGGTGGAGCTCGTCGGGGTGGAAGCCGGCGGTGAAGGCCTTGAAACGGGAAGGCACGCCGCGCGCCTGGCGAGCTCGGATGCGACGATCGGCGTGGCACAGGGCTATAAAACCTATTTTCTGCAGAATTCTGAGGGTCAAATGAATGAAACGCACAGTGTTGCCGCGGGCCTCGACTACGTAGGCGTGTCCCCGATCCTGTCCCATCTCCACGCAACGGGCCGCGTACGCTTTGAAGCGGCCACCGATCAGGAAGTCGTGGAAGCATTAAAGCTCACGATCCGGCGTGAGGGCTTGATACCTGCGCTGGAGTCTTCACACGCCTTTGCGCAAGCCTTCAAAGAAGCCGGCAGTCTTGACCCGAGCGACGTGATTCTGATCAATCAATCAGGGCGTGGCGATAAGGATATTTTCACGATTGCCGACGCCTTCAAAGATCCCCAGTGGGAGCAATTTATCATTGCCAAAGCGGAGCAGTACCGTGCTTGAAGAATACATCCGAAAGGAACGTGAGAAAAAGGGCATCCTGCTCATGACACATATCGTGCTCGGCTATCCGAACTTCGAGCAAAGCCTCGCGCTCGTCGAGGCCATGGTGGAGTCGGGGGTCGAGCTGATGGAGCTGCAGATCCCATTTTCTGAGCCCATGGCGGATGGCCCGGTTATTCTGCACGCCAACCAAAGTGCTTTGGAGCAGGGCGCCACCGTGGAAAAGTGCCTGGAATTCGCCGAAATCGTTAGCCGGCGCTTTCCCATCCCGTTCCTGTTCATGACTTACTACAACATCCTTTGGAAGTACGGCGTGGCGGAATTCGCGGCGCGGATGAAGGCGATCGGCATTGTCGGCGCAATTGTTCCTGACCTGCCCCCGGAGGAAGGAGCCGTCTATTTGGAGGCCATGAAACGCGAAGGGCTCGCCCCCATCTTCATCTACTCACCGAACACCAACGTCCCACGGCTGAAGCTCATTTCCGACCACGCTTCCGGCTTCATCTACGCGGTCGCCCGCAAGGGAGTGACCGGCAACGAAACCAGTTTCACGCACGAGCTCGACCAATACCTCGCGCGCTGCCGTGCAGCCACGGACCTGCCCCTGGCAGTGGGTTTCGGCGTGCAATCCAAGCAAGATGTAGATTTTCTGCGCGGCAAGGCGGACATCGCCGTGATCGGCAGTCAAACCATCCGCGTCGTCGATGAAAAAGGTGTGGGCGCAGTGCCGCAGTTCATCGCCAGCCTGCGCTGATCTGTAGGCGGTGTTTCAAGAACGTTGCCTCCGCGTCCAAATCCGCCTTGAGCGTGGTGAGGTCCTCAAGCATCCGTGTCCAAATCCGCCTTGAGCGTGGTGAGGTCCTCAAGCAGCTGCAATAGCTCAGCCTCCAGACCTCGATTCCCAATCTTAGTGAGAACCTTGCTCACTTCATCGCGCTTCAAGACCCGCGCCGCGTGGTTGGCCCGCCGCAAGCAGCGCGCCGAAAGCACAGGGATTCTGAACACGAGATCAGCGATCAGATTGTTCGGTGCATAGGGGTCGTTCAGGGCGGACAAGAGATCGTGGATGAGCGTTAGGTCGCTGAGATTCTTCGGCCCGACTTCGCACTCTCCAGGGCGGGACATGTTGGCGATGCGGCGGGGGGGTGGCGCTGCCATGGTCTTCTGTCTGTTACGGCCAGTGCTCACGCCAAAGATAAGGCCTATCTCGAAGTCTTGGCTCCGGTGTCGATTCCCCCCAACCTGAGGCAGTATAGTGGTTTGCCGCTACGAGCCACGCTTGGCGTCACTCGGGAGGTTCGGGTGCTTGAGCAGCAGCGTCCGGAGCTGCGGCTGACGCCTCACGACCGGATTCTGAAGCAGCTTGGCGAGCAGCGGTGGCGGGGTTGCGCTAAAGCGCGCCAGGTTTCCAATCAAAAGCGTCGAGACAAGACTCTTTGAACACAGGATCTGCGTGGTACGACCATCGAACGTACAACCCGTCAGCAAGAGGAGCACTCGACCCTCCGTTCGCAACACGAGCTCTGCTCTTTCCTCGGGCTCAACCTGAATAAACTTCTTACGCAACTCCGCACGGATGAGTGTGCGATTTCGCTCAGGCAAGTCGTGATTGACGCTGAGCTTGTACACCTCGCGGAGGGGCCTGCCTCCTAACAGGCGCAGCAAAACTTCCGATGGGCTCTGCGGATTCTGAAGCAAGCGCCTTTGCACTTCTGGATCCAGAAGTAACCCTCGATGCCGTGCGAGCAGCTCAAGCCCGCGGGCATTCCTGTGGTGGCGAGCGAGCAAGCGCGCATGAGCGGGCCCAAACTCTGAGTTCTCAAGCAAGGCAGCAATCACCCTAGATTCCGGTTCAAAGCACCACGCGCAAAGCTCACTCCCTCGCCCACGTTCAGCCGCGGCGATGCGTTCATCCAGTGACAGCGGCGCGAAATCGCGCATGTACCAACGTTGCCAGTCGGCTGCGTGTTGCTCATTCTTCGACGGTTCGGCCTCCTCCGAGCTGGCTTCAGCCTCCGGCGCAACGCTGACCGCTCCGAGCGGCATCGCGTCCCCTTCCCAAGGCACTACGCCTTCCGGTAGCTCGACCGCATCCTCAACCACCACCCCACGGTCTTCTAAGCCTCGGAGGACGCTATCCAGACTGCTCACTTCAATGCCACTCAGGTCGGCAAGGTCAGGCAGATCACCCGCCGCCGGCAGGTAACGCAGGACGGTTCGCTCCTCTGCCGTTAATTCATGGCGATTAAGCGTCGTCTCCGGTTTCAGCAGCGTCCAGCGCCCCACCCCCAGACCTTATCACAGGCCTTCCCCCTGGGAGGCATTTATGGCTAGTCCCCAACGTCACGCCGGGTGCTCTTCTTCTGCCCGGCGCGCTTCTTGTCGGCCAGCCGCACCTCATTCGAGCGCCGGCTGGGGCGGGTGGGGCGCCGGCGACGCGGCACGACGAGAGCGTGCCGGACCAGCTCGGCCAAGTGAGCGAGAGCTAGCGCAAGATTCCTAGGCTGCGAACGTGCTGACTGGTTGACGATACGCAATCGCCCCTCAGCATCGAGGCGCCCGGAGGCCAACACCCGGAGCCGCTGTTGGACCTCAACTGAAAGCACTCTCGTCGCCACAAGGTCGAAACGGAGCTCAACCTTGGTGGCGACTTTGTTCACATTTTGGCCCCCCGGTCCGCTGGCGCAGACTGCCGTCCAAGACAACTCCGACGCCGGGATTGTGACCTTCGGGTTAATGACAAGATCGCGCACTTCTTTCTGCCCTGGATGCTGAGTGTAACGCTCCAGCCGCGCGAAGCACTACCGACGCTGCAACGACAGGATCAAGCGGAGAACGTAGAAAAACAGCATGGCGACAGACGCAAACAGTTGAAGCGCCGCAGCAACGTAACGATCGGTCGGGAAATGGTGCAGCACGTTGGACGTGTCGTAAAGGATCGCTGCACCCGCCATCCCAATCATGGCGACACTGAAGAACGTTCCGAGCTGGAACCCAAAAATCGCACCGGCTATCACGAGCACGATTGACAGCAAGAAGCCCCAACGCAGCATCCCACCCAGGAATGAAAAATCCTTACGTGTCTTGAAGACAATCGCCGAGAGCCCGCCGAAGCCGAGGATGGTGACCACCCCCGCCGACTGAATCGCTCCCGGAGCCACGTTATTCGCAAGCAGCAGGATCGGCAGGAAGATGATTGCCTCAGCAACAACGAATGCGAGCAACGCGGCGTACTGCGCCGCCTTGGACTGTGAAGAATGTGCCGCACGGCTTGCAAGCCAACTCACCAGCACGAAACCACCCATCATCACGAGCGGCCCGGCCGCCATCATCGCTTGGGCAATGGGCGCAGCGAGATTGAGCTGGAAAGCTGCAAACTCAAGCGCCGCAAAAAGGACAATAGCCGCAAAAAGATGATTGTAAGTGCGAACAATGAAGCGTGCTCGCTCCTCGATCGCTGATTGCCCGGTGGCTTGGCCTAAATATGCGGATCCGTAACTTTGCGACATTGCTCTCTGTTTCCCTGGCTAGATTTTTAGGAAGCTCAAGGAGCACCCTAACACACCTTAGGCGACAGGCACGTAAAGCCAGAGCCTATGAAACCCCGAGGTGAGGCGTAGCTGGGCCGCGCTGCCGGCCTTTCGGCTGAAGGGACTGCGTAAAAGTTCCTGTCTTTCAGCACACTTTGACCACCTCAGCCGCTGAAGCCTGCCTCTTCTTGGCCGTTGTTCTCCAACGTGTCCGAGGATCTGCCGTCAACGCTGCCACCTCCGCCTGCCGCACCTGAACGCGCAGGGCGCACCCGCGTGCTCGTGGTGGATGATCAGCCAGTCGTGCGTGAGCTGTTGCTCGAACTCTTACGCAACGAAGATCGAGAAGTCATCGGCGCACCCACAGCCAAGGAAGCGTTGCGGCTCGCCAAGGTCAAAGCTCCCATCAATGTCGCCCTGGTTGATCGCGATCTGCCCGATGGGTCAGGCGTGGAGCTAGCCCGCCAGCTACTCATAGCTATTCCAAACTTGGAAGTGATTCTTACCAGCGTTTCACCGAGTGTGCAGGCCGCGATCGAAGCCGTCGACGTTGGGGTCCACGACTATCTGTCCAAGCCGTTCGAGGACATCGCTCAGGTCGAAGTCCGCGTGCGCCGCGCGGAGCATCAGTCGCGCCTAGGCCGGGAGCGCCAGGAGCTGCACGAGGAACTCCGCAAGAGTGAAGAGCGCTATCGCAAGCTGTTCTCCGCCTCGCCTGACGCCATTGTCGTGTACGAGGCGGCTACGGGCGTTATTCGCGAAGTGAACGAGGCAGCAACACGCCTCTACCGAAGCCCAACGAATGAACTCATCGGCCAAAATGTGGCTGCGTTCCGCCATCCGGCATCCAACCAAACACCGTCCGACGACGAAGCTCCCGATTCACGTGCCAGCGTTCGTCCAGAAGGCATCATCGCGCGCGTCGATCGCAGGGCTGACGGGACCGAGCTAGCCGTCGAAGTCTCTGAAGGCACGTTTGGAGACCTGCGCCTCGGGCTCAACATCGAAGTGATTCGCGACATTCGTGAACGCGTCCGGGCGGAGCAGAAGCGCAGAGAGCTCGAAGCTCAACTGCGGCAAGCTCAAAAGATGGAGGCCCTCGGGCTGCTCGCTGGGGGCATCGCGCACGACTTCAACAATTTGCTGGCCGTCATTATCAACTACTCTTCCTTTGTCCGCGACCAGCTCAATAAGCGCGGCGATGCTCCGAGCCTGAGTCGCGAGGTCGACGACGTGGAGCAGATCCTCCAAGCCGCCAACTCGGCGGCCTCGGTTACACGTCAACTGCTGACCTTCAGTCGACGTGAAGTGCATACGCCAGAGGTGGTGGATATCAACACGGTGATCCGAGCGATCGAAAAGATCGTCCGGCATACGCTCGGCGAGCATGTGGATCTCATTACAGAGCTGGGCGCCAATTTGCCCATGGTTCGTGTGGACCGTGCGCAATTCGAGCAGGTCGTGATCAATCTTGCGGTCAACGCGCGCGATGCACTTTTGGACACAGGTCACGTCATTCTTCGCACTGAGTTCATCGAACCGTTCGACGACGCTGCGGGAGCGGGAGCGGTCGTTCTCAGTGTGATCGACAACGGCGTGGGAATTGACCCACAGAATCTTGAGCGCATTTTCGACCCTTTCTTTACGACCAAAGGACCCGGAAGTGGAACTGGCCTTGGGCTTTCCACCGTCAAAGGGATCGTTGAACAGGCGGGCGGCAGTATTAGCGTTTCCTCTGAGCCTGGCACTCAGACAACCTTCGTTGTGTCCTTGCCTCCAACTCAGGAATCCGCGACCCAACATATTCCCGCTCACGTCACTCGCAGAACTGCAGGCGGCGAAACGATTCTGTTGGTCGACGATGACGCAGCCGTTCGGCGGGCTGCAGCTCGCATCTTGGATGGCGCAGGCTATAGGGTCATTGAAGCCCAATCGGGAGCCGAAGCGCTCGCGCTGCACGAACGCGAGGAGAGCCACGTGGATCTGTTGCTCAGCGACGTCATGATGCCTCGCATGTCCGGGGATGAGCTCGCAGATATGCTCATCCTTCGCCAGCCCGACCTCCGAGTGATCTTCCTCACTGGTTTCGCGAGCCAGGGCCTGGCAGAGCGTGCCAGTCGGAGCGACCGGATGGACCTTCAGCTGAAACCTTTCGATAACACCAGCTTACTTGCGCTCGTGCGCCAAATGCTCGATAGGAACTTGCCCCCACGGTTTCCCTCGAAGCTCCCACCGGCAAGCCGCAGTGCCAAACACCCGGGAGGCAAACCCGAATGACGCTCAAGCTCAAGCTCATCGTCATCATCCTGTTCGTGGCTCTCGTGCCGCTAACGGTTTCGGCCGTTTCCGCGCTCTCCGTGCATCAGGCGGCGTTTGACAGCGAGGTTTCGCAAGGCCAACAGAAGACAGCGACTTTCTCAGCTCAAGCAGGCGATGCCTACTTGGAGCATCTGCGCTCAAGCTTCGAATTGCTCGCCAGTCACAGCATTGATTGGCGGAGCCTTTCCCAGGAAGAGCGCGAAGCCGCCCTGTGGGTCGCCTACCGCACCTCCGAAGATGTGGCCGCGGTCGTCCTGCTCGACGCAAATTCAAACCCAAAGAGTCGAGGTGCGTACACGGAGCTGCCCAATGACGCTGACGCAACTGCCGGCCACCCCGCTATCCAGCCGCGAGGTTACGACGCACTTCTAGGCCAAGCCAGAAGCCTTCGCACTGAAGGGGGCCCTTCCAAGTTCGGTGCGCCCTTCCGGATCCCAGGCTATCCGAACCCATTTGTTTCACTACGGGTTCCGATTTCGCAGGCTGGCGATTCCCTAGTGGTAACGTTCTCACTGCGCCGCTTTTGCGAAAAACTGGTAGCGGGAAGCCAACTTGATCTGGTCTTGTTCGACCCAAGCGGGATGCTGGTCTGCCACAACGCTCTGAACGCTCCACCGGATATCAAAGGCCTTCGTGGACTTTTCTCGAGCGCCCTTTCCACCGCGCGCTACCAGGTCGAAGGACACGAGCTACTTGCTGCAGCAGCCCGCACCGCACTTGGCTGGACAATGGTCGCACAGCAGCCAACGGAGCAAGCGTTCCGATCGAGTCGGAACATCCGCAACCAAACATTGTTCTGGATTGCCACCAGTCTCTTGATCGCGGTCGGGGCCGGCTCCTTCCTGGCTCGAGGGATCACACGCCCCATGGCGCTCTTGATGCAGGGCACCGAAGCGCTCGCGAAAGGACAACTTTCGCATCGTATCCGGTTGCAGGAAAAGGATGAATTTGGAGCGCTCGCCGATGCCTTTGACCACATGGGCGGAGAAATCGCGGCCCGCGACGCCGAAATCAGAAAATACAATGAGGAACTTCAGGCTCGCGTTCTAGAACGCACGAGCGACCTCATCCGGGCCCACGAACAGCTGATCCAATCCCAGCGCGTGGCCGCGGTGGGCGCACTTGGAGCTGGGCTCGCCGAAGAGGTCAACGATGCCCTGACCGGAGTGCTCGGCGTCTCCCAACTCCTCCTGATGCGAGCACGGCGCGACAAGACCCGCGAAAAGGAAGTCGAACTGCTTGAGAGCGCAGAGAAGGAGGCGCTCCACATCCGCGACGTCGTTTCCAAACTGCAACGCCTCACCAAGGGGCAAGGGCTGACGAATCTAAGCGAAGTTTCGCCCAACGATTTGCTTGATGCCACATTGAGTCTGGTAAAACGCGACCCCTCCACCTCCATGATTCGCTTCCTTCCAGAATATGCCCGTGATCTTCCGAAGGTCCGGGGTAATTTCATGCAACTTCAGCGCGGAGTCTTGCAAATTCTTACCAATGCAATCGAAGCCTGTGGTGCCGATGACGGGCGGGTGATTCTCCGCACCCGTCTCTCCGCAGAGGGAGACGTCGAGCTTTCCATCTCGGACAATGGACGCGGAATCGAGAGCAAAGATGTAGACCGCGTCTTTGATCCGTTCTTCAGCACACATAGGGAACGCGAGGGTCGAGGCCTGGGCTTGGCGATTGCAGCAAGAATCATCGAAGATCACCGCGCGCGCATATCAATCGAAAGCGAAGTCGATGAAGGCACGACGGTGACGATCGCCTTTCCCTCCAGAGCGCCAGCGGAGGCTGTCGCATGAAGGCTCGAATTCTGCTGGCCATGGCCCTCACGCTCATGACGATCGGTGGAGCGTACGGTCTCCAACGCGCCTTGTTTCCAAGCTCGAACGTTGCGGGGGCACCACTCACCGAAGCGCATCCCACGCACAACGCCAACACACCAAACCAGGCTGCGGCGGTGGTCGCGGAGGTGTTTGGACAGGTGCAGCGCAAGGACGCTTCGGGCCACTGGGTCAACCTTCGAGCGGGAGAGCGCTTGGATGTCAACAGTGTGGTTCGCACCAGCGTCGGTGCCTCAGCGCGGCTTGCCGTGGGCGATTCGGTAGTGGTTGATGTCGCGGAGGAAACGGAGCTGGCTGTCGCAGAGGTATCGGCGACCCTGTCGCGAGTTCGACTCGATGACGGGCGAATCGCCTCGATCGTGAAGAACACGGCGGGCTTCAAGCTCCGAGTTGAGGTCAAAGAAAGCGACGTGAAAGCCGAAACCTCTGAAGGCGAATTCTTTGTTATGAAGCGCGGGGCTGGCGGCGTCTCGGTGATGTCAAAAGCTGGCACCACCAACGTTTCCTCCAAGGGTGAAGAAGTCGCCGTGCGTGCCGGCGAACAAACGTTGGTAGAGCCGGGCAAAGCACCTGCCATTCCAGTCAAGATCCCTTCGTCGCTTTTGCTCAAGCTGGGGCGGGTGCCACCCCAGGTTCGCACCCGAGAAACAATAGTACAAGGCTCCACCAGCCCAGGTGCGGTCGTGAGTTTGAATGGTGAACGCACCACCGCCGACGCCACTGGGCACTTCGAACACCGAGTATCGCTCAATGAGGGGCCGAACGTGATCCAGGTCGAGGCCGAGGACACACTGGGCCGAAAAGCTACGGAAAAGCTACCGAAAATCGACGTGGATTCGCAACCCCCCAACGTGAGTGGGAAGGTGAAATGGTGAACCCGCGAGCTTCCATTTTGCCTCATCGCGGGCGCGGGCTCGAACCGAGGGCGCTCTGTCTTGCGGTTTTGTGCGCACTCTTCGGCCTGTTCTACGGATCCAAGTCAAGCGCCGGCCAGTTCGAACTCGAGACAGCGCTGCCCGTGGTCGGTGATGGCGTGACCGAGGTCACCATTCCGATAAAGACGTCGGACGGGTCAAGTGTGCCCGCCGCACTCGTGCGCGCGAGTGTGAACGCGGGCACCATTCGCGTAAAGCCAGACGCCAAGGGGATGGCCCAGCTCAGCTATCTGCCGCCCCACATCGCGCACAAATGGACGGCAAATCTGGACGTCACCATTGCTGGTTTCTCGCCGACCCTTCGATCGGCGCGAATCCGCCTCATTCCGCCAGCTCGACTGCTCACCTACCGCAAGACGAAGGGTGAGATCGGCATGGAGCTGCCCCAAACATTCATCCTCGGGGAACACACCGAAGCGACCCTCCGCATCACGGGAATAGAAGAGAAACCAAGCTTGTCCGTCAGTGTTGGACGTGTTTCTGACCTGACTCCGGCGGGAGCTGGCGCTTGGGTCGCGACGTTCTCTCCGCCGGAAGGTGGGTTTCCGCAGCGTGTGCTGGTGGTGGTGAGTGCTCCCGACGGGAACCGATTGGTCTTCGATCAGTTTGATCTGTTCGGGCGCCCGAGCATTGAAACCAAAAGCGAACCCAAAGCAACCGTCAAAGTGATGGTCGGAAAGCAAACCTTCGGCCCGCTCCAAGCTGATTCCAAAGGGAAATTGAGGCTGACGGTGTTTGCTCCCCCCGGCGTCACTGAAGCCCGTGTGACGGCGACTGACTCGATCGGGAATGCGCGCGAGACACGGCTCGCGCTCGGCGCTCCAGACTTCAACCGCCTCCACATCGTGTGTCCGGAGTACTCTGGACGCGTGCTTATTTTCGGCACTGCTCCGAATGGTTCCCCACTGGCTCTCTTCCCAGGGAAACTGACGACAAGTGTTGGAACACTCACGGAGCCTGTACCAGTGATTCCAGGATACTTTGAATCCGAGATCACGGTCCCGGACGGAACCGATGCGGATACGCAGTTAAAGCTTGTGGCGTTGCTGCCTGAAAGCCCAGCATCCGTTGCGAGCTGCATGACGCCAGTTCCCGGCGAGGCTCCAACCTCATCACAATTGAGCCTGAGCTCCACCGAGTATTCTCAGGGCGACGGTGCGCTTGGCCTGACTCTGAAGCTCACCTACCCTGGCAAGAGCACCCCAAGGCCGGTCACCGTTCACCTCAAGGCAGCCTCCGGCACCGTTTCAGAACAGGTCCGCGTGAATGCCACCACCTACACCGCAAAATGGACCCCAGACGCTGAAGTGAGCAGCGGGAGCCGTATTCAATTCGTGGCTGAAGTGGCGAGAACTCCAGCCCTTTCTGCGAACGCAGTACTCAACATCGCGGAAGCCCGAACCAACACTCAAATCCCAACGCAGAAGAACGCAACCTTGCTCGCTCGCGCAGGCTATCTCACCAACTTTGGACAAGTCTCATCCTTGTTCTTCGCTGTGGGTGCCACAATGGAACTCAGAACGCTTGCCGACGGGCTAGCTTTAGGCGTTGAGCTGGGGCGCTTCTCCAGTCAACGCAGTGCTCGCTCAGATTCGGTTGAGCCAGTCACGATCAAAGCGCGCGGAGTTCCGATCTCGACACGCGTTACCTATGAGCGTCCGGTCAGTCGCTTCGTGCCCTATGCCGGTGTGGGCGTCGGCATCGTGCTCGGACGCACCGAAGTCTCATCGAGCACTATCGGCCGGAGCACTGAATCGAACACTGTGCCACTGATCCGTGGGCTCGGCGGCGCTCTGTACGATCTCAAAGCCGGCAGCGTGGGGCTGGAGGGCGGCTACATGTATTGCCCCGTCAGCGGCAACTCGACTTCGGGGAATCTATGTGGCGTGGACATCACCGCCACGTACCATTACTCGCTCTGACTCGAGTTAGTGAATCTCGAGCGGTTGCACGATGTTTAGTGGAACGTAAAATTGCCGCTCAGGGTCGG
>CAZSUA010000014.1:0-13588 GCA_964609655.1 uncultured Polyangiaceae bacterium | reverse complement strand
AGCGAAACGCGGGCGAAGAATCCATCATGACGATAAACCGTGAGATCCTCGGGCGGCGGAGGAGGTGGTGGTGGAGGCTGGGCGGCCACACCAGCCATGCCTTGCACGGGTGGCACGTAGTAGTAAGGAACCTGTGATGGCACTGCCGCAGGAGCCGGGGCACCAGAAGCAACCGGAGCCGCGGGAGCGGGAGCGGTCTCCGACGAAGCCGCCGGAGCTGTCTCCGACGGAGGCACAACTGCCGAGGGAGCTGGCCCAGGCTCGGCCAATATCCTCGGAGAGAAAAGCCACAGCACTAAGCCAACACGCACCAGGGGAAGACGCAGCATGACGACGCTCCAGCCTAACCTTCCAGAGCGTCAAATCAACAGCCTGATTTACGGCCCCCGCTGGCAAGCAGCCTTTTTTAACTCGAACCGTGCACGAGTGCCTAGCTAAAAGGTCGACGCTAGGCACGTGGTTGTCTAGTGTTCAGCCGGAGTTTTTGCGCATGGTCTCTCAAATTTTTGACGCGACTCGCTATCGAGCCGTCGACGGATTCAGCTTCACCGACATCACCTATCACCGCGCGCTGGAGCAAGGCACTGTTCGGATCGCGCTCAACCGCCCAGAGGTTCGCAACGCTTTTCGCCCCCGCACCGTTGATGAACTGTATGCGGCACTCGAACACGCTCGACAGTCGAGCGATGTTGGCTGTGTGCTTCTGACAGGTAATGGTCCTTCCGAAAAAGACGGAGGCTGGGCCTTCTGTTCAGGCGGAGATCAACGCATTCGGGGCAAGGCAGGCTATCAGTATGAAGGCGAAGAGGGAATCGATCTGGCGCGCCTCGGCAGGCTTCATATTCTTGAAGTTCAAAGGCTGATTCGCTTCATGCCCAAGGTCGTGATCTGCGTCGTTTCGGGCTGGGCCGTAGGCGGGGGACACAGCTTGCACGTCGTGTGTGATTTGAGTCTTGCCAGCCAAGAGCACGGGCGTTTCAAGCAAACCGATGCCGACGTGGCCAGCTTCGATGGCGGATTCGGCTCCGCGTATCTAGCGCGCCAGGTCGGGCAGAAACGGGCACGAGAAATCTTCTTTCTGGGCCGCACCTACTCAGCCGAGGAGGCATTCCAGATGGGAATGGTCAACGCCGTTGTGCCTCATGAAAAGCTCGAAGACACAGCGCTAGAATGGGCCCGCGAGATCAATGCCAAGAGCCCCACCGCACAACGCATGCTAAAGTACGCGTTCAACTTGATTGACGATGGCCTAGTGGGCCAACAGCTCTTCGCGGGCGAAGCCACACGCCTTGCGTACATGACCGAAGAAGCAGCCGAAGGTCGCGACGCGTTCCTAGAAAAACGCGAGAAAGATTTCGGCCGCTTTCCTTGGTACTACTGACTTCGGCGCGGGCTAGAGTAGTTCAGACAGGGCCCCTCGGAACCTCATGCTGTGGCCACGTCAACAGACCAGCTCGACGCGGCAAGCCCCACCAAAGGGCACGCTGATCCGGTGCAACGAACCCACTGTATTCACCGCCAAGGGATTGCCGTTGGCGCTGGCTTGTAAGGGGTTCTTGTGCCACGCCAACAGCGTGCCGCCGTCGGCCAGTTCAACGGTCGCGCCCGAAGACTCACGATGCACGGCTCGGATGGCACCCCCGCCGTTTAGTTTGCCTTCGAGGCCGATGAGCGCGAGGCCAGCTTGCAGCGGGGCAATCGTCGCGATCTCCCACTCCGTCGCGGCAAGACTCAGGGGCAGGCGTTCGTCTCGGTCCACAACCACGGCGCAACCTCGGAGGTGTTGCCACACCACGTAGCTGCCGGCCGCAGTGTCCGGATGATCTGAAGGCGAAACAGAGCCGGCGATGTTTCCCGCCTGATTGTAGCGGCAATTGAACACGCCGATGACACTGCCGCAGCGGTTGCGGTTCACCACTTTCAGCAGTACGGCGTCGCGCGTCGGGTCGTGGAACAGACAGTCGCGCGAGGGTCGGCCGCGGTCGAGGCAGCGTGGCACCGAGCCGTCGGCGAGCGTCAAGGCACCGAGGAGGGCTGCGTCGTGATCGTTCGGCTTGTCGCAGACGTAAACCGGTCCTCCTGACACGGCGCGCCCTGCGGCGTGGAACCAGCCGGCGGCGTTCGACGTCTGAAACATATCCCAGTCAGCGTGAATGAACTCGCCAAACCAGCCGCCCACCTGGGCGTTGGTGTACAAGTGCAAGCCATGCGATTCTGGCTTTTTTGGCCAAAAATCGGTACTGGTGCGGGTAAAGTTCGGGGCCCGAGAGGCGTACAACATGTCGTTACTGCACGACATGCAGTTAATCAGGTTGCCATGGAAATGGCGCGCTACACTGGCTTCGAGCCCCGCTCGATACGCGCGCATCACCTGGATGCGGCCGCCGATGCGGTGTGTAGTCGACTCGATAGATGCTTGATTGTCGACCTTCACTCCGTCGACACCCGCTGCCGCTAGGCTGGCGTGGAAGGCGTTGTAGAAGGCGGCCACGTCCTCGGGATCGACCATGCCTGCGACATCGCCCCAGGCTGTCTCCATCCAGTCTGCGTTGTCAGGCGGATTGCTGGCGATAGCCGCGTCCGAGCGCCGCAGCTGTTCGTGGATGCGGAAACCAAGCCGCGCATCGGCCCCGCCCCAATACCCCACGAAGGCGTGCCAGACCCAGAATTCGCGCAGTCCGAAGTCTTTTTTTGTGGCTGCAATAAGTGAGGCGAGCCCGTCGGGAAATTTGCTCGCATCTGGCGCAAAATCGCTCAATCGCCGCTCCCCCGTCGGTGCTGTCGTGACTGTTAGCCAGCCATCGTCAAGGATCATCCAGCGCGGTTGTACCCCGATTCGGCGGAAGCTTTCCAAGCCGGATACGACACGTGCCTGATCGACCTCCTGGTAGAACGCGTCCCAAGTGCACCAACCCAACCAGTCAGCAGCTTGCGGCTGCAGCACGTTCCGCGCCAAACCAACCTGGGGACTCGCCACAGCCAAAGCCGCCGCGGCCTCGCGCCACAACGCAAAGGGGCAGTCTCCGACCGCCACCAAACAGGCGGGCGCGGTGTCTGTCTGGGTCCACGGATCAGCGGTGGTGCCGGTCAGCAGCAGCCCGTCGGCATCCCCGCGTAGGGCAAAACGCATCAAGTCGAGGGCCAACGGCGCCAGCAGCACTAATCGGCCATCGCTGCGCTCAAACAGCACAACCTGAGTCTCCGGCGGAACCGCGGCCTGATCCACGCCCGCCTTAGGGATCATCCAGAACGGCTCTCGCTGACGAAAGCAGGCAGTCCAGCGCGCGGCATACCGCACCCGTCCCAATCGCACCTCAGCCCTTGCACTTGCCTTTTCACCTCGCCACCGCAGTAGACTAACGCCCTGGGCGAGTACGAGGGCCTCGAGGCAGGGGGCGATACCATCGAATAGTTGGTCGCAGGTGGTGGCATCTTCGTTCATGTGGTTGTCCTTCTGTGGCGCGAAAGTAGTGGCTGACGTCCTGAAAAGCGAGGGCGACGCCTCAGAGCTGCTGGCGCAGGAACGCCAGGATCGCCAGGCGCCCTTCGGGCGTCTCCTGGTGTTGGACGTCGTAGCGCAGCAGCTTCCAGCGGTCAGGATGCCCCAGCTCGGCGTAGACGCGCGTCAGCTCGCGATCCACGACGTCCCGCCCGGCCACCGGCGTCGGGCTGTCCCGCAGCCCGGCCAGCGACAGGTGGGCGCGGGGCGATCAGTGCGTTAATCTGCGCGGTCGTGAAGTACTTCAGCAGCCCCGGCACGTAGTAGTAGAGGCCATGCCCTGACAGACTTTCGCGGAGTATGCCACCGATGTTACCCCCCTCTAGCTCACGTTTCCTTACAGACCGAAAACCCACGGCTATTAGTGTTTTAGGCCAATTAGGTGTGAAGCGGCCCGGGTCCGGGACAAGAACGAGGCCATTAGCTATGATGGAACGCGTGTCTGCTCTTCGTATGTGTCTGCTCTTCGCCTCACTGCCCGGCATCGGTGCGTTACTCGTTGGTTGTTCGCTCATGGCACCGCCAGATTCAGAACTCATCGGCGGCGTGTCCTCGACCACTGGAGGCACTACAGGATTCGGGGGCAGCGCAGGATCCGGGGGAAACGGTGGCACCACCACAGGATCCGGAGCTTCTGCTGGCTCCCCTATTGATGGCATGGGAGGCCTTCCGAATGCGGGTGTTGGAGGCGCCCCACCGGACCCTCCTGAACCGTGCAATGCGCCATCGTCTCCGTCGACCGAATTCCTTTCGCTTTGGCTGCGGGCGGATTCTGGTGTCGACACTAAGAACAATAGAGTCACCTCCTGGGCTTCCCCGGCGTTCGATGCGGTTCCTGCCTACACACTCACTCAAGCAGTGACCACGATGGCGCCTGTCCTTGGCCAGCCGTTATTGGGCAAGGCCCCCCCCACCTTCGATGGGATCGACGACTCGCTGGCGAACGGGGAGGACCATGATTTTACTTCCCAGGCGGGCTACTCATTTTTTGCCGTGGTGATACCCGCGGCAACGGATAGCGAAGGTGAGATTCTTTCGATAACGGGTCCCGATGGTAAGCACCTGGGACTTTGGAAGGCGGGGAACGCATTGGAGTTCGGGACGAACGACGCGGCGAGCGCCAAGCTCCTCACACAGAACATTTTCGACGGCGGCCAGCCCGTGTTGATCGAGGTGGTTAGTTCTCGCCCTGTCGACGCGGCATTAGTAGTTTCCACCTATGTGAACGGCGTGAAACAGGCAGCCAGTGCCGCGCCTGCCTGGGACTACGACACGGAGGTCGGCTTCAGCCTCGGAGCCTACGACAGCAACTCAACGGGGTTCGCGGGGGCCATCGGCGAAGTATTGATCTACAAGGAGGGGCTCGATGAGGCCACAAGGTTTGGGACCGAAGCCTATCTGCTAGCTAAGTGGGGCCTCTGCCAGTGACAAACGATCGCATGCTGCCTCGCGACGTCGGTCGCTATCGGCTGTACGACGAAATCGCCGCGGGGGGTATGGCTACCGTGCACGTCGGTCGCTTGCGGGGGCTCGCGGGGTTTGCGCGGACCGTTGCCATCAAGCGTCTGCATCCGCAGTTTGCGCACGACCCCGAATTCGTATCGATGTTCCTGGATGAGGCGCGCCTGGCAGCGCGCATTCACCATCCCAATGTGGCTGCGATCTTGGATGTCGTAGCGCTCCGTGGCGAGTTGTTCCTGGTGATGGAGTATGTCCGCGGCGAAACGCTATCCAGGTTGCTCCCAGCCTGTGAGCGCGCTGGCATCACGATCCCGCACCGCATCGCCGCCACCATTCTGCAGCAAGCCCTGCTCGGGCTGCATGCGGCGCACGAAGCGCGCGATCACCGCGGAACTGCCCTCAACATGGTGCACCGCGACGTTTCGCCTCAAAACATCATGGTGGGCGCCGACGGCATCACGCGCATGCTGGATTTCGGAGTGGCCAAAGCCGCGACGCGTCTTCAGACAACAGGGCATGGCCAGGTGAAGGGTAAATTGTCCTATATGGCGCCTGAGCAGCTCAGGCTGGAGCCTATCGACCGGCGCACCGACGTGTTCGCGGCTGGCGTAGTGCTTTGGGAAACGTTAACTGGAAAGCGATTATTCGCGGCCGATGACCCAGGCGCCGTGATTGCCCGGATCTTGACCCACGTGCCGGAGGCGCCGAGTCGATCGGTCAAGGATATCCCGCCCGAGTTGGATCAGGTGGTCGCCCGCGCGTTGAAGCGGCAACGCGGCGAACGTTTCGCGACGGCGCTCGAGTTTGCGCGGGCACTTGAGCGCGCGGTGGCGCCCGTTGGCTCGTTGGAGGTGTCCGAGTGGGTGTGCGAGGTCGCAGGCCCGGTATTGGAAGCCAGGGAGCGCACGGTAGCGGCTGTGGAGATTGCCTCCGAATCAACACCTAGCGAAGGGGTGTACGATGACGATCTTTCCTCTACTCATCCGCCCCCCGAATACCATTCGGCATCTGACGATGAGCTAACGGTGGGTGTCGCTCCGGAACTCCTGACTCCCGAGTTCCTGTCTCCCTTCGGCGACGCTGAGCGCAAGCGCTCCCAGCGAGGCAAGCTGGCTATTGGGCTCGCACTGGTGGCGCTCCTGGCTTTAGTCTTGCTCTGGTTGGTGCGGCCCTGGCATGCGGGCGAGCCGGCGGTGGCCACTACGCTCGCTCAGACCTCGTCCGAGGACTCCCGACCTGCCGAAACCACGGGCACGCCGATCAATTCCCCCGCGTCTCCGATCGTGACACCCCCACCTTCTGCCCTTCCCGAAGCTGAAACAGGCGCTGATCTAACGCTAGAGACCGCTGCCCCGGCCGAACCTGCCCCGCGGCCGCGCTCAGCGATCAGGCAAAACAGTTCGCGGGCTTCATCGAGCGGGGGCCAACGCCTAAGCTCTAAGTGCAATCCTCCGTACGAGGTAACCCCGCAAGGCCTCAAAAGGTTCAAACCCGAGTGTTTCCGCTAAAACCTCTGCTCGCTCGCATTTCCCTAATCGTGCCCTTTCTCTGCGCGCTCCCGCTCCCGGCGCACGCCGAAACCGTCGAAGCTTGCGTTGCGAGTAACGCCGACGGTCAAGTGCTGCAGAGTCAGGGCCAGCTCCTAGCAGCCGTCGAGAAATTTCAACTTTGCGCAGCCGAGGCTTGCCCTGAAGAGATCCGGCGTGACTGCGGGACCGCAATGCTGGCAGCTAAAGCCATTGTACCAAGCGTCGTGATCGCCGTGCGGCGCGGCGACGAAGACATCTTGGATGCCTTGGTATTGATCGACAAATCACGGAATCCAGTCCGCCTCGACGGGCGCCCGATTGAACTCGACCCGGGACCTCACGTGGTGAGGGTCCACCACGGCAGCCATGATGCGATAGAGCGGCAGATGGTACTCCGACAGGGAGAACGCAACCGCCTGATAAGTATCGAACTCCCGTCGAGGGTTGTTAAGGCTTCGCCGGAACGACCACGTTCAGGCCCCGAGCCCGTGGCTCAAGCCCAAGCGCCAGGTCCGTCGGACAAATCAGAACCTATCCCGAAGGCTGCCTGGGTAGCAGGCGGCGTTGGGGTCTTGAGTTTGGGCTCGTTCGTGGTTTTTGGACTGGATGGGAAGTCCAAGGAGGCCGCGCTCGATCGCTGCAAGCCCTCCTGCGACCCCGGCGCGGTGGGCAGCATGCGCCGACGGTACTTGATTGCAGACGTGTCTTTAGGCCTCTCAGTCCTGAGTCTTGGCACCGCGGTTTGGTTGTGGTGGCCGAGCGCCGGGCCAGTGAAGGCAAGTGGCAACTTGACAGCTAGCATTGGGATAGATAGCAGCGGAAGCATAGGAGTTACTGCGCTTGGAAGATTTTAGCGACCCAGAACGCAAACCCATGCCCCCATCGCGGAACGTGGACGGAACCGTCAAAAGCGTGTTCGGTGTCACCATCACGGGTGGTCTGCTGCGCAGCCCTCGGGGTGAGGAATTCCGGGTTTCAATCGCGCCTGCGATTCTGGGGCGTAACGAGAGCTGTGCCTTCATGCTGAAGGATCCGGAGGTCAGCGCGACTCACTGCGAACTTCGCGCAACACCCTCTGGCGTTCAGCTGGTAGACCTCGACAGCAGCAATGGCACGTTCGTCAATGGTGTTCGCATCAAAGAAGCGTTGCTCGAATCGCCGTGCACCGTTCGAATAGGGCGTACCAACCTCTCCTTTGAGCCTCTCGCGAGTGAGCAGGTCGATCTCGGTGCCGAGCTCACGTTTGGTCCGCTCTCCGGGGTTTCACCCTCCATGCGCCAGCTATTTCGCGTGCTGCGCGACGTCGCTTCAACTCAACTGTCGGTATTGATCAACGGAGAGACGGGTACCGGTAAGGAAATCACGGCACGCGCACTGCACGACGCTAGCAGCCGAGCCAACAAGCCGTTCGTGGTGATCGACTGCGGCGCTATCCCCCCGAGCTTGGCCGAAAGCATTCTCTTCGGACATGAACGCGGCTCATTCGCAGAAGCTACGGAAGAGCGACCGGGGGCCTTTCAGGAGGCAGACGGTGGGACCGTCTTCCTGGATGAAGTGGGCGAGCTGCCAGCTGAGCTCCAACCCAAGTTGCTGCGTGTACTTGGGGAGGGTCAAGTCAAGCGTGTGGGCGCGACACAGTACGAGCAAGTCAACGTTCGCGTTGTTTCTGCGACGCGCCGTGATTTGCCACGTATGGCTAACGCTGGAACTTTCCGAAGCGACCTCTATTTCAGACTCGCCCAGGTTCGCGTGGAGCTGGCACCGCTCCGGACGCGTCGGGAAGATATCCCGCTGCTCGTCCAATCCTACTGCGACCGCTCGGGACACGAAGAGCGTGCCTCACAGGTGATCGACTTCATCGCTCACGCAACCGCCAATCACGACTGGCCTGGCAACGTGCGGGAGCTCCTCAATGTGGCTGCCGTGGTGGCGAGCCTTCCACCCGGTTCGGAAGTGAGCCTCGCCACGTTGCCGACTGAAGGCCGCGGAGATCAGCCCTCCTTAACAACCGCCTACGGTGAAGCCAAACGACGCGCACTTGAGGAATTTGAGCGGCGCTTCTTCGCCGACCTTCAGACCGCTTGCGACGGAAACATCAGCGAGATGACGCGTCGAAGTGGCCTCGCTCGGCATCACATTCGCAACTACTTGCGCCGCTACAGCTTGGTCTAACCCAGAGCTACATCGCGACAGCTTGGTCTAACCCAGAGCTACATCGCGACAGCTTGGTCCAACCCAGAGCTACATCGCTACAAATCCGCCATCCACCATCAAGGAGCTGGCGGTGATGTACGACGCCGCGTCCGATGCCAGGAAGGCAACTGCTTCGCCCACTTCGCTGGCTTCCCCAATGCGGCCCAGCATCATCTTCTGGCCTTCCATCTTTTCAAAGTCTGGACGCGAATAGCCGAGCCGCTCCACTTCGGACGTGAGCGCCGGGGTCCAGATGGGGCCGGGACACACGGAATTAACTCGAATTTTGAACTCTGCGAGATCCCACGCCATGCTGCGTGTCATTTGCACGATGGCTGCCTTCGTTGCCGCATAAGTCATGAGCCCACGCTGAGCGACGAAGCTTGAGATTGAACCCAGATTAACAATCGCTCCGCCACCCCTGCGCTTCATCTGCTCCGAGGCGTAGCGAGCGCACAACGAGGTGCCGATCAGATTCACATCCGTGAGGCGCCGCCAATCTTCGGGCGTGGCCTCGAGCCCCTTCATGATAAAAACGGCAGCATTATTCACCAAGACATCCGTATCGCCGAAGCTACTTTGGACACGCTCAAAAGCCGCCTTGATCGAGCCTTCGTTCGAAATATCGCAACCGAGCCCCAACGCCTTGCCTCCGTTCTTTTCGATCGCCTGGGCCTGTGCCTCCGCGGCCCCTTGATTGATATCGAGGAGTGCAACCCGTGCACCTTCGCGCGCCAGAATCTCTGCCGTCGCCGCGCCAATCCCGCCACCGGCCCCGGTGACGATCGCTGTTTTTCCCTGAAAACGAGGCTGATTCGATGTATTGTTCATGGTCTGTGTGCCGTCCGTTGGTTCGGGGTTCTAGCGTGCTTCATATCCCCTCACCCGGGGTCCTGACAAGGCTGCCCTTCCAGCCACTCCCCGAGATCTGCTTCGGCGTGTCACCGGCGATTATCCATCCAGCTGGAGCTTCTAGCGTGCCTGTGGCACCGACCGGCATATCGATATGAATCGTAGCCATGGAGCCCTCCTGGGTCCACGCCACCCGCAGCGGACCACGGATCGTCTCAAGCTTCACTTCAGCGGCTTGCAGCCCCGGAACGGGATGGGGCCGTACAACAAACGCATCACCCGGGAGAGCTCTCTCATCGTCCAGGATCCCCACCAACCGCGAATAGAACCAGGCATCTACCGCACCCAGCATGCAGTGATTGTGCGAATTCATGCCGCCACCGGTTTCATTTTCCCAACGCTCCCACATGGTGGTTGCGCCGTTTTCCAGCATGAAGCCCCAGGAAGGGTATTCTTTCCTTTGGACAAGCTTCCACGCCAAGTCAGCGCGACCTTCGTCCGCAAGCACCTCCAAGAGATACTTAGTGCACACGTTGCCTGTCGTAAGATGCCCGCGCGTCTCCACGTCTTGAGCCAAGCGCTCGAAAACGGGAGCGCGCTGTTGCTGAGGCACTAAATCCATCCATAAGGCGAGCGCGTTGCACGCTTGGACATTCTCGCCAAACGTGTGATTCTTCACGTCAAAATAGCGAGCCTGCAGCGCTTCGGTGAACGTCTGCGCGGAAAGGCGATAAGCGGCCCCTTCACTATCCCGCCCGAGCTCAACGGCAATTTTTTCAAGCAGACGCGTGATGAAAATGAGGTGCGCTGTGGAGATGAGCCCACCCGGTGTGCCCGCCGACAAGCAAGCGCTCCCGGTTCCCACCACTGTGGGAAGTGCAGCCATCGAAAACGCACGTGGCGGACACCAATCGCCGTACCACGAAGTGTCCAAGATCCCAGCGGTCGTTTCGCTGGAAAGGCAACGCTGCCACCCCACCATCATGGGCCAATGCTCTTCCAAGATGCGTCGATCACCGAAATGTCGCCACATCAAATAAGGATACCAAACTGGACACACGCACACGGGATCTGCGCGGCGTTGGCCCCAATGCCAAGGGACGGTATCCGGGATCGCTCCTGAAGGATCTTGAACACTGGCGAAATCTCGCAGCCATTTAGCCAGAAAACGCCCAGCCTGAAAGTTGTGAACGAGCTGTTCGGCACGCGCCGTTTGGTCGTTGAGCCAACCCTGACGTTCAGAGCGTTGCGGGCAATCGGTCGGAACCCCGTGCTCGTTCGATTTCTCGGTGCGAACAATCATGGTGTGAATGGCGTTGGCCATATCATCACTACAGGTAAACATCCCGCGATCAGCGAGGTCGTTGCGCACGCGGCACACCGTGACCGTATCCGCGGCTGGCTCGCCCACCAGGCCTTCCAATTGGACATAGCGAAAACCATGGTAAGTGAAGCGCGGCTCCCAAATCTCCTCACCGGAACCACGGGCGATGTAGACATCGGCACAACGCGCCGCATACAGGTTGTCCTGATTCACGCTGCCATCATCCCGCAGTGTCTCGCTAAATCGGAGAGTGAGCTGCTGCCCCTCAGGCACATTCACCTTAAGGCGGCAGTACCCGGCTAGATTGGTTCCGGCGTCGAACACTATCGCTCCACCTGGAGTTGATCCCAGCTTCTTGGGCGTTATCTCTTCAACCACGCGCATGGGATCACCGAGATCCGGAACCAGGCGACCACCCGGTCCCGGCACCCGATACACCATCGTCCAATAATCCTCACGATTGCCAAAAGGCGCCTTCCAATCCAAGGCTGGCACACTCCAGCTAGCAAGCTCCAAACGCGCGTCGTAATCCTCACCGCGAAACAGACCGTCTGAAGTCGGCGCCGCACGCACTGCGAAAGTTGACATGTCCCAGTGCGAGGGCGTGCTGATCGTGCTGCCATCAACGCATTCGACTTCTAGGCGTAGCTTGAGAATGGGCCTGCCATACCAACCGTGCCCCACAACAACTGTCAGCACTGTTTCCGGTGTTTCCACGAGCGCGGTGATGTCGTGGACGGTGTACGGTACGATCTGTTCGAAGTCTGTAGGTTGGGGATCGAGAACACGGTCGGAGACGGGCTTCCCGTTCAGGTAGGCGCGATACAAGCCAAGGCCCACAATATACAGCCGAGCGCGACGCACCTTGGCTTTGAGCTTGAAGGCGTGGCGAAAGAAGAGTGCACGGCCCGGCCAAAGCCCGGGCGCTCCGATCCAATCGGCGCCCCAATCGGACTCAGCCAGTAGCCCCATTTCAAAACTTACCATTTCGGAGCCACGCTCAACACCCGCCGCATCTCTGACGTGAACCTGCCACCAGCACTCCTCACGACTGACGAGAGCACCGCCGGCATAGGCGACGTGCGTGGTCCGGTCCGAAGTCACCCAGCCGCTGTCCCACTTGTCACCGCGCGAGCCTTGAAGCAACTCGCGCGTGGACGCCACCATGACGCGGTACGCACGTTGGGGAGTGTTCACACGCCACGCGAAACGCGGCGCCGGTGTGTGCAGACCGAGCGGGTTGGTCGAATACTCACAGGTGAGCTGGTGGGGCGAAAGGGCGTCAGGGGTAGGCATGGTTTGGCCTGATACCACACGCCTGCGCCGGCCGGAGCCAGCTAAGAGTGCGCCCGGCTGGGGGCACCGGCTGCCGACTTGAGGGACCTGCTATTCCGCCGTAAAAGGCCAAAAGTAGCCGCTTTTGTGCTAGTTCGTGGCGCGGCTCGGCGGCCCCAGCGAAAGCCCGCTTGGCACCGGGAACGGAAGCCCTGGGCAAGCACCACTCGGTCCGATATGTCGGCAGGCATGAACGCTCCCCAAGGCTCCGATGCTCGAACGAGCTTCCCCAAAAACAAGATCAAAATCCTATTTCTTGAGAACATTCACCCAAGCGCACAAGCGCTGATCGAAAGCGACGGTCTCGAATGCGAGATGCGGAGCGCCGCACTAAGCGAGACCGAACTCATCGAGGCGATCGCCGATGTTCACATCCTCGGTATTCGCAGTAAGACTCAAGTGAGTCAGGCTGCACTGGAGAGCGCGCGCCGCTTGCTGGCCGTTGGCTGTTTCTGCATTGGCACCAATCAGGTGGATCTCGATGCGGCGAATCGACGAGGGATTGCCGTCTTCAATGCGCCCTTTAGCAACACTCGCAGCGTGGCCGAGTTGGTGATTGGGGAGATGATTGCCCTTTCGCGCAGGCTTGGCGATCGCTCACGTGAAATGCACGAAGGAAAATGGAATAAGACCGCCAGTGGCTCGTTCGAAATCCGCGGGAAGACGATCGGCATTGTTGGTTACGGCCACATCGGGCGCCAAGTCGGCGTGCTCGCCGAGACCGTCGGCCTGCGTGTTCTGTTCTATGACATCTCGCAGCAGCTCCCGATGGGGAACAATCGCACGGTGGGAACACTCGACGAATTGCTGGCCAATTCTGACTTTGTAACCCTCCATGTGCCCGCCACGCCCGTCACGAAAAACATGATGGGGCCCGAGCAAATCGCAAAAATGAAGCCTGGCTCGTGCCTTATCAACTTGAGCCGCGGCAGCGTGGTGCAAATCCCCGCGCTCGCCGAAGCCCTGCGAAAGAAGCACCTAGCGGGTGCTGCTATCGATGTCTTTCCGATTGAACCCAAGAGCAACGCGGATCCCTTCGAGTCCGAGCTCCGCGGTTTGTCCAATGTGATTTTGACACCGCACGTCGGTGGCTCAACCATGGAAGCGCAGGAAGCCATTGGACGCGAAGTGGCAAGCGCCCTGCTTCGCTTCTTAAACGAAGGTTCCACGGCATCCGCCGTGAACATGCCGCAAGTTGAACCACCACCGCTCGCAGGACGACATCGAATTCTCAACATTCACGCCAACGTCCCCGGCGTGCTCAGCAAGATCAATAACATTATCGGACAAACCAAGGCCAACGTGGAAAGCCAGATTTTGGCGACGGATCCTAACGTGGGCTACCTGGTGATAGACCTGAATCAGAGCGTTTCAGACGAAGTGAAGGAACAGGTT
>CAZSUA010000013.1:24863-34517 GCA_964609655.1 uncultured Polyangiaceae bacterium | reverse complement strand
AACACCTACAGCTGGTACGGGAAGCTGGAGGGTGGGCGGTTGTCGACCGAAAGAGTTACAACGGCGTTCATGTCAACGGAACGCGTGTAGCTGATCGCAAACTGCTCAGGCACGGAGACGTCGTCCAGCTGGGCGACTACCGGATGGAGCTCGGAGACGAAAGCGCCGAGACCAAAGACACCATCCCCCAAAATCTGCTCCAAGAGTCACAGGTTAACCAAGATCGACTCGTCGTGGTCGCCGGTCTTGAAGTGGGCAGCGAATTTGCGTTGACCGGGGAACGGCTGCTGCTCGGTCGCGGCGACGAGTGCGATATCGTGCTGAATCACGCTTCGGTGAGCCGGGTGCACTCCGAGATCACCGCCCTGGGCGATGGCCGTTATGAGTTCATCGATAAAGAGAGCGCCAACGGCGTCCGAATCAACGGCGTTGATCTCAAACGAAGCCTGTTGGATGCGCGCGACACGATCGAACTCGGCGATGTTGTCCTGAAATTCATTCCTGCCGGGCAACAGTACCAGCCAGCTCTCGATCGCAGTCTTTCATTCCTCTATGCCGAGCCCAAACGAGCACCAGCCGCCGTCAGCACGCCTCCGCCCGCACGACCGATCTCGGTCGGGATGAAGCTGATCGGGGGAGTGGCTCTGCTCGGGGCCCTCGCCGCTGTCGGCTGGGTTGTGTCGAAGACTGGCGAATCGGGGGCACGCTCAGCGGGCATCCTGTCCGGAAAACAGGATGAAACGGCCCGCATTCTCGAGGATGCGCGGGAGCTGCGAACAGCCGGCGATATCGAAGGGGCACACCAAAAACTCGCTGAACTACCCCAAGGCAGCAACGCTCGCCAAGCAGTTGGGTTTCGACAGATCGAAGCTGACTGGGCCAAGGCATTGTTCGTGCACGCTGAAGCAGAGGCGGACCTAACAGTGAAGCGCATGCTACTCGAACAGATCGCGCTCTCGCCCACCGTTGATACCTTGAGCCGAAAACGCGCTCAGGAAGAAATCGCCAAACTCTCCGGGGAAGCTGTCGACGTGAGTGATTTACCCAAAGCTCCAAAAGATCGAGGCACCGGCCAAGCCCCCGCACCAAAAGCCGCTACTCCAGTGGGTAAGCTGCCACGCGGGGGTATTGTTCGAGAGAATCCCTACGAGTGAAGGCGTCAGGCAGCGTCGAGCGCGTTGAAATTCACGAGGCGGCGGTTGAGCATTCGAGCCGCGTCTTTCGCTCGCGTCCCAGCATTGGCGCCGTTTGGTTTGTAGCCATCGCTGGCTTGTTACAGTGGCTAGCGCCCGAACCATTCAAGCTCCTCTCTCCACTAAACCAAGAAAGTACTCCAGCATCAGCAGAGCCCAGCGTCGCGCTTCCCCAGAAATTCACGCTCGGCGAGAGCGAGCTCACGCACGAAAGCGTGAACCACGATAGCCTGGCGCAGCCCGAGAAGGTCGAGGCGCCAACGCTTTCGCGTGGACCCCTCGCTACCGAGGCTTCTGACACCGGTGGAATGGCACCTAACCCCGAAGCACCGCCGCGCCGGATTGAGCACCTCGAAGCTCTTGAAGATTTCTACGCGTCACTCCGCCAGACCGAAAGCCATGGCTCGCATGCACTCTCGCGGATTATTCATTTCGGCGACTCTGTGATCACCAGCGATCTTGTCTCAGCGACGCTGCGCCGCAACTTTCAGCAGCGTTTTGGCGACGGCGGGCACGGATTCTCCCTGATCGCCAACGCTTGGCCCGCCTATTTTCACAATGACGTGTTCCGTTACGCTTCGGAGGGTTGGCTAGTCAGCAGAATCGTTGGCCCGACCGTTGCTGATGCCTGGTACGGCCTCGGCGGTGTTTCTTTCCGTGCGCCACCCGGCGTTCGCGCGCGCTTTGGAACCGCGACCTCGGGCCCATTCGGTCGCAAGGTCTCACGCTTCGAAGTCGCGTACGTGAAGGAGCCGTATGGGGGGAAAATTAAGCTCAATTTAGATGGGAAGCCGCTCGGAGAGCTCGCGACTGCCGCCCAAACCAAACAAGTTGCGAACCATGAGGTACGGACAACCGACGGAGAGCACCTCTTGGAGCTGCTTTCCGCGGGGCCGGGTTCGGTGAGAGCTTTCGGGGTCGTGATGGAGCGAGAAGGGCCAGGAGTCGTACTGGATGCGATTGGGATCTTGGGCGCTCGCATCCGTTTTCTCGATAAGCAAGACGATACTCACTATCGGGAGCAGCTGCGCTGGCGCGCACCCAGTCTGATTATCTACCAGTTCGGAGCGAACGAAAGCGGTGATGGCTGGGCCTATTCGATGGAAGATTTCCATCGTACTATGAAGGACGTTCTTTTGCAGGGCAGGAGCGCATTACCTCATGCGAGCTGTCTCATTATCGCTGCCATGGATCGGGCCCGCGTGCGCGATGGTCGCACCGAAAGCATGCGCATCATCCCGTTGATCGTGAAGGAACAGGAGAGCGTGGCCAAAGAGGTGGGCTGCGCTTTCTTCAATACTTTCCTTGCAATGGGCGGGTCAGGCGCGATGCGCCGCTGGGTAACGAGAGGCTGGGGCGCCGGCGACCTCACCCACCCCACGAGCTACGGCGCGCAGGTGATCGGAGATTGGATTTTCTCAGGAATGATGGACGGCTACGCGCGCTATCAGAAGGTGCCTGCCCAACCTTAGGCTGCCCACTCAGTTTTCAACGGGCTTCGCGTGCGTTTAGGAACTGCTCATAGCCGGCAAGCAATGCCTCTGCCGTGCGCGCTCCGAGCAGATGATAACCTGAAATGGTGAGGTGGATGCCGTCAGTTTTCGCGAGTTTGGGGTTCGCCGCGAGCCAGCCTAAGAATCCACCCTCACGCTGCATGGCCGCCCGAGCGTCAAAAAATGCGCAACCCAGGCGTTCTGCCGCTTCTTCCTGAACCTTCCCGATCTCGGGCACGCGCGGATGGGGCTGGCCTTCGGGCGTGAGCGCGTCAGGCAATCCGATAATCAGGCAATCCAACGCTGGCGACGCTGCCCGCGCGCGTTGCACGAGGCGAGCATACTGCTCCGCATAGGCTCGGGGAGCCAAATTATCAAAGACTTCGTTCGTGCCATAAGCGAGCACCAAGAGGCTGGGCTCCCTTTCGACCAGCTCGCGTTTCCAAGCGGCTTCTTCCCACGCCAACGCGGTTTCCACGCGGGCTCCATCGACGCCCAATGTATCTAAAATGACGCCCGGAGCGCTGGCCTCCAGAGCGCCGCCGAGAAACCTGGGAGTGCCATTCACCACACGGACCTTCAAACTGACACTCGGCCTGCCTGCAAGCACCTGTTCTTGAACCTCATCACGCGGCGTTCCCCGCAAGATATAGCGCTCCTCGCCAGCTTCGAGTTCTACCGCATCCGTCGGTGCCAGGCGCAGGCGCACCCTCCAATTCGCACTTTCCAGCATTAGGTTCGGCTCCGGGCTCACTTCGAATCTGGCACCCGCGGAATGGGCAAAAGTTCGGATCCCTCCCAAGCCAAATACGCCGTCGCCTGAACGACTTCGCAGCGACGGCGGACTGGGCTCGCGGCTCCAGCTGCCCGTCTGTTCAAAGCGCAAACTCGAGTGCCGATATGCTTTGAGCCCCAGGTGAAAGAAGCCCGGACCAGCATTGCCAAACCTGGCTTGAAGCTGGGCGCGAACCTCGTCGGTCCAGAAATCTGCCGCCGTGTGCGAATCGCCCAACCAAGCGAGCCGTACTGGCCGATTGCGGCGCTTGGTTTCGAGCTCACGCAGAGCCTGAAAGAAGTGGGGCAAAGCGACCAAGGCCGAACCCGACTCTGAATGTTCAAGCGGCCCATTGGCGGCCCGCAGAGCGAGCTTGGAAACCGAAATGGGTTGTTGGCCTGGGGGCGGGCTCGCCTCCTCAGTCGGCTTTGGAACACCCGCGGCAAGCGGTGAGGTAGATGAAGCCGCCTGCGGTGCCAATGGACGATGACCTGAAGCGCAGGTGAGCGCCAATACCGCCACCAAAGCAAGCGAAAGCCACACCAGAGTGGTGTTCGGACGTGCAAAGCCAGGAGCGCCAGGAGTGCTCATGATGCGTTAGGCTGGCCGGCTACGGTCTCAGTGCTCAATCCTTGAACGAGAATGTCCAGGTACGATGCGAAGGCGGGGCAAGCCAAACCAGCCGACGCGAGTAGTCGTTCCGCGACTTCTGTCCCATACCGGAGGCCGGGCTTGAGCTTTTTTAAGGCTGCGCGCTCAGCTCGTGCTTCGCTGCCGAAACGCAGACTTGAGAGCCAATTCCCAGAGGTTGAACCAAAAATGGGCGCCGGTCGCCCCGCAACTTCCGCAGCCCTGGTCAGCACTTCGCGAACGCTCAAGGCCCGTGGCTCAATGAGATGCAAGGTATTCCCATGCGCTGACGTGTTGCCTGCTAAGAATAGCCCCGCACGGATGACATAAGACATCGGCGTCAGATGGAAAAGTTCGTCTCCCCGCACATTCATTGGCACGTGGAAAGCTGAAGCCGAACGGACGGTCTCCGTAAGCAACATGAAAAGCGCACTCTCGTGGCTCTCAACACTCAACTCTGTGTCCAACACCAGCTCTCCAACCCTGAGGATCGTCGCAGGAACGGCTGAACCCTGGGCTCTTACCATCTGTTCTGAAATCGCTAAACCTTCATCATGCGCCGAATCGAACCGTTGCCCAACATTAAGGTCAGCCTCCGCAAAAACACCGGAATACGTTCCACTCACGGCAAGCGAGGAATACACTATCAACGACTCCAAACACTGAGCTGCCTGACAAAAAGCCAGAACCTCTTGCATCGAAGCCACCAGGCGCGTTCCTGCTTTGCCGTCACGCGCCGATGCGCGACCCTGGCCAACCTCAGAAATTCCCTCACAATGGTGAACCGCACGCACCCCGTCAGTCAGCTCCCGGTACTCGGTCGCGCTGAGGCCGAAATCGAGCGCTTGAACGTCGCCTTCCAGGCACCGAACCCGTTGCCAATGGCGAGAAAACTCGCTCCTTGAAAGGGCCCCGGCGCCCCCAGCTCCAGGCGGCACCAACACATACACGATGGCTCGGGGGCGAAAGCTCAGCAGCTGCAGAGCCAACGCGACGGCGAAACGCCCTGGAAAACCCAGGACGAGCGCGGCTTCCTGAGTTCCCTCAAGAGCCAACGTCCCCCCTCGCGGCTCCGTTTTCAAAAAGGAATGTCGTCATCCGAGCCGCCACCGTAGTCGGCGTCGTCGTAGTTAGCGTCAGCCGCCGGTGCATCGTGGCCGTTGCCTGCGGCTCCGTGCTCGTCGCCGCGCGTCGCACCACCACCGCCTCCAGAACGTGCCCCGCTGCCGCCTCCTCCGCCTCCGGATAAGATGATGTTGTTCGCAACAATCTCGGTACGGTAGCGCTTCTGCCCGTCCTTGTCTTCGTAACTGGAAGAGCGGATCCCACCCTCAACAAACACTCGGGAGCCCTTGCTCAAGAATTTGCTGAGTGCCTCCGCGCGTTTTCCCCAAACGACAACGCTGTGCCACTCGGTGCGCTCTTGCCACGACTTATTTCGGTCAAGGTAGCGTTCGGGTGTTGCAAGACGCAGCTTCAGCACCGACTGGCCACCGCTCGTCACTTTAAGCTCGGGATCTTGCCCAAGATTGCCCAACAGCATCACGCGGTTTAAACCTTCTGCCATAACTATGCTCCTTCGATGAAGCGGGAAGGTGTGACGTTTTTCGGATGAAAGCAACCAGCGCTCGGACTTTGTTTGTCCTTCGAACGGCACCCGTCAAGCGGGGGTGCTCGGCCCCTCTAGCTCCTTGAACAGCGCCTGGGCATCAGCTCTCAATCCTATCAAGTTTGCTCGGATAAGACTGAGCGCAGCCCGTGTGGGATCTTCGCTGGCTTGGGGTTCATCTCCCGCGTGCCGGAGGCGCTTGCGAGCGCCGGCGATCGTGTAGCCGTGCGTGTAAAGCAGATCCTTCACTTTCAGGAGGCGTTCGACGTCCTTGCGTGAGTAGATGCGCTGACCTTTTCGAGATTTCTGGGGCCGAATCGAGCGGAACTCAGTCTCCCAGTAGCGCAGGACGTGCGGCTCGACACCAACGATCTCGGAGACTTCGCCGATACGATAATAGAGCTTAACCAGCGGCTGCTCAGTCAATCCGTCCGACAAGCTGCCTCACTCCTCATCTTCAGTGGAACCGGCTGTTGAGTATGCACCAACGGGCCCATCCGAATTGAGCGCCTGCTTCAGGAGCTGGCTCGCTTTGAAGTTCAGCACACGCCGCGAGGTGATCGTAATGGGCTGCCCCGTCTGGGGATTGCGACCTTGGCGCTGCCGCTTATCTCTCAACACGAAATTACCGAACCCCGACACCTTGATCTTCTGGCCACGCGCAAGAGTCTGTTTGATGGTCTCAAAAACCAAGTCCACCAGATCGGCAGACTCCTTTTTAGAGAATCCACCCAACTTCGTGTACACAGCTTGTACGATGTCGGCCTTGGTCATGGCTTGACGGGAGCCCTTCACTCACAACACTCCCGCCAGGCTCAAGCACCCAACGAGCAAAGAGGATGGTACCCGGAACCGACCAAAAGTCTAGGCCACATCATCGGTGATGGCCTAGCGCTCGAAAGACCTAGGCGGCGCGCGCCAGGCTATCCACACCGGCTTCGAGTGCCTCGCGAAGCTCTGGCTTGGCAACCTTGGCCAAGGAAGCTCGACGCCCCTCAGAAAGCTCAAGCGAGAGCTGAATGGCAACGTAGCCGTAACCCAGAGCAAACAAGAAGGCGAAGGGGGTCGCGAACCAGTGACTGGTGGTGATCGAAACCACCACGCTGACCATACAGTAGGCGCAAAGCGCGAACTCAATCAGCGGCCACTTCACGCCTTCCTTATAGCGCGCAGCATCAGAACCACGCTTCGGAGTCCGAACAAACTCACCCGCCATCGAGCGCACACCACCCAGGACCGCGCCGGTGAGATGCGGTGCAAGGCCCGCGCCCAGGGCGATCAAGGCGGGCAAGCGGACGAGAGCCGCCATAGCTGAGCGACCTTGGCTCGTCTCCGCCAAACAGTAAAACGCGATCAACGAGCCTGTCGCTCCGATGCAGAACGGAAGATCCACAATCAACATTGTGCGCAGATCAACCGCGGGCAGGAACACCAACGAAGGCAGTAAAAACAGAGTGAGCAGCAGCATCAACGGATACGCAAAATGGGGCAGCATATGAAAGCATGCCTCGATTTTTTGCTGCGTCGACACGTGGGAGCGAAGCACTGTTCCGAGCAGCTTACGCGCAGTTTGAACGGTGCCTTTGGCCCAGCGATACTGCTGAGCGCGCAGAGCCGAAAGATCCTCGGGGAGCTCGGAAGGCGTCAGCACATCCGGACGGTAAATGAACTGCCAACCCCGGAGTTGGGCCCGGTACGACAAATCGAGATCTTCAGTGAGCGTGTCGTGCTGCCAACCGCCGGCGTCCGCGATCGCAGCCTTGCGCCAGATGCCTCCGGTGCCTGAGAAATTGAACATCAACCCAGCTGAGAAACGGGAACGATTCTCAATCAAATGGTGGCCATCCAGCATCAAAGCCTGAATGCTGGTGAGCAAGCTATGATCGCGGTTCATGTGCGCCCAGCGCGTCTGCACCACGGCAACCTTGGGATTCCGAAAGTGCGCAACCAGCCTGCGCAGGAACGTTGGCTGCGGCACAAAGTCCGCATCGAAAATCGCGATCAACTCACCCTGAGCTGTCTTCAGTCCGTAATCCAGGGCTCCGGCTTTATACCCGACCCGGTCCGGGCGACGAACGTACTTGGCATTAACGCCACGCTGAACGAGACGCGCCACCGCGGCTTGCGCGAGAGCACAGGTTTCATCTGTGGAATCGTCAAGAACCTGGATTTCAAAAAGATGGGCGGGATAATCGATTCTGCCCGTAGCCTCAATCAAGCGCTGCACGACCGTAGCCTCGTTATAGAGGGGCAGCTGAACCGTTACTCGAGGCAAGTCCACGTCGGGCGTGGGACTGATTTGGGCGATGCGTTCAACAAACTTACGCGTCCGCCAGCACATGAGCGCCAAATGCGCTCGGTGCAAGCCGTACGTGCAGAGAGCCAAGAGAACGACCAGATAAAGGCAAACGAAAAGTATCTCCATACGGTGCCTAGCCTTGTTACCAGGCTGAAAAACCGCGAATGTCACCGAAATGTAATTCTTTGCACGACCTTGTCGCACTTCCGCTCTGCCTGTATTTTTCAGCAGTACTGGGCTGTCTGGGTGAACGCGCTCTCCCCATCTGCTAACAGGCGGGCAATGGCAACCAGCCTTTTCCCTGTGGGCGCCGACGATGTTCTCTACATCGTTGATCTCTCCAGCTACGTCCTTCGTGCCTACCACGCCATCAGCGAGCTCCACTCCCCGAGCGGTGAACCCACCCATGCCGTGCACGGTATGGTCAACATGTTGGACCGGCTCCTCAGGACGCAAAGGCCCCGCCTTTTGGCGGTGGCCATGGACTCCGGGCGGGACACGTTCAGGCGGGACATTTATCCGGAGTACAAAGCGCACCGGCCGCCCGCGCCGCCCGACCTGAGACAACAGCTGATGCGCTGTGAACAGATCGTTGAGGCCCGCCGGTTCCCCATCTTCAAACAGGTGGGCGTGGAGGCCGATGACCTGATTGCGAGCATCGTGGAACGCACGCTGCCCGACAACCTACGGATCGTAATTGTGGCGGCCGACAAGGATCTGATGCAGTTGGTGAGTCCTCGCGTGATCCTGTGGGACACCATGCGCAATAAGGTGTTTGGCCCACCCGAGGTGGAAGAGCGCTTCGGCGTGCGAGTCGAGCAACTCGGGGATCTGTTGGGCCTGATGGGCGACACCTCCGACAACATTCCGGGGGTGCCGCATATTGGCCCCAAAACAGCGCGCGATCTGTTGGTCCAGTTTGGAACGCTGGCCGAGATCTACGCAAAGCTCGAGCAAGTTAAGGCGAAAGGCGCGCGCACCACGCTCACGGAACATCGGGACCAGGCGTTCCTAAGCCGGCAGCTCGTTGAGCTCAAACGCGACTGCCCAGTCAACGTATCCCGCGAGAACTTGCAGCTTGGCCGGCCCGACGAGGCGTTGCTTGCGAAGATTTACGAAGAGCTGGGTTTCGCACGACAGTTGAGTCTCCTGGCCGCCGAGCCACCTGCGACGCAGGCAACACCCACTTCGAACACGCGCCCCAGCGCAAGCGCGCCGGCAGCCGCGTTTCCTAATCCCAAGCTCACCACCGTATTCCAAGAAGAGGACTTGCAGCGGCTCCTCTTGGCAGCACAAGCCAGTCGCACGTTGGTTCTCGAAACCTTCACCACCGAGGTTAACCGCGCCTCAGAATTGGTGGGCCTGGCGTTCTTGGCGGACCCGAGCGAAGCCTTCTACTTACCGCTTGGACACCGTTACCTCGGTGTTCCAAAGCTCCTTGCACCCGATCGGGCACGGCAGATTCTGAGCCCCCTGCTGGCTGACCCAACGGTGCGCAAACGGGCCTACGATCTGAAACGCTGCGCCGTAGATTTGCAGGCGTTCGGTCTAGGCCTCGAAGGCTTTGACTTTGACGTCAAGCTCTCCAGCTACGTGCTGGATCCCGACGGCAACCACGATGCCGCCGCCATCGTGAGCAGTGAGCTCGGTCGCGT
>CAZSUA010000013.1:0-24853 GCA_964609655.1 uncultured Polyangiaceae bacterium | reverse complement strand
GTCGCGTCGTCCCAACACGTGCCGCACTTCTGCATCCCGGGCGTGGGCAGCGGCGCGACGCCGCGGAGATCTCAGTGGCCGAGGCTGCTCAACAGCTCAGCTCCGAGGTGACGCACACCGCCGTCTTGGCTGAGCGCTTAGAGCCCCGGCTCCATGACGTAGGCCTCCAGAAGCTATTGGCTGAGATGGAGCTCCCGTTAGCTCATCATTTGGCCCAGCTCGAAGCGGTCGGAGTCTTGATCGACACCGCGAAACTGGCCGAACTCAGCAAACGCTGTGAACTTTTGCTCGCTGACCTCGAAAAACGCGCCCACGAAATTGCGGGCCGTGAATTCAACGTGAATTCTCCCCGCCAGCTCGAAACCGTGCTGTTCGATGACTTCAAGCTCAAACCCGTCAAGCGCACAAAAACTTCGCGCTCCACCGACCACGAAACTCTCGAGTCCTTGGCTGACGAACATCCGCTGCCTCGTGTAATTTTAGAGCTCCGGCAATACGCCAAACTGAAAGGCACATACATCGATGCCCTGCCCCAGCTGGTTCGGCCGAAGACAGGCCGCGTGCACACGCGCTGGGAGCAAGCCGTGGCCGCCACCGGCCGACTCTCATCCATTGATCCGAATCTGCAGAACATCCCGATTCGTACCGAGCTGGGGCGCGATGTTCGCGCCGCCTTCATCGCTCCGCCCGGATCTGCGCTCGTGAGCGCCGACTATTCGCAGATCGAATTGCGCGTTCTGGCTCACCTATCCAACGACGCCGTGTTGGTAGATGCCTTCCGAACGGGTCAAGACATCCACACCCGAACCGCCATGGAGATCTTTGAGCTTTCGGAAGATGAAGTGAAACGCGAGCATCGAACACGCGCGAAAGCCGTCAACTTCGGCGTGATTTATGGTCAAGGGGACGGTGGGCTGGCCAAATCACTGGGCATCTCGCGGGCCGAGGCTGGCAATTTCATCGCCGCGTACTTTCGCCGCTACGAAGGAGTTCGCCACTTCATGAATCAAACGTTGGAACAAGCTCGGGCAGGCGAAACCGTCCGCAGCCTACTAGGCCGCCGGCGCTTGGTACCTGAAATTTCGAGCGGAAACCGAGCCAAACGCCTAGCCGCCGAGCGGATCGCGATGAATATGCCGATTCAGGGCACAGCCGCGGATCTCTTGAAACTTGCGATGCTGGCACTCCGCACTCCGCCGACTCCGGGAACTCGCATGATCCTCACGGTACACGACGAGTTAGTGTTTGAAGTTCCGGAAGCCGAGCTTGCTGAGGCGAAACTCAAGATCCAGCAAACCATGGAAGCTGTGTACCCGCTGAACGTGCCACTCGTGGTGGATGTGGGCCATGGAAGGAACTGGAAGGAGGCGCATTGATCTCCGGAGAGCCGCGCGCAACACCGGTCGCTATTCTGGGAGCGGGTCTCACCGGCATGAGTGCGGCGCTTGCGCTCCAGCGTGCACAAGTTCCCTTCCGTATTTTCGAGCAACACATGCAAGCGGGGGGACACGCCGTCACGCTGGAAGAAGACGGATATCGCTTTGACCGCACAGGCCATCTGTTGCACCTTCGGCACGAAGAACTGAGGAAAGAAGTCATCGGTTGGCTTGCCGGCGAAACCGTGAATATCGAACGCAAGAGCCGGGTGTTTTCCCAAGGGGTCTACACCCATTATCCCTTCCAAGCCAATACGTTTGGGCTGCCTAAAGCCGTTGTTTACGCCTGTTTATTGGGATTTATTCAGGCCACCACACGAGGCGCTCAGCCCAAGCCACGGAACTTCGAAGAGTTCTGCCGACAACATTTTGGCGATGGGATCAGCGAGCACTTCATGCTCCCATACAACGCCCGACTTTGGGGTGTGCCACCAGCGGAGATCACGAGCGACTGGTGCCAGCGCTTCGTCCCCATCCCCAGCCTCGAAGAAGTGCTGGCAGGGGCACTTGGCCAACCGTCACGTGAACTCGGTTACAATACACACTTCATTTACCCCCGACGCGGCATCGGTCAGCTGAGCCTTGCCATGCAAGCTCAAATTCCGAATCTGGAGCTTGGCCGAGCCCCACAGCGCATCGACCTTGCGCGACGTTCACTCGAGTTTGATACTGAAAACGTCGACTTCAATGTTCTGATCAGCTCGCTTCCCCTGCCTAAGCTCATCGAGCTCCTCGATGAGCCACCCAAGGCTGTGCTGGATGCGAGCCGTCGACTTCGCTGCACTCATCTCTATTACCTAGACGTGGCGCTCCGTGCGCCATGCCCTCAAGATCTGCACTGGGTCTACGTTCCTGAGCCGAAATACCCCTTTTATCGGGTCGGATGCTATTCAAATTTCTCCAAAGAAATGGCGCCGCCCGGCTGCGCGAATTTGTACGTCGAACTGGCTTCTCGCGAACCGCCGATGCTCTCGGAAGTCTTGCCGAAAGTCATCGAGGGGCTGTTGGAGCTCCAGCTGATCGGCAGCCCGGAGGATGTCGCGTTCGCCCGCGTCCGCCGCATCGATCACGCCTACGTGATCTTTGACCAGGGGTACTTTGAGGCGCTTTCGGTGATCACGCCCTTCTTAGAACAAGAACGCATTCTTTCCACCGGGCGCTACGGTGGTTGGAACTACTCTTCGATGGAGGATGCTTTGGTGTTCGGACGGGCCGCGGCAAAGAAAGCTGTCGAGTGGCTCGTATGAACGAGCCGCCTGAAGTTTCCATTGTGATCCCGATCTACAACGAGGAGGGGCTGCTGCACTCGTCCGTGGTGGACCTACACGATCGGCTGCTTGCCTTCAATTTTGAGTATGAGCTACTCCTGGTGGAGAATGGCTCAACGGACAACACGGTCTATGTCGCCCGCGAATTGTGCCAGAAATTCCCGGGAATTCGGCTCATTCAGAGCCCCAGCGCCAACTACGGACGCGCACTTCGGACGGGTATTCTGGAGGCGCGGGGGCGCTACGTCATCTGTGATGAAATCGATCTCTGTGACACTGATTTCTATCACGAGGCCCTCGATATCTTGCGACGGCACGCCGCCGTGCTCGTGATTGGTTCGAAGCTGATCGGCGGAGCACGCGACGCGCGGCCATTCTTCCGACATGCCACCAGCCACATCTACACCGCTCTGCTCAGGGTACTGTTCGACTTTCGCGGGACGGACACCCACGGGTTAAAAGCTTTCCAGCGCGAGGGCCTCTTGAGCGTGGTGCGAGCCTGCGTGGTCGACAAAGACGTGTTCGCCAGTGAGCTCGTGCTCCGAACCTACCGGGCGGGCCTCGCCGTGCGTGAGATCCCGGTGCATATCGCCGAAAAGCGCCCACCGTCCATCAACTTGACGCGCCGGGTCCCCGCTGTCCTGAAAAATTTGGCCAAGCTCACCTGGGCTATCCGAATGAAGGGTTGAGCGAATGGCGGAAGGTTCGGACCGAGCTGCTTCTCGCCCTGATTTGCCCATCGATCTGGTATTGGGCGAACTCGTGAGTTTGTTGAAACAGCAGAAGACGTTGGTGCTAGAGGCCCCGCCCGGCGCTGGAAAAACGACGCGGGCGCCGCTGGCTTTGCTGGAGGTCGTTCCGCCGGGAAGCGAGATCCTGGTCGGTGAGCCGCGACGCGTCGCGGCCAGGTTAGCAGCGGAACGCGTGGCGGCTGAGCTCGGTGAACGACCCGGGCAAACCGTGGGTTACAGCGTGCGCTTTGAAGAGGCGCGCTCAGCCGCCACGCGCGTGAGGTATGTGACGTACGGCCTGTTGCTCCGCGAGCTCCTGCGTGAAGGCGCGCTCGGTAATGTGGGTGCGGTAGTTCTCGATGAATTTCATGAGCGCAGCCTGGCGAGTGATGTCTGCCTGGCCCGCCTCGTAGCGCTGCAGCAGAGCACGCGTCCGGAGCTCCGGCTCCTGGTGATGAGCGCAACACTCGAAGGCGAACGCCTAGCCAGCGAACTCGGCAACTGTGCACGGATCCGCAGCGAGGGCCGCACCTTCCCGCTCACCGTGGAACATCTGGACAAGCCCGACGAACGTCCGCTTGATAAGCAAGTTGCGAGCGCCGTTCGCCAATCGCTCGCGCGAGAAGCCACGGGGGATATCCTGGTGTTTCTGCCTGGCGCGCGCGAGATCCGTTTCGCCAGTGTGGCGCTTGAAGCGCTCGCACGCGAAGCAGGGGCCACGGTATTTCCGCTGCATGGCGATCTCCCCCTCAAGGACCAAGTGAACGTCCTCGGTCCTAGCTCACGCCGTAAGATCGTGCTTGCCACCAACATTGCAGAAGCGTCGGTGACGGTCCCCGGCGTGACGACCGTCATCGATTCCGGTCTCGTGCGCCAAGCTGAACACGCTCCGCATACGGGAGTTTCTCAGCTCAAATTAGTGAAAGCGAGCCAAGCTTCAGCCATTCAACGCGCAGGCCGTGCAGGTCGCACGCGGCCGGGACACGTACTACGCCTTTACACGCGCGGTGATTTCGAAACGCGCCCAGAGCAGCAGATCCCAGAGATCCGGCGCTCCGATCTCTCGGAGATGTGGTTGCTCCTGAAATCCATGGGTATTCAGGAACCTGAGAAGCTGGTCTGGCTCGATACCCCTGAGCCAAAATCTGTGGTGGCGGCGCACCAGCTATTGCGTAGCCTGGGCGCACTGAATGAAGAGGGCGCCATCGGCGATGTAGGACGAAAGCTGCTAGCTTTCCCAGTGCATCCACGCCTGGGCAGAGTGATCTTGGAGGGTCAAGCGCGTGGCGTGGCCGAGCAAGCCTGCCTACTAGCCGCTCTACTCACGGAACGCGACGTACGCCTTGAGGCGCGGGGCGCGCGAACCGGCGGACCTGCACCGAGCGCTCACCTGGAGCCGGGGCCCTCGGATGCGTTAGAGCTCTTTGAGCGCTTTGAATTAGCGCGCCAAGCTAACTTTGAAGCCTCCGAGCTGCGTTATTTGGAGCTCGATCCCGGCGCGATTCGCACGGTTTCTTTGCTGGAAAAGCAGCTAGTGCGCGCCCTCCCCCGAGCACTCTCGGAACGTGCTTATCCCAGCCCGCCAGAGCTTGATAGCCTGTTGCGCCGCTGTTTGTTGAGTGGTTTTTCTGATCGCGTTGCACGTCGCCGTGCTCCGGGCTCCCGCGAACTCATCCTGTGCAACGGGCAAACCGCAACCCAGAGCGAAAACAGCGTCGTGACAGTAGAGCCTTTGCTGTTGGCTTTGGATGTCGAGGAACGGCGCGAAGCCCAACGTGGACCGCAAATCCAAGTTCGGCTTGCGAGTGCCATCGATCCCGATTGGTTGCTAACGGACTATTACGCGAATTTGGAGTTCGCGGATGCCATCGTGTTCGATGAGGAACGCGGTCGCGTTGAAGCCGTTAGCAAAATCAATTATGGCTCCGTGGTTCTTGAGGAAGTTCGTTCGCCTGCCACACCGAATGAGGCTTCCGCCGAAGTTCTGTTTCGGTACGCCAGCAAACGTGGAGCGCTCACCACGAAAGTGCGGGAGGCCACCGCAGTTCTCGCCGGTCGCCTGGAGGTCGTCACGCGTTTTTCCGGCGCTGCGCCGACCGACGCGACTCTCGATTGGCCCACGCGCGTGCTGAAGAATGCCTGTAGCCTCACCACGCGCCTCGCAGAGCTGGAAAAGCTTGATTTTGCCGAACTTGCGCTCACTTTTCTCACCCCCACCGAGCGCGAGGCACTTGAACGCCTCACTCCTGAACGGCTGCACCTCGGCCCAGGCCGTAGCCTGAACGTTCACTACGAAGCTGGGCTTGCGCCGTGGGTAGAGGCGCGACTCCAGGATTTTTTTGGGATGACACAGGGGCCGAGTGTTGGTGCCGGACGCGTGCCCGTGACTCTTCATTTGCTCGCGCCCAATCAACGGCCCGTTCAAGTGACCACAGATCTCGCTGGATTCTGGGAACGCCATTATCCCGCCATCCGGAGAGAACTCATGCGCCGCTACCCGAGGCACTCCTGGCCTGAAGACGGCGCAACAGCGACACCCCCGCCACCGCGCAACACGGGTCGGAGGTAAGAGCCTTCAAAGCAACAGGCTCTCAGGGAGAACGTGCGCTTCTTTGCGTTTCACGTCGCGAAGTCTGGGCCGCAAGGGCCGACAACTGCAAGTGCACCCACCGCCACCCACCGCCGAGTATCGCCCCAAGCTCGGGAAGCGTGGGTTTTGTATCCGAACCGAACGGCCCAGTACCGCCCCGGTCAACGCGCCTTCACCATTTCGGAGCACAAGACAGCGCACGATGGCGAGGACAACACTCAACTCACGCCGTGGACTCGCCTTCATCATTTCGAAACTGACGGCAGAGTTTAAATCTTTTGTTTCAAGCGCGCCAAGAGCTGCAAGGCATCAAGCGGAGTCATATTCTCAATATTCACAGCGCGCAGCGTTTCGATGGCATCCGCGTGTTGACGTGAGACGTGCGCTGAATCAAAGAGACCAAGCTGCGTGCGCGCCTCTTTCGACGCAGGGCGTTGCTTGGCTCCACCCCGCCCATCTTCGAAAGAGGCTAAGAGCGCGCGTGCCCGTGCGAGCACCGATTCGGGAAGCCCGGCTAACTTGGCAACGGCGATGCCATAGCTGCGGCTGGCAGCACCTGCGACCACACGGTGTAAGAACACAATGTTTTCGCCCTCTTCGCGCGCACTCACGCTGAAGTTCGCCATGTGGCGGGAATCATTCGCGAGGCTCGTGAGCTCATGATAATGCGTCGCAAATAGCGCTCGGCATTGCACGGCTTCATCCAAGTATTCGGCAACGGCCCAGGCAATCGCCAGCCCATCAAAGGTACTCGTGCCGCGACCAATCTCATCCAAAATCACCAACGAGCGACGTGACGCGCGCCGCAGAATTTCTGCGGTTTCGGTCATTTCTACCATGAACGTGCTCTGACCTTGGGCCACGTTATCGCTGGCACCCACACGCGAGAGCACGCGATCAACCAGGCCGATCCGAGCGAAACGCGCCGGCACGAAGCTGCCCATCTGCGCCAGAATCACGGTCAACGCCAACTGTCGCAAAAAGGTGCTCTTGCCCGCCATGTTGGGACCCGTGATGAGCCAGAAGCGTTGCGCCTCAAGATTGAGCTCCACGTCGTTCGGGACAAACCGCCCTGCGGCCGCCAAACGCTCGACCACCGGATGGCGGCCATCGCGAAGCTCGATCACATCCGAGGCCTCCACCACCGGCCGACAATAATCGTAACGATGCGCGACCTCAGCCAAAGCCGCCGCTACATCCCAACGAGCCACTAAGCTGGCTAGCTGGTAGAGGCGTGCCCCCGAAGCAGCTGTTTCCGACACCAATACTGCGAAGAGTTCGAGCTCACGTTCGCGGTGTTGATCTTCGGCTGTCGTAATTCGGTGAGCGAGCTCGTCCAGCTCATCCGTCGTGAAGCGTTCCCCGCCGCTCACCGTTTGCTTGCGGCGCCAGGCCTTCGGAGCTTTCGCAGTGTGGCTGCGACTCACCTCGATATACCAGCCAAATACGCGAGTAAATCGCACTTTTAAGGTGCCGATATCCGTCTCTTGGCGCAAGCGCGCTTCAAGCTCCAGCATCAGCTCGGCGCCGGTCTTACGCAACGTTGCAAACTCATCCAACTGAGCGTCATAGCCCGCCTGAAATACGCTACCCTCCTTAGGCTGTGCCGGCGGCCGCTCAACGAGAGCGCGACTGAGCAGCTCCGCAAGCTCAGCCACCGTATCGATCGAGTCTGACACATGCAGGCTCTCTCTTGCTACGAGGTCCCGCGTCTCAGAAAGCAGCTGGCTAGCTCGTTCGGCCGCGAGTAAGCCATCGCGCATTTTCCCGAGGTCGCGAGGATTCACCTCGCCGAGTGCCGCGCGCACGCTCAAACGTTCAAAATCGGCCACCTCACTCAAGCAAGCGCGCAGTTCTGCACGGAGCGCGGAATTCTGCACAAAAAACTCGACAGCATCGAGCCGCCGGCGGATCCGTTTCAGCTCAACGAGCGGCGCCAAGATCTGTCTTCGCAACAACCGCGCACCGAGCGGCGTTACGGTCTCGTCAATGACGTGAAGCAAGGTCGCTGCATCGTTTCCGGAGAGCGAGCGCGTGAGCTCCAGGTGCGCTTGGGTTCGGCCGTCCAGATGCAGACACTGGCTCGGATCCCAATGCACCAAGCGCCGCACTGGGAGTTCGCTACGACCGGGATGACACTCCTTCACGTACCGAAGGGCACGCGCAGCCGCAGTGCACGCACATTCCTTGAGCGCCTGCGCATCAAGTGCCCAATCACCCAACCAACCAGCCGTCGCAGGCGCCTCCAAAGGTTCGTCCAGCCGAACCACCCCAACCGCGAGTGAAGCGCGAACGCTCTCAGCGAACTCCCCAACCATCTCGGATTCACCGCCCAAGAGCAGCTCCTCGGGCTGTGCGTGCGCAATTTCCGCGAGGAGCACGGATAGATCCAAAAGCTCAGTCGCGCGCATTTCACCCGTCGAAAGATCGAGCAGCGCGAAACCAATACCGCTTCGCGTTGCCTCCACGCTGCAGAGCCAATTGTTGCAATTGGGATGCAGGTGCTCCTCGGCCGTCACCGTACCCGGTGTGAGCACGCGCACGACCTGCCGTGGAACGATCCCCTTCACGGTGGAGGGGTCCGCCATTTGTTCGCAGATGGCGACCTTCTGACCCTTGGCTAACAAGCGCGAAAGATAATTATGCGCCGCGTGATAGGGAACTCCCGCCATCGGGATTTCGTCGGGTTTTCCTTTGTTGCGGCTGGTCAGCGTCAGGTCAAGCAAGCGTGCGCCCAACACGGCATCGTCACCGAACATTTCATAGAAATCACCTAAGCGAAAGAAAATCAGCGCATCCGGATAGGCGCGCTTGGCCTCCGCATGCTGCTGCATCACCGGTGTGTTCGGCCCTGCCACTCCCCTTGCCTAACAAGAACACCGGCAGAAAGGTAGTGAGAACAAGCGGCTCAATAGTAAGAGACGGAACCACGCTGCGGCGTCACCAGGTCGATCAGTGAAAGCCCGAGAGTGCTGCCATCCACGATTCCGAGTTCGCCAAGGCCTGGAATGTGCTCAAGCGCCACAGGCAAGACACGGCCCGAGCTGGCTTCAAGTCCGCCAAAACTTAGGAACATCGGTGAGAAACCACCGATCGTGCGCCACGTGAACAGCATGTCACGCTCACTTGGGCTGGTGCCTCGATACACAGCGAAGCGGGCAGTCAGGCCATTGAACACGCAGGGACTCTCCGCAGGCAAAGGACCGCCCAAGGCGCTTAAGGCGCTGACGGGGCCAACGGGATTGACGCACACCTCGCCCGGAGAGGCAGCGCTCCCGAACGGCAACACCTCGAATGCACGGCCTTCGAAGAAGGCTTTGCCAGGATCGGTGCTCAGCACACATTCGAATCGACCATCTTGGCTTTGCTTCCCGACAACGCGGTGACGAAAGCCTCCGCTAGACCCTTGCAACACCCACTGCTTACCGCCGCGTACGACATAGGAGACAGGCCCCGGAAAGCAGCACGCTGCCTGGGAGCTTGCTAAAGCCACATCGCCCTGCCGGGGTGCCACCAAGAGTTCACTTTCGTGAGCTTCTTCAATTCGGAAGTCACGACTGACTTCCAAAATTTGACTGTCGGGTGCACCAAAGAAATCGCGACAAGTCGCGTAGCTACAGGAGTTGGCTTGTGTTGTTGTCCAATACGGATCCTGGGCATTGGGCACGTCGGACACGAGCTGCACGTAGTCTGCATACTCAGTCGCGAACCCGCTCAGCGCCTGTCCGGCGAGCGCAAATTTCTCGGCTCCGAGGACCTGCATCAAGGCTTGGCTCTGCACGCCTTTCGCGCAAAACAGCCCATTTTCATCCTCAAGCAGGCTTCGATCCCCAGCCCCAGACTTGAAGGCACCCGTCGAACTCACTCCACCCACGGCTCCCTCAAACGTCAACGCCACATTCTCTGCGTAGGGAAACGAACGCGGTTGATTGAGCGGCAGCGTGATAGCGTTGCGCTCTGCCTTGCCTGGATCCCGCTCGAGCAGGTTTGGGGTGCTCGGCTCGGAGTCTGTGGCGGTGGCGGTGGAGTAAAGCGTGGTGTTGACGAAAACTTGCGCACACGTATCACCTGTGCACGGTGCGGACCCCAAACCTGGATAGTCGACGGGCAAGAGCTTCGGATGAGTTTTGCCAGAGTCCGTCAGGTTAGTCGATAGTCGAACGCCAAACCGGGTCAACGTTGGAAACTGCGTGAGCGCCGGAGCTCGTACCCCGAAGTCTGTCCGATTGACCATGGTTTGGGCTGAACGGACGCGATGTGGCTCCACCACGCGACAGCTGACCTCGTTCGTGACGGTTGGCGCGCCGTCACGCGTGCCGTCGTTGCTGAGGTAGATCGGCAGATCGGCAGCATCATTTTTGCAGCCCCGGAAGTTTTCAATCAAAGATTTCTGGGTCGCCACTGGGCGGCGGCAGTCGGCATCGGCGTCGTCCACGTCTAATACTGCGATCTGGCCGCTCGCCAGCAAGACGAAGCCAAAAGTGCCGCGCAACGGGGTCGGGCCTGCGCCTGATCTCAGGTTCGAAGCAGGCCGGTATTTCACCTCTGGCAAATCTGGGCTGCTGAGAGCTGGATCTGGATTGCAGCGCGTGCCAAAGACGCCGATCCCCGTGGGGCCGGTGACCGGAACATCGTGATTCGCAAAGACAACATCTGCTGCTGGGGCCGTGAAGCTAATGCGATCCGCATCCTCAAGCGGCATGCGGGCCGACCCAGGACGCACCAACGGCGCCTGCTGGTGGGACTTCGCACTGACATCGAAAATCATGACGCTCGCAGCGGGCTCATCCCCGTCATCAATCGCATACAAGAAGCGCTCAAGATTCGCGGTCAACGGGCTAACAGCTACTTTGCTGGTGGTGACCAAGCGCTCCGGACGCCGGAGGGAGGTTGGCAAAAGCGGCGGCTGTTCAACGGGCAGGCAGGGGTCGCTCACATCGAGCCGATGGATCACAGGTGCGCCGCTATCCGAGATGTAGAGCGTACTATCCGCCAAAGCCACATCGGAGGGGCGAGACACAAACCCCGTGCCTGACAAATCATAGTGCTCTGCGGTCGCTTTGCCGGGAACCCGCGACAAATCCAAAGGCAAGGGTTGCTCGAGCCCTCCCATCGGACGCTCCGAGCTCAGCGGCAGCCAGGCCTCAATCTCACAGGGTGCAAAGGAGCCAGCGTTTCTGTCTACGATCGTTTGCGCATCCAGCACTGCCACGGCGCCCTGCTCCGGCAAGAGCACTAGTAGCTTGCGACGACCAGCAAACGGAAAACTCGCGCGCGTGAGATCTGCGGGGCAGGCTTGCCGTGAAGCGGCTGCGGGCGGGCCCAGCTCGGGTTCGGTGCTTAGGCAACTCCTACGAACACTCCCGTCCGGACGGGCGGGGTCCGTGAGCAAGAGCAGCTTCTTGGGAGCAGAAGGGAGCGCGCAGGCCGGAAACTCCGATATATCCGAGGAGTTTTCGATACACGACGTGGGCAGCGCAAAAATCCCCTCACGGCCGGGCTCGGCGACGGCCACGAAGCTGGCCTGACCGTCCGGAGTCGAAACGATATCCGTGGGGCGTGCGCCGATGGCTAAAAATGAAAACCCAGGCACTGATGGGTTAACGTCAACGACGCCACCGCGAGTGACATCGATCACTGCGACTTCGCCGGTGAGGGTCTGCGTCACTAGTCCCAACATCCGATTTTGCAGCGACAACGGGCTCGAGCGATCAGGGCATTCCCGAATGTCTTTGCCAACACCCGCAGGCCCAAGGCAGACGAAAGAAACCGCTCCCGCAGCTTGGAGCGAGCGTAGCGGCACTTCGCCTGAACTGTTCGTGCAACCTGACAACCAACACAGACCGAGAACGGCTACGAGGCTTCTACCAAGGGTGCGAATCGAGGATTTCATTTTGTGGCTCTTGGCGCGCTGGGGTGGCCAACGGAAAGGACAATCTTCGCGTAATCACCGGTGTGCGAGCGATCCAGATCAATGACTCCGATGTAGGAATCGGTGAAATGAGCCACGTAGGCCACGTGGCGCTGTTCGTCGACAACGAGGGCGTGAGGTCCTCGGCCCGTTCGGATCTCGGTTTCCAATTGTCCGCGTACTGGGTCGTACACAAAGATCAGTCGCGAATCGAAACACAGCACGAACACTCTGAGTTCGAGCTTGCCCTGCTCGTTCAAGATCCGTCCGAGCACCACCCGCGATGGGCCGAAAGACAGCGGGATGGTTTGCTTGAACGCGGGCAGCGGAAGCCCCGCCTCACCGGTTCCGAGCTGCTGAATGTCACCGACCAACAGGCTGGCGGGCGTCCGATTAGCCACGAAAACGGCGTCCGCAATCCGGCCTGCGGCGCTCAAGCACTGGAGATAGGCGCCGGCCTTAGCTTCCTCGCACTGGCCTGAGAGAGCGCATTCCGGCGAAACGCTGTGAGTTGCGGCGCAGTTAGCTTCAGCCGCGCCGCGTTCCGAACTATCCAGCGCAATGCCCCGAGAGTCACTCCCGAATGCATTGGCATTCACGCCGACACTACCAACCTCCCGGGCCTGAGGAGGCTCCGGGGCGGACGCTTCTGCATCCAGAAATTTGATCAGGCGAACTTCCGGAGATGTCCGCGCCGTTAATAAAAACGCGGGACTTCGTGACGCCTGGGCGCGAGAGGGCGGGACCAACGCGATCGCGCTAGGCCTGAAAATTCCCCCGAACGTGGTCGGTGCAAGACTGCCAAGTGAGCGGAGTGTCAGCCCACCAGACCAATCGTGATCGAACACTGAGAGCTGCGCCCCCTCACTCTGCTGATGAATGCCGAGCAGAGCGTGCCCGTCGAGTGTAGCTGCTAGGCCCATCGGCTCCTTTGGTAACTCGATCGTACGCCCAAGGTGGTCAACTCCCCTCTTCACGGAGAACGCTGCGTCACATTGGCGCTGGCCATCCACATCGCATCTGAGGCCCCCATCTTCATCGGCGTCGACAAACGCTACCGAAGCACTCCCACGTAAAGGCAGGAAGATTCTTCCGGCAGCGCCAGCCGACTCGTTTGTCGGCCGGGTTAGGTAGAGGAGGTCGGTCGCAAACGCCCCGATCTTGATGGCGTCAGCTAGCAGCGAGCCACCGCCGCCCTGCGGTGAGCCGATCACCACGGGCGCGCAGGGCCCGGGCACGAGGATCTGATCCGCCGCGCTCGCATCCCCCAGGGCGCCGCAGCGACCTCGACAGTCCGTGCCTGGCGGGCAGTACGCGGGCATGAATGACAAGATTCGAGTGGTGTCTAAAGATTGAAGCGTTCCACCGTTAAATTGCAGATCGAAGTCGCTGTTCGCGACGAAGAGGTGCTGGCCCGCCGGATCCAGTGCCAGGGCGACCGGAAAGTAAACCCGGTCGAGTGGTGGCGCAATGCCATCACCCGTGCCTGAACAGCCCGTCAAAAAGGCGCAAGCAGCGGCGAAAAGCGTCTTCGTGAACGGGTTTAGCGTCTTCGTGAACGGGTTCATCAACGGGGCGCGAGCCTAGTTGCACAAGCCACACACCGCAATGTCAAGGCGGATGCCTTCTGGTCTAGCACCGGCTGATGAGAAAAATTTACTCACCGAAGCACCCAAATGGGCTCGGGCCAGCTCTTTTACAAGTTTTCTCAGATCTCGAATATCACCACGCCGCGCTCCACGTCGTCCTTCGCAGGCTTTGGCTCCGCTTCAGGGCGATGGGGATAGACATCGATCGGCAGCTCTAACCGAGGCTGCTCAGCCCGACGACGACGGCGATCTTCTTCTTCTCTGCGACGTATCTGTTCGATGATGAACGGGGGTAGCATTCGTGGCCTCGTTTCTGGGCAACTGTGCCGACCTATAGGAGTAATCTAGTCACGCGTTCCTATTGGTCAAGTTCGGTCACTTCCACCGATCCTTTAGCCCAAAACGCCCGCCACCGCCGAAAGGGCGTAGGTGGCTGTACGTGGTCTGGTCTCGACCGGGCCAATCTCCCGGGAATTCGAAGATTGAACCGGCTTCCGTGTGGGTCCAGCCAGACCGCAGACGTGCTAGGAAGGGTGCTTTGATGATACGTTCGAACGGTGACGGGCGGCCCGAGAAAATGGATGAGTTGCGCGGCGGCCGCCCTTGGTTTGTGGTGGTCGGCCAGGGCCCACGCGGCCTTCGCCTTCAACGACTCGAGCTGGGAGGGCACCAGCGAATTTCTGGCTGCCGCTCGCGAGACCCTGGGGACCCAACGGGTTCAAATCCTGTCCGCACTGGATTTTGGAACGCTTAAACCGGCCGATGGGCTCCTCATCCTGCATCCCGAATCGGATCTCAGCTACGAGCAACTGAGCCGATTCATGAGCGTTGGCGGACGCGTCGCCATCCTCGACGACTTCGGAAGCGGTGCGCGCCTACTCAAGCGCTTTCAGATCACCCGCGTGAATGCTCCGCTCGACCCGGTGGAGTCCCTGCGAAATAACCCCGAGCTGGCGATAGCCGTTCCAGCTTTTCAGAGTTCTAAGAATCACGTGGGGCGGCATCCCACTGCGCTGAACGTGACTCGCCTCGTGACCAACCATCCGACGGTCTTCGTGCATGACCATCTAACCCCGATTCTGTCGATTCGCACGCGAGGGGGTGAGGAGGCTGCCCTGGCCGTCACAGGTGTCATTGGGGACCGTGGTCGGCTGCTCGCGATGGGTGATCCCTCCTCATTTATTAACCTTATGCTGCGGTACCCAGGTAACCGTCAGTTTGCGAAAGGACTCGTGCAGTACCTCGTCGGCTCCGACACTTGGGGCGCACGCGGCGGAACTCTGTACTTGCTCGCCAATGCGTTTCCACAGGTGGGCACCTTTGGGCAACCAGCGTCGGTGTTCGAACGCGTACGTGAAGGCGTTGATAGTGTGGTGGACGGTCTGTCGCGCACTCGCGAACAGGGGCTGCCCGATGTCATAGCTTACATGCTCGCGGCGGCGTGCTCACTCGGTGCCCTCGCCTGGGCCCTACTGCGCGCCACCAAGCCCTATCGCAGACTGACGCCACGCTACGCGCTGGCCGCTCCGCTGGCTGCCCAAGGCGGAACAGCGGGGCGCGCTGCTGTGTTGGCTGCCCCGAGCACTCACGGGGCGCTCACACTGATTGAGCTCAAAGGAGCCATCACCGAACGCTTTGCGGAGCGCCTGCGACTTCCGCCCCACCCCTCTGCGGCGCAGATACTTCATGAAGCCGAGCAACAGGCCGTCCTTGATAAGTACGCCTTGGCGGAATTGAGAGCACTGATTTCTGAGCTCGAATCCGCGGAAAACAACCTAGTTGGACAGAGGCCGAGGCAGATCCGTGGGGGCGAGGTCGATCGCCTACGGAAGCGGGCCCTCAAACTCTTGAAATCATTGTAAGCTCGAAAGCTTGGAGTGGTGCATTGAGTCAAGCCTTACAGATCAATGAAATCGAAGCGGCGCGCGAGCGCTTGAACCGCGTGCGAACCCAGGTGGCGCGTGTCTACGTCGGGAATCCCGCAGCCGTCGACATGCTGCTGGTTGGCCTCCTAGCGCGCGGGCATGTGCTGTTGGAGGGTGTCCCCGGCGTCGCCAAGACGACCCTGGTGAAGACCTTCGCGGCAACGCTTGGGATGACGGTGCGTCGCGTGCAATTCACACCCGATCTATTGCCGGCGGACATCACCGGCACCTACGTGCTGAACCCCAAGGATGGAACCTTCGCGCTGCGGGGTGGCCCAATCTTTACAAATATTCTCTTGGCGGACGAGATCAACCGCGCACCCGCGAAAACTCAATCCGCTTTGCTTGAAGCCATGCAAGAACACCAGGTTACCATTGAAGGGGATCGATTCGTTTTACCGGATCCATTCTTTGTCCTGGCAACCCAAAATCCGATTGATCTGGAGGGTACGTATGCCCTACCCGAGGCTCAAATCGATCGCTTCCTCCTGCGCGTACGGATGGGCTATCCAAGCGTTCGCGAAGAAGTGAGCATGCTGCGTACGCACGGAGTCGCGGCACCCGAGGTCGAGCCGGTGCTCTCAGCAGAAGACGCCACGCGACTCCAGTCGATTGCCGCTCGGGTGCACGTGGAGGACGATTTGTACGAGTATGCAGTGCTTCTCACGGGCTTTACCCGCAGCCACCCCAAGGTCGTGCTCGGAGCGTCGCCGCGCGCTTCGCTCAGCCTGTTGCGCGCTGCAAAAGGCAGCGCGGTGCTGAAAGGACGCCCGTTCCTCACCCCCGATGACATCCAGGACGTGGCCTCCGCCGCACTCGCGCATCGCTTGATTCTAGTGCCCGAGCTTGAGGGCGACGTGCGCGCACGCACTGGTATCATCGAAGAAGCGCTCGGCAAGGTGAGCTATCGCAGGAACGTGCGGCCGCTCTGAGCTCAGCCTCAGGCTGAGTAAGGTCCTTGCTCATGAGACTGACCCTCATCGCCAGGACGGTGGCCTCAGCGGGTTCCCAGCTGTCGGTATCGCTTTCGCGCCCGTTACAGTCGGCGGGCATGAGGCAATGCTGAATACACTGAAGTTCGAAACCGGCAGCCCTCCGAGGGCTTCGCGGGAGCGCCCACCCTCGCAAGATAATTCACCACTTGGTGGCGAAATATTCACCATTTCGTGGCGAATTTGCATGCCCGATTTGACACAATACCAGCAGTTTTGAGCTATCAAGGTCTTTAAGGTCGTCCAGGCTTGAGCCCAGGAACTCGAGAACCGTGGCCACGGTGAGCTTTGGCCTTTGCGCCGACACTCGATCACATCAAGGACACGGACATGCGTGCTTGCGCGTTAAACTCCAAATGTTGACCTGTGTGGATCTTGCCGCCTCCAGACCCGAACACGAAAGCACGCATGTCCGTGTACGTGTGGCTCGCCGCATACGAGACCTCCGAACACCAAAACGCCATCGAGTTGTCGAGAAGAGTCGTGCCACCTTCATTCACCGTATCCATCTTTCCAACCAAATAGGCCACTTGCTCGGCCGAGTAGCGCATCTTCGGCGGCTCGTCGGGCGGCGCCCAAAATGAAATCCGTGCGGTTGGTGCCGCGAGCCAGTGCCGCGCGATCGATCAAGTTGCGCTCTTCAGAGTGGATCCGAAGATTCAGCGTTTCTCGGGTACACGTTCGTATGGCGGTAGCAGACATGGTGGTTTTGGGTGCGATTAGGACAGATTTGCACGCCGCGCTGACGTCGTCAGGGTTAACGCGAGGCCAGGCGCTAAGATAAGACAAATTGTCCAGAGGCCGAGCCATACCGATCCGACCTGACAGGTGGCAAGCTCTCACCTATCAGATGCGCTTGCCGCTACCGATAGTCGCGTCGGACTAGCGGGCCGCCGGAGTTCAATTTTGAGCTATCAGCCTTCATTTCTACAGCTTTCCAGTTCGAGCCTCGTCGCTTGCGGGTTGCTTCAGTTGCTGACCAGTGGTTGCCAGTCAGCCGTGACGCGAGCGCCTGGGGCGGACTCGTCAACCACAACAACCGCATCGGGAGATCCGGACTCCTGAGGGTGAACGCCTCCTATGTCAACCGCCAGTTTCTTATCTATGAATACCCAAACGTCGTCATCACCAAAGAACGAGAATATCTGGCGCTTCTTGTAGATGAACTTGGTATTGAGCTCGAACGTGAAATGGTAATTATGAAAAGGCGGTTGGTCGCCGACCGGACTGTCACCCAACTTATTCTCTCCCCAGGACTTATCCTCCGCCTGCGTCCCCTTCCCATCGACCGGGAAAAAACTGGTGGAGGCGTACTCTGTGGACCCATCCGGCAAAGCCTTCTTAACCAGCGTTGCAGAGGCGGGTGGCTGGTCTAAATCCAAGTCAAACGTAGCGTTGGCAGGATGCGACGTGCTGTACCAACGTTTGAAATTGGCAGCGGTACTAAGCTGGGGGTTCCCAGGCGGCTGCGGATCCGCGTACGCCGGCGCGCCATCGGCTCCTAGATTCCGCATCACTAGCCCTTTGGTGATACCGACGGCAAGGAAGGATTCGAAATCATCATGTTGGTTTACCGGGGAATCTTTGGAATTGAAGTCCCGGACAATCCCGATCAGCTTCTGATTGCAATCGCTCTTAACTTCCCCGAGGCCCGCATCAGGCTCGAACCCGCCGTTGGTTTGAGTGGGCAGAGCCACCGTACCCTTCGATCCGCCAACGCCGCTTCCGTTGCCCCCAGAGCCTGAAGCACTACTGATCGGTAGGGCAGAGGAGGAGTTGTCAGTGGAGGTCGCCGAGCACGCGCCCAAGGCGCTGCTGAACGCGAGAAGGCTCAGGGTGTTGACAAGCAATGGTGCTGTTCTCATAAAGTCCTCGCAAAGGCGGTCAACACAAATACGGTTGGAACGGCGGCAAGCCCCAACGACCGGATGTTTTGACAATCTGCAATCATCACATGCCCTGCTTGTCTACGTTACAATAACACCGGAGAGCGACTGACGGGTCTATAATCGCATACCCAATCCTCCGGAAATACTGACTAATCAAGCGAGCCACTGAGTGCGCGCGCACCACCAAACGCCGGATTGTTAGTCAGCCAATTAACGAAATACAACAATGGCGCTAGGACCCACGCAGCTAACGCCCCGACGGACTCCGTGGTACACTCAAGGACGATGCCGCGGTTGCGCCCCAATATGACAAGCGACCACACACCAGTATTGCATGCCCGATCTGCGACCATTCCAACTCGGGAAATGCCGTTTATCCTCGGGGCGGCGCGACCACCTGCATTCGAGCAAGACCCGCGAATTGGCACTCTTCTCCATCGGCCACACATTCACGCGGGCGCTGAGCTTGGCGTGATCGGTGACGGCCGCTGTATCTTCTTCTTCGCTGGAAAAACGCACACACTTTCGCCGGGAGATTGCTTCTTCATTGATGCCGTGATTCCGCATGGTACGGGGCATGTCGATCAGGAGCTCTTTACCTATCACTACTTGCACGTAAGTTTCGAAGCCCTCATCAGCATTCCTCCCCCGGAAGCCGGGCTCGCCCTACTGCGCACCTGCCTCCAACCGCTCGATGCTGGCTTAGAGATCTTTTCGGGCCAACATCAGCTGTTGGAGTCTATGCGTATCGCGCACGCGCGCTACCAGCTCGCCGAACCCCTGGATCGTGCCGCGGCGTGGGGTCAAGCAGTTAATATGATGACCACAGTGGCGGCACTGCGAAAGCAACCCGGTGACGCAATGAAGATCAGCTCAGGAACCGAATCCGACTCAGCGACGTTGGCGGGGCCAATCCTCGAAGCCGTGCAGTACATCCACGAGCACTTCCAAGAACCGTTGACACTCAAGTCAGTGGCGGTGCGTTGCTCCCTCAGTGTCTCGCAACTGTGCGAAAAATTCGCAGTCTCGATGAACCACTCACCGATCCAATACCGCAATAAGATCCGCCTGGATAGGCCATCAATCGTCTGATATCCACGAATGAAAAGGTGGAGGCGATTGCTCAAGAGGTTGGCTTTGAAAGCCTTCCCTATTTCTTTCGGGCGTTCCGCAAAGCAACAGGTACTACGCCGGCCACGTACCGAGTCGCCCACAGTACCAATATGATAAAGTCATCGCGACAAATTCTCACATGATTTAGCGCGACAATGGAGGTTGACCGCGCATGTGATTTCTTCTCCTCCGTCCCATTGCGTCTCACCCCGCGGGTCGCCGGATCCGACTGGGGCTAACGCCCATATGTTTCTTGAAGAGCTTAGAAAACTGGAAAATATCTTCGTATCCAACACGTGCGCCGACTTCCCCCACGCTCAGATTCTCATCTTGCAGCAGATATTGGGCCCGCTGCATGCGTTGCCGAATCAAAAGATCGATCGGCGTTACCCCAAAATAGCGCTTAAACACACTGCATAAATACTGGGGCGACAAGGCCGCGCGTTCCGCCAAGTCGGCCAAGCGAATGGGCTCTTCCGAATGGGCTTCGATGTAGTTCTTGACCTTGAGCAGGCGTTCGGGGGGCTGCGCACCGACGCGATGCCCTTCACGGCGACGCCGCACCTCACGCAGAAAGCTCTCAAGCGTATTTTTGGCGATCACCACGTCCGGCGTGTGTGGCCCCGTCAGCTCGCGGTAAAGTGCGAGAAAGTAGTGCTCTGCAACTGCCGGATCCGCATCGTAGATCGGAACGCCCAGCGGCAAATTCAGCGCACGTATCAGAGGCGCGATAACCGTCCCATCGCAGTGTATCCAAGTGTGTTTCCAGCGCCGCGCGCGATTGCCGTAGAGATGGGCGTGCCCGGGTCCCCACAGGATGAGCGTTCTGGGTGGCACCGAGTTGCCGGCCACATCCAGCTCGACGCTCTCGTAAAATAGCATAAAGAGATAACCGTGCGTGCCAGTTGAACGATGCACAAGCCCAGGCGGCATCTGCTCCTGCACCCCCATTGCGCCTATTTTTAGCTCCGCCGTGTCGAGTGGCTCAGAGAAGATTGTCTTCATCGTAAGAGAAGATACCACAGTGAGGCCAGCTTGTGAGTGGAATACTGGCGCTTCTCGGTTCCAATCTCAGAATCCGGAGCCGCAGCGTAAGATATAACTAATCCACCCAAAGCGATACCATACCGATTTCGGCCGCAAAGCGACAACCTGTAGCGATATTGGGCACGGTCGGAAGCGACACCTGCATTCCCATTCAGGTCCGATGGTGTGAATCAGTAACGCTGCTGATGGTCACATTCGGACAATCCCTCTCAACGGAGTCTTCGCTATGTTGCGCTCACACCTCAACGCACCCCTGATGCTGATTACCTTCACCGCGCTGGGTTGCTCTTCGGGGGATCCAGGCGCAACGCGGGATCCCTCATTCGGCAACCCCGCGATGACGTCAGGCAGCGCAGCAATGCCGCCAGCATCTGGCGGAGCTACTGGAGGCGCCAACAACTCAACGACCCCAACCGGCGGGCGTCCGAGCACTGGCGGCTCTCATGGAGACAGCGGCGGAAGCCCAGCCTCCGGCGGAGCCTCAGTGACCGGCGGTTCGGGAGGCACTGCTAGTTCCGGCGTGGGCGGGGGACTTGGCCAAGCGGGCGCCGGAAGCACGATTCTCAATGCCGACGGCAGCATCACACCCACGACCACGACGAAGCTCTTCAACGGTGTTGATCTTACCGGATGGACCGCGGACGAGCCCTTCAAAGATGACATGCCCACGGCAGCAGACGCTTTCATTGTGCGCAGAGGGGTCATCGCAACTCAGGGGACGTTCAACTCGCACCTGCTCACCAACGCAACGTATCGAGATTATCACCTTGAAGTAGAATGGCGTTGGCCGGCCACGCCCGGCAATGCCGGAGTTCTGGTATACGTCTCCGACCTACGCGCGCTCTGGGCTCAAATCCCCAAGTCGATCGAGGTGCAGCTCTTTAGCGGCGATGCCGGAGATTTCTGGTGCCTTGGGGAAAACATCGAAGTCCCCAACATGGACGCGAGACGCCCTCGCAATGTTGGGCAGGCCTGGGGTGTCGGCGAAAACGACGCAAAACGGATTCTGAATCTAACCGATGACTCCGAGAAGCCTGCCGGCGAATGGAACAGCATGGTCATCGAAGCCCGAGGGCGCGGCATCACGGCATGGGTCAATGGCGTTCTAGTTAACGACGGCTTCAACTGCACCGCAGATCACGGAAAGATCGCACTCCAAGCAGAAGGCGCCGAAGTCGAGTACCGGAATGTGACGATTGGGCCCTTGCCTCCAAAGCCTTGAACTTTGAATCACTTGTTAGGGCACGCGCCGCACCTGCGTTAGCCCGGATTTGCCCCAATTCGCCCGCGTGAGGCCAATCTTCGACGATGCACTTTGGACGAGATCGTCTTTTCTGAACATCTTGTAGCAATATCTGCACGTTTCATCGGTCTTTCTGGGTAGACCAGGCCACAATCTGCTACTCTAGGGCCTCATCCGGAAACGCCAAGATGCTAGCGCTCACATCCTCTTTATGGAGTTTGGATCCACCTTGCCGACACGGACCGCCGTCCGTCGTGGGTGATCGCACAACGCGTGCTGGCTCACTACCTCTTGGTGGTCAGCTTCGATGGCGCTGAGCAGATCGTGGTAGCGGCGGAACACTGCGCGATCCCAGAAGGGGGTGCGTACCTTATCCAACCGGGGGTGCTCGCGGAAAGAATTGGTTCAAAGCATGGCAATCGCCCGGCCTACTTTCACTTCGACCTCATCTTCAACCCACGGCGAAACGAACACCGAAACACCTACTCCGACGAATCCGATCTCAAGGGTCGAGAGCACCTGTTGCAACCGCCGATAGCTGACGTTTACGGAGTGGATCTACCCCTCTGCGTGCCGAGGAAACTCCAGCAGAAATTCTCTGCCAGCATTGAACCCATCATTCGCCTCTGGAAGACCGGTCATCCTTACGACATTCTTTCCGCCAATCGCGAGCTTGAGAGTCTCTTGCTGGCTTGGGTGGCGTATGAAGCGCCCCGCACGGAAGGTGGAGCACCGCGCCTCGATCCCGAGACGCGAGTTCGTCGAGCGGAGGCAACGGCTCAAATGAATCTCTATCGAGGTTTCGCTGTAGAGGACTTTGCGCGTGCCGCGGGCCTAGGGCGCGCTCAATTCGCGCGCCTGTACGGTGCTCTGCGAGGTGAAAGCCCCGGCAAGGCCTTGCGGGACATGCGACTGAATGAGGCCGAACGCTTATTGCGTCACACCAATCTCTCTGTGCAAGAGATCGGCAAACAGGTGGGATACGCCAATGCGTCGGTGCTCGCTCGGAGCTTCCAGGAGCGCTACGGGGCGACACCGAGTGAGTGGCGGGACGGGACGGGGTAGGTGGCCAAGTGAGCTATAGCGCTAACGCGCTTCAGGAAGAACTCACCAGAGCCGACCACCGCTTGTGCAGGCCCGAAGCCAAAAGACGAAAATAACGAACCCAAGCAGCACCCCGGCCCAGGGCAGCAGCTTATCCTTACGCGTCACTCGTCCATCAGGGTTGTAAGCGAGGGTTCGGTCTTGAAAAGCAGCTCGGGCGCGCAGGATGGCAGCTGACTCCATCGCGCCGGGAGCTGCGTGATCATAGTGACACTGAGGACAACGCTGAGAAGGCTCAGACCAGGACACCGAGCAGACCGAACACTTCATGGTTTCACCTCGACTTCGCTCACGCGGAAGTTCCACACTCGCCACAGAAACGAGCGGTAGCTAGGAGCGGCGCGTTGCATTTCTTGCACGCAACCTTAGCGGTGGTGGCTCCGCCACAACTCATACAAAACTTGCCCCCACCAGACTCTTTTCCGCAGACGGGGCACGTCACCATGGCGACGGCGGTTGCCTGCGAGGACGCGACCTCCGAAAGCCGGTGCTGAACACGATTATCGGCAGCAGCTTTTGCCGCGGCCTCGTCCGCGTCAGGCGCACAGCCTTCACACAGACCAGCGATCTCATTCCAACAATGGCCGCACGTCCAGTTGCCGCAATGCGAGCACTTGTGGAAGTGGGCCGTGGCCTCATTCACAGCCTTCTCATAGGCGCTGTCACGCTCCTTGCCCCGAAGCCCCCGATCGATGCCGTCGACCGCCGAACTGGAGCCAAACAACCGAAACATCTGGAAGACCTCCAACCCTGTCTTCAGCAGATTAGCCGACGAACTGATGTACTGACTTTCCACGCCGTCGTTGCAGCGATCGCAGTTGAAGCGAAACTTATAACCGCCATCGTCGCTCAGATCGTCGACGTTTCGAACGAACTTAGTTAGCGCCATACCCAGGGGAAGTTGGTAGACGACGTTGGCGAGCAAGGCAAGCCTAGGATTTACCCTGGGATTTTAGCGGGTGGGAGCTCGACACGTTTGTTTGCAATCAGATCATCGAGGGCGATAACGCGAAGCGGGACGCCATCGAGGCTTAAAGTGGAAAATCAAGGACAGCTCAGCAGCGCCACGGCTTCCTGGGCACCGCAGTGCGCCGCCCAGCTGGCCGGCGTCCCTCCATACGTCGCGTCTTTGATCGTCCGATCCGCGCCGCGGCCGAGGAGCCATCTCACGGAATCGACGCGATTGCCGAGCGCCGCTTTGTGAAGTGCGGTGCTGCCGATTCGGAATCTTTCACGTTCACGTCGATTCCAAGAGCGAGAAAGTGCTCACAGAGCGAAAAGTGTCCGAACGTTGCGGCATTGTGGAACGCTTCGCGTAGTGCGTTCGGGGGGGAGTCCGTGGAGAGCGCCACGTACTCGGGTTTGCGCAGTTCGTGTTCGACGTAGGCGATGTCGCCGATCGCCGCGGCTGAGGGCAGGTCGTACGCGCGTGCGCCGTGCTTCACGAGCGCACGTATGGCGCTCGTGTTCCCGTACAGAATCGCTCTGCCAAGCGTGCCGCTCGTGCTTGGCCCATCGTTGACCACCGCTCCCCCTGCTACGAGCGCGTCGATCAAGCCTTCCGTGAGGCCCGCTCGATCGGGGGGTCCACTCGTTGCAACCAACGCGAGCGGTGTCTGGTTTGGACCGCCGCCGTACATCTTGCACGACGCATCCACCGCTGCGCCTCGCTCGAGCAGGAGCTTCGCGATGGCCGCCGCGTTCTTCGGTATGACCTCCACCTCGGTATCGTTGCTGCCGAGATAGTGAAGGAGGGTGGCGCAGTGATAGCGCTCGGAACGCGCCGTCGCGAGCGTCGGCTCCCGGTCGAGCAGCGCCCGGAGGCCTTCGATGTCGCCGTCGATCATGTTCTGCACGCTTTCCCGGAAGGCCGCAACCACACGCGCTCGCGAGACGTGCGTGGTTGCGGCGAAATCCTCGACGTCAGAACCGTCGGGAAGCTGGATTTCGTCGTCCGGGCCGAGCAGTTCTTCCGTCGCTTGAGAGGCGTCCGAGTACAAAAGGCTTGGCTGAAG
>CAZSUA010000012.1:0-35093 GCA_964609655.1 uncultured Polyangiaceae bacterium | reverse complement strand
CACGAGGGGCGTACCCATCGGCGGAGTGACGTCGATCGCGCGGGGTAGAATGGACACAGACGGGGGGGCGCTTAGGCCCGGCAACGTGGCGTGCTTGCCGTGCTCAAGGAAAGCATTGACCGCGGGGGCATCTGTCGGGTTAGCGGTAGAATCTCCCAGCGCAGAGAGCAGCGCCTGTGCCCGGTCTTGCCGCGCGGGCCTGGCGAATTGTGAGCCTGGACGCGGCAATATCGACACCGGTAGAGCGTTCGGCCCGCCTTCGCGCTGCTGCGACTTCTTTGAGACAATCATGCGCTCAAGCGTGCTGCCCGCCAGCGCGCCGAGGGCGAGAACGTCTCCGATATCTCCCAATTTCACGTGGCTACTCCCGTGATCGCCATACAGCAGAAGCACCGAACGTGCCTTGACTGCCACGGGTAATAATAACACGCGTCGTCCGGTGGGGCGCCCCAAGTCTTGAGCAAGTGTGGAATCGACCCCGGTGTTGGCCAGTGCTGCCAGTTTGAAATGACCAGCAGCGTGCGCCGACGAAAGGACGCTCTCAAGGTCTAAAGGCACACCGAGCCTTTGGACCTGCTCCGAGCTCGCGCCGGGACCGCGCGCGAGGCGACCTTCGGCGAGTTCGCCGTGAACTACAAAGAGCGCGCTGTATTCAAAATACTGAGCAGCAAAATCGAAGAACGCGAAAAGAACCTGGTCCCGCGATTCAGCCGTGAAAAAATCACGTTCCGCCATGCTGACGGTATAAGGGCCCAGCCGCCGTGGTGGCTTTGCTAGGGCCGTTCCGGGATGGGAAGGCCTGATGCTCGTCGCTGTGCGTTCGCGCGGCGCGCTCAGCGTCGGTTCCGCTGCCGTGGGCCGAAGTGTCGATCGCTCTTCAGTGATAGCCCGTGGAGGCAAGACTGATTGAGGTCGCGGTAAGCGCCCTAGACCGCGGCTTTCATTGGGCAGCGCGGCAGGAGCCAAACTGGGATGCGGATCCTTTCGACCTTCGAGTTGTGCCAGCACGCGAGCGGTGCGTTTGTCGAGCGGGCGATCGTAATCGCGCGCGATCGCCTGTCGAATCCGGACCAACGGAGCCACCCGCTGGAGGATGCGCACCCCAAGAGAAAACACGAGGTCCTGTTCGATCGCTGCGGGCATCGGCTCAAAGACAGCGAGTTCCAAGCGCCCGTCTTCGAGCTTAAGCGGGAAGACGCTGTAGAGCAACGCGACCTCAGCCCCGATCAGTTTCTTAACCTCTGGCATCGCCACCGGCAGCACGCCCGGCGGCGCGGCCTCCAGCCCAAAGTTCTCAGCCAACAAGTCCACCAAGAGCGGCTCGCTCACCGCTGATAGCTCCAGCAGGTTCGTCACCAGGTCTCCGCCGTAGAGAATCTGTCGTGCTAGGGCTTCTTCGACATCCGGAACGGATGCGAGCTTTCGTCGAACGATGTGCGAGCTCAGTGTGGGCATCGGAACGGACTAGAAGCTCGGGTTCTGCGGCAGGGGGTTGGGGAAGTCAACGCGGGGAAGCCCTCCGCGAAAAGCTACCACGTCGAGAGCGCAGGGAAAATCGGGCTGGTCTCGAGCGAAGCGTGTTAATACCTCGCAATGCCTGGTGTCCCAGACGCGGAGCCCATCTTAGGATGGGCTGTCAGCATGAACGGTCGCGGCTTCGCCCGGGTTCAATCAGGAGCCGGATATTTCTTGGCAAAGGGGGCCGTGCCAGGGGATCGGCTCAGCTTCGCGGCGCCTCAGCAGGGCCACACGCTCAAGCGGTGGGAGTTGGTTCAGGGTGCCGAAGGGCGCCGCCCATCTCCCTGCCCGGTCGCGGAGCAGTGTGGTGGCTGCCGCTTGATGTGTCTCGACGAGACAGTGCAGCACGCGATTCAGCTGGATCGACTCAGAAACGCTCTGCATTCGCAAGGGGTTGAGTTCGCACTGTTGCCCCACGAAATCGAAACAGGTTCGGCTCTTCGTTACCGTAACCGCATTCGTTTGCAGGTTAGTTCTGAGGGTGCGTTGCGCTTCTTCAACCCGAACAAGGCGATCAGCTGTGCGGTGCTCGAACCAGAACTTGCAACGTGCGTGGTCAAGCTCACGGCGCGTGTGTTCTCTGGCGTGAGCCAAGCCCGTTTCGTGGAGCTTCGCAGCCGCGATCTCGATGGCCAGTTCGGTGTTCATGTGGTCCCCAAGAAACAGCTGAGTGGAGGAACAGCAGAGTGGGCAAAAATCCACTCTGAGCTCGGTCCAGAATTCCTGGTTGGGGTGGAAGGCGAGGGGGAGCCGCCAGTTCAGCGATTCGCGCTCACCGACGGACTCTTCTTCTACGCCCCGCTGGGCAGCTTCATGCAAGTCAATTCTGGGATGAACGCCCGTCTCGTCGCTTGGGTCACTGAGCGTGTTCTTGAAACGGGTGCGGGCGTATTTTGGGATCTGTTCTGCGGAGTGGGCAATTTCTCATTGCCTTTGCTCAAGCGCGGCCTCCGCGGTGTGGGCGTGGAAATCGATCCCCAGGCTATTGCAGCAGCGGTGCGCTCAAGCCACGAGCAGGGCTTGAAGGGGCGGTTTATCGCAGCAGATGTCGGCGGTTGGCTAGAGCAGATTCAGTCTGAGCTGCCGGACGTGGTGATTGTGGATGCGCCGCGTGCTGGGGCGCAGGCCGCGCTCAGCGTGATAGCCCAGGTGACGCGGAAATGTGTGTTGATGGTTTCGTGCTACCCCGAAACGTTGGCGCGGGACATTGGCATTCTGGAGCGCAAGGGTTGGAAGTTAACCCGCGTACAGCAATTTGACATGTTTCCACAGACCCACCACATCGAGGTCGCAGCCGAGCTCGTTCGCGCGCCATGTGTGAGGAGGTAAGAGGTAGTCGGCGCTCGGTCTAGCAGCGCGATAATGTTTTGCTGCGGCTGGTTTTGGGCGCCTGAATTGGTACAAAAAAGTTCCGATCTGCCGTCGCCCAGTGGCCGGACTCCTGTAGGCTCGTTGAGCTTGCCCGCTCATCTCGCGCATATCTCGCCGCACCCAGAAGAAGGAGCCTAGCCGATGGTACCTAATCGACGAATCCTCAAAGCCTTAGCGCTCGTGGGAAGTGCTCTCGCTGTCGGGTGCGAAGCGCAGGTTTCTACCCCAGGACGGGCCGCTGATAAACCCTTCCAGGTGGGCGCGCAGCAGCCTTCCGGGACAGGTGGATCCTCGACGGTTCCCGGCACGGGCACACCGAATATCACCCCTCCCACGGCGTCGGCCTGCAGTGCGGCTAAGTATCCTGGCCCTTCACCGATCCGGCGCCTGACGCGCCGCGAGTACAACGGTACCGTCCAGGAACTCCTCAAGGACACTTCGGCGCCGGCGCAAGGATTCGTTGCTGAAGAGACGGCGCTCGGTTTCAACAACAACGCGCTAGCCCTAACGATTTCAACGCTTCTGGTCGAGCAGTACCTGGCGGCAGCTGAGAAGCTGTCAGTGGCGGCAACCGCTGATCTCACGCAGTTGCTGCCCTGCGATCCGGCGGCGGATGCCGATGGTTGCGCGGGCAAGTTCATCGCTGATTTTGGGGAACGCGCGTTTCGACGTCCGATCACAACGGATGAGCAGCTTCGTTTTCAAAACGCTTACTTGTGGGGCAAACAGCATCAAGATTTTCGCACCGGGATCGAGATGGTGATCGAGGCGATGCTGCAATCAGCGAGCTTTCTTTACCGTGTTGAGTTTGGGGAAGGGACTTCGGCTGCCGGCAACCTGCCGCTCACCAACTACGAGCTCGCCAGCCGGCTCTCGTATCTCTTCCTGGGGAGCATGCCCGATGTCGCACTGCGGACTGCCGCAAAAACTGGGCAATTGAGCACGCCTCAGGGCGTTGACGCGCAGGCGCTGCGGCTGTCGAAGGACCCGCGCGCCCGCGCGACGGTGGCAGATTTTCATGCGCAGTGGCTCGGGCTTCAGGGCGTGAGCAGCCTGGAGCGCGACCCGGCCGTTTACACCGGATACACCGCGGCGTTGCCTGGGCTCTTCGTGAGTGAAACGCAAAGCTTCGTCGACAATGTCTTTTGGGAAGGTGAGGGCACGGTCCAAGCCCTGCTGACGGCTCCGTACACATTTTTGAACAGCGATCTTGCGAAGTTCTACGGGGTGATCGATCCGGGAGGTGCTGTCTTCGCAAAATCAGCGACCGACGGCGTCAAGCGTGCTGGCTTGCTGTCGCAGGGCAGTCTCCTCGCGGTTCACGCGAAACCGCTGCAAACTTCACCTGTACATCGCGGCAAGTTTGTACGAGAGCAGTTTCTCTGCCAACAGTTACCACCTCCGCCCGCCAATCTCGTGATAACGCCACCAGAGCTCGATCCCAAGCTTTCGACCCGCGAGCGTTTCGCGCAGCATTCCAAGGATATTGCCTGTTCGGGTTGCCACAGCCTGATGGATCCTATCGGACTTGGCTTCGAACACTTCGACCCGGTCGGCCGCTATCGCGATACCGAGAATGGCAAGCCGGTCTCTGGAGCTGGAGAGCTGCTGGCTACAGACATCAATGGGACGTTCGATGGCGCGGTGGAGCTCGGGGCAAAACTGGCGACGAGTGCGGCCGTCAGCGATTGCGTGACGACGGAATGGTTTCGCTATGCGTTTGGGAGGAGCGAAACACCCGAAGATGCTTGCTCGGTGGCCCAGCTCAAGAGCGCTATGAAAGCCGACAATAATCGGATGCAATCCTTACTCTTGGCGTTCACCAAAACAGATGCGTTCCTTTACCGAAAGGTGGTGACACCATGAAGACCTTGAGCCGAAGAACAGTCCTTCGCGGTGCAGGCGGCGTTGCGATTGCGTTGCCATTTTTAGATATCATGGGTCGGGTAGAGAAGGTGCGCGCGGCCGGCATGCCCGGCTATTCCGCGAGTGGTGCGCCCCTCCGGTTTGTGGTGTTTTTTAGCCCTAATGGCACGATTCCCAGTGCTTGGGAGCCAACGGGCACGCTCAACAATTGGACACTCTCACGGATTTTGAAACCGCTCGAACGCCACAAAGCGAAGCTCAACGTCATCCAAGGTGTCGATCAGCAGGGAGGGGGCGGTGACGGTCATCAGAATGGCATGGGTGGTATGCTCACCGGTGAAATGTTGAACGGCGGCCCCTTCATGGGCGGCGATGGAGGAACTGCCGGCTGGGCCAATGGAATCAGCGTTGATCAGCGCATAGCGCAGGCGATTGGAAAGGAAACGAAATTTCAGTCGCTTGAGCTGTCAATTCAATCAGGCACCAATGGAGATAATTGGAATCGCATGAGCTACTCGGGTTCTGATCAGCCGGTCCCGCCAGAATCGAGCCCGTATGTCGCTTTCGATCGGATTTTTGGTGGGTTTACCGCCCCCGGTAACGGACCCACTGCCGCGGATCAGCTCTTAGTTCAGCGCAGGCAGGAAGTGTTAGGCGCCGCGATCGAAGACTATGTCTCACTCAACAAACGCTTGGGACAGAGCGATCGCATGAAGGTGGATGCGCACCTCACGGCAATTCGGGAGCTCGAAGCTCGTTTGAGTATTCCCACAGCGACCAGCGCGAGCGCTCAAGCGTCGTGCGCGCTGCCCACCCTCGGAAGTCCGTTGGATGTTAAGAAAAACGACAACTTCCCAACCGTGGGCAAGCTGCAAATGGATCTGGCAGCGATGGCGCTGACGTGTGATCAGACGCGCGTGGCGAGCCTCATGTTCAATCGGTCGGTAGGCGGCGCAACCTTCTCCTGGCTAAATGCGGGTATCACGCGCGGGCACCACGACATGTCGCACGATGGTGACGACATTGCCGACACCGTTGAAAAGCTCACGCTGATCAACGCTTGGTACTCCGAGCAGCTCGCCTATTTCTTAGATCATCTCGCCAAGGTGCCCGAAGGCACCGGGACGATGCTCGACAATACCTTGGTTATCTGGTGCAACGAATTAGCCAAGGGCAACGCGCACTCGCGCGGCGACGCCGCGTACGTCCTTGCTGGTGGTGCCGGGGGCTACTTCAAGACTGACCGCTATCTTCAGTTTGCGGGGGATGTTCCACACAACAACTTGCTGCTGTCGATGGTCAATGCGATGGGCATCCCAGACACCACCTTCGGCAAGGCCGATTGGTGCGAAGGCCCGCTCGCCGGCCTCGCCTAGGCGGTCTCTCGCGTGTGCGGCGCGGAAGGTGACCTCCTGGATGGGACACCTTCCGCGTGTTCATTGAGAATATTCAGCGCACGCCCATGCGGTTGGCGAGGCACCAACGCAAACGCTAAGCGGCTTTCTTTTCCTTCAACTCGTGGCCTTTGGGAGGCACCGAGGGCGTGGGCGCCGCGCTCGGGAGGGCTGCCTCTTTCGCCCTCGAAGGCAGCACTTTGAAGAGCGCGTGCGTGATGCCTTGGGCAAGCTTGGGATCGGAAAGTAGGCCGTCGCGCGTTTTATCACGGCCTTGCCCGAGGCTCTTGCCCTCGAAGCTTAGGTGAGCACCGTGCTTCTCGAAGACTCCATGCTGTGTGGCGAGCTCAACGAGATCTGCCCCCTTATCGATTCCAGTGCCCCAACGGATGTCGAACTCGGTTTCTGCGAACGGCGGTGCACATTTATTCTTCACCACTTTCACTCGAGTTCGGTTTCCGACAACCGTTTCTCCTACGGTCACTTTGCCGATGCGTCGCACGTCCAAACGGACGCTCGAATAGAACTTGAGCGCGTTGCCGCCGGTAGTTGTCTCCGGGTTGCCGAAGACGATCCCAATTTTCTGACGGAGCTGATTGATGAAGATCAGCGTGGTATTGGTCTTGTGCGCGATGGAGGCCAGCTTTCTGAGTGCCTGGCTCATCAGTCGCGCTTGGAGGCCCATGTGGCTATCGCCCATGTCACCTTCGAGCTCTGCACGAGGCACCAGCGCCGCCACCGAGTCAACCACGACCAAGTCGACGGAGCCGGAGCGTGTGAGCGCTTCGACAATATCAAGTGCCTGTTCCCCACAATCTGGCTGCGAGATCAGCAGAGTCTCCGGATTAACACCCAACGCCTTGGCGTAACGCATGTCGAAGGCGTGTTCGGCGTCAATAAAAGCCGCGATCGCTCCCTTCGCCTGAGCTTCCGCGAGCGCATGGAGGGTGAGGGTGGTCTTGCCACTGGACTCGGGTCCGTAGATCTCGATGATTCGCCCGCGTGGATACCCCCCTACGCCCAGCGCTTCATCCAGCGAAAGGCAACCTGTGCTGATGGTTTCGATGGGCTCTGTGCTCTCGCCGCCTAGCTGCATAATGGAGCCCTTTCCAAAGCTTTTTTCGATGTCGCCGATGACGGTTTGAATGTTGCTGTTGCTGGATTCTCGATCTGTCTTCATGATCATTACCTACTCGCTGGATTGTCTACTGTTGCTTCTCTGACTTCGCGCATGCGCGAAGCTAGAACTGTCGGTGGTCTAGGAGGCGCCCCTGAATGGCCTCGGCTAGATGCGGAGCACGGACCTGGGGATCTTCCTCAAGATCAGCGATGGTGCGTGCTACCCTGAGCACCTTGACGTAGGCACGGGCGCTCAAGCCCAACTCCGTCATGGCGCATTCGATCAGCCGTCGGCTCTCGCTGTCTAAGGGGGCTACCTGTTCGAGCGCTTTAAGGGAGAGATGAGCGTTGGTCACGCAATCGAGCTCGTGGTACTCGGCACGCAGCCTCTGGCGTTCGCGAGCCTGTGCGACGCGCGCTCTAACGCTGCGTGAGGACTCTGCACTCGCCTTCGAGGTCAGTGCGCGTGGATCGACCGGGGGCACCGAAAGATGCACGTCCAAACGGTCGATAATTGGCCCAGAAAGCCGCGATCGATAGGCATCAATGCTTTTTGTGCTGCAGCGACAGGCGCGCTTGGGATGCCCTAGATACCCGCAGGGGCAAGGATTGGCCGCCCCAACAACGACAGGCCGGCAAGGAAAACAGGCGCGAGCGCGAGCACGTGCAATACAAATGACGCCATCTTCTAACGGGAGCCTCAATGCCTCGAGGGCTGTTCGGCGAAACTCCGTGAGCTCATCCAAAAAGAGCACCCCGCGGTGCGCTAAGCTCACCTCACCCGGGCGCGGCACGTCGCCGCCTCCTATCAGGCCGGCTTCACTCACCGAGTGGTGGGGTGCTCGAAAGGGGCGACGGCGTACAATCCCCTGTTCGCTTTCCAATAATCCGGCCACGCTATGGATCTTGGTGACATCGAGTGCTTCGTTGAGACTTAACGGCGCGGTGATTGTCGGCAGCAGGCGAGCGAGGAGTGTTTTTCCAGAACCGGGAGAGCCGAGCATCAGCAAATTGTGTCCACCGGCGGCAGCGATTTCGAGCCCGCGCTTAGCACCCGCCTGACCCCGTACATCCGCCAGATCTCCGTAGGATTCTTCGGGATCTTCAGCCAGGAACGCCGCGCGTTCAGCGCTCTTGAGCGTTGTTTTGCCGTTGCAGAAGTCCACGACTTCTCCGAGCGTTCGCGCCACTCGGACACTGATTTCTAACACGTGACCCGCTTCACGGGCATTCTGGGCTGGCACGATAACTTCCGCCATTCCGCGGGCTCTGGCCGCATCCACTTGCGGAAGAACTCCGCGCACTGGCCGAACCTCACCATTCAGACCGAGCTCACCCAAAAGGAGTGTGCCCGACAGACTTCCGGCTGGGATTGCCCGCACCGCTTCCAGCACGGCCACAGCTAAGGGCAGATCCAGCGCGGCTCCAGCTTTGCGTAGGTCCGCCGGGGCCAAATTGACCGTGATCGCGTACTCATCCAGCAAAACGCCGATACCTGCAAGGGCGCTGGCCACACGCACGCGTGCTTCTCTCACGGCGGCTTCAGGGAGCCCGACCATCTGAAAGAAGGATGGCCCCCGCGTGCAGCAGACTTCTACCGATATAGGGTGAGCATCCAGGCCAACAAGAACACTGGTGTGAGCGTGCCCCAAGCCGAGAGGGGGGCCACTGATGGTGGCGGCGGTTTCACGTTGGCTCATGGTCGATGAGGCAGTGCAGACACTGTGCCGCTCATCAGAACGCCGAAAATCGCGGAAACGGGGCGAACAGAGCCCGTCCGACACTGTCCACGCCGACAACTTGGCCGCCCCAGCGCTTCGCAAAGCAGAGATTGGCCGATGGTGCCTCGGGTACTAGGGTTCCGCACCCAGCATGCTTCAGCTCCTTCTATTAGCCACCTCGCTCGTCGCCTTCGGTTGCAGCAACTCCGTTCAGCAAGCGCCAAGAACGAGCGAGCGCACACCAACACAGGTGACAAGTGACGGGGCGCCTGCCGTGGCGAAGAGCTTCGCAGTGCCTGAAGCTTGGGTGCCGATTGGCGCTCGGGATCCGATCCTCGGAAATCCTCTGGCGCCGGTCACGGTGGTTGTCTTCTCGGATTATCAATGCTCATTCTGCGCACGCGCGCAGGATTCGCTGGAAGAGATCGCTCAGCGTTACCCAGATAAAGTGCGCTTTGTGATCAAGAATCTGCCGTTGCCATTCCACGAGCATGCGCGGGATGCCGCAGTGATGGCTCAGGCGGTGTTCGAACGAAAAGGTCGGGCTGCCTTTGAGCTTTTCGCTAAGAAGCTGTACGCAAACCATGAAGACCTAAGTCCCGAGCACCTGGTTGAGTGGGCTAAGGAAGCTGGTCTCTCTCCCGCAGAGGCCGACACGGCACTGGATGACCCGCGATATGGTGCTAAAGTGACGACCGACGCCGCCGTCGCCGAGCACGTAGGTATTCAAGGCACGCCAGGCTTTCTCATCAATGGGCGGATGCTCGTAGGCGCTCAGCCGGCGACCGAATTTGCGCGTCTGATCGAGCAGGAGCTGGCCGAAATCAAGGCTCTCCCCAAACCGTACAAGGACGTCAATGAGCTCTATCGCGAACGCACGCGTACCAATATTGAGAGCAGAAAATCGGAGCCGGCGAATGCCGAGGAGGAAGACGTAGAGGCAGGCCCTGATTTGGCCGTCTACCAAGTCCCGCTAGCCAGGTCTCCGATCGATGGCCCAGCGTCGGCCCTCGTGACGATTGTGATGTTCACCGATTTTCAGTGCCCGTATTGCCTCCAAGCGGAACAAACGCTGACTGATGTCAGAAAGCGCTACGGGAAGGAAGTGCGGTTAGTGTTTAAGCACGCGCCCCTTGCATTTCATGCAGAAGCTCTGCCAGCCGCGCGCTTTGCCCAGCGCGTCTTCACAGCGCACGGTAATGCAAAGTTTTGGCCACTGGCTCGGCGTTTGTTTGAAAGGCAAGCCGAGCTTGGTTCCGCGCTCTACCTGCAGCTCGCGAAGGAGTTCGGGGTTCCTCAAGCGGAGGCTCTCGCCCTGGATCGGCCGGGTAGTCCCGAGCTTGAACGCTCCCTCCTGGAAGACCAAATGCTTGCCGAAGAGTTCAAGGTTGAGGGGACACCGCAGTTCTTCATCAACGGGCGACGCCTGACGGGAGCCCAACCGGCGGAGTCGTTCGCCCAGCTGATCGATGAGCGTTTGGTGCTGGCCAAGCAAATGGTAGCGGCCGGAGTTTCTTCGCTGAACGTGTACGGCGAAATCATGAAAGCGGCGCGACCTGCTGCACCTTCTCTCCCTCAGCGTGTCACGCTGGCTGCACCCAAAACGCCGCGACCTTTTCGAGGGTCTCCGCAGGCTAAAGTGGTAGTCGAGCTGTTCAGCGATTTTCAATGCCCGTTCTGTGAGCGGGTTCGCGGCACACTGGACGCACTGCAGAGGCTGCATCCTAAGGACGTTCGACTCGTTTGGAGAAACCTACCGTTACCCTTCCATCCCGACGCAGCTCTGGCAGCTGAAGCTGCGCTCGAAGCGTTCGAGCAACGAGGCTCGGTTGGTTTCTGGAAGATGGAGGCTTTGCTTTTCGAAAAACGTGAAGCCCTGAGCCGCGACTATTTGGAAAAATACGCGGTTAAAATTGGCCTCGATCTGAAAAAATTCCAACTCGCACTGGATGACCATCGACATCGTGCTGCCGTGCTGGAGGACAGTGAGGCCGCGGGAAGCGCGAAGATCCAGGGCACACCGACGGCTGTGATCAACGGCTACATCGTTTCAGGCGCCCAGCCCTTGGCTGCTTTTGAACGAGTCGTTCAACTGGCCTTGTCGGAAAAACAGTAGCCAGGCTAGGCCTCGTCACCCGAATGGGGCCGCGGCGGCAGAAGAATCGACGTCAGGACTCCCACCGCGAGAGCGCCCGCGATCACGCTCAAAGATACGAGATTGCCGATGTCGACGACCGAGTGCAGCAGCATCTTGACGCCAATGAAGAGCAAGATGAATGCGAGCGCAATCTTCAGGTGACGAAAACGGTCGAGCATTGAAACCAAGATAGAATAGAGAGACCGAAGCCCAAGGATGGCGAAAATATTCGACGTAAAAACGATGAATGAATCGGTCGTCACCGCAAAGATGGCCGGGATTGAGTCGAGCGCGAAGATGACGTCCGTCGCTTCGATCGCCACCAGCGCTAATCCCAGCTGGGTCACCACCGTGCGGCCGTTCTCGCGGCCCAGAAAATTCCCGCCGTGGTCCTGCTTGGCGAGCGGCAGGACGCGTCGTGCGATGCGCACGAAGTAGCTCGCTTCGGGGTCCAACTCGCCGGCTTCAGGCTTGAGCAGTTTGAGCCCAGTGTAGGCCAGATAGGCTCCAAACACATAAAAGAGCCAATCGAAGCGGGTGATGAGCCATGCGCCGCCAACGATCATGAATCCCCGCAGCACAATCGCGCCGAGGATCCCCCAATAGAGAATGCGGTGGCGATACTGCGGGGGAACTTTGAGCGAGCTAAAAAGGAGCGCGATCACGAAGATGTTATCCACGCTCAAGGACTTCTCGAGCAGATAACCGGTGAGGTATTGGAGAGCTGCTTCGGCCGGCGGAAGCGCATTGGCTGCCTCGCCACGGCCAAACCAGCCGTTGGCGTACACGGCGTAAACCACCCCTGAAAACCCGAGGCCCAGGCTCACCCAGAAGCAGCTGAGCAGCGCGGCTTCGCGCAGGTGGAGCGGGCGAGCTTTCGGATGGAATACAAACAGGTCCAGCGCTAAAAGCGCGAAGATCAGGGCGAGGAACAATATCCAAGAAAGCTGCATCGAGAGACCGTTTCCTTAGAACACGTCGTCTGTCGCTGCAAGCGCGCGCTTTGCCACGTCGTGGCTGAACCCTTGTCGCGCCAGCGAAGCCAAGTCCTTCTGGCGCTTGGCTTGGCGTTCCTCGTCACTAGCCCGGTGTGGGCCAAGGCGCCGCTTCCGCACGTAGATGAGTGCCGCCGCCAGATCGCCCCCAGGCATTTCAGAGGCCAACTGTTGGAAGGTGTCGGCGATGAGTTCGGGTGCGATGCCGCGGAGGCGTAGCTTCTGAGCAGTCTTCCGTTGTGAGCTGCCCCGTTGCCAGAGGGACCGCGTGTGATTCGCGGAGAAGCGGCGGTCATCAATCAACCCGCTCTTTTCATAGCGATCCAGAAGTTGCACCACCTTTTCGAGGGCGCTTTCCCGACCTTCTGGGGTGATGGTTCGGCGCACGTAGCGTCCGAGCACGAGCGATAACTTGTGGCGGGTCGCATCAAAGCGGTTCAAGTAGCTGAGCGCCCGCTCCTCCAGCTTTCCCTCGGGAAGCGCAGCCACCAATTCTGGTTTTTCCTTTTGTGAAGAGCGTTTCTTCATTGGGACACTGTGAAATCGGGACACCGTGACGCGCACACTTTAGCGACTTTGGTCGGACGTGGAAGGCGGAATCTTGCGTCGGCCCCAACAGACTGGCTAGCGTTCGGGCATGACGACATTGGTTCTCAAAAACCCAGGCCTGTTGGTTTGCGAAAAAGACGCAACGTTGGCCGACCCCGGTCCGGGCGAGGTGCGTGTGCGCGTGAAGGTGGTGGGGGTGTGCGGCACGGACTACCACGCCTATCGGGGTAAACAGCCATTCTTCAGCTATCCGCGTATTTTGGGGCATGAGGCAGCTGTCGAGGTGGTCGACCTCGGCCAAGGCGTTACGGCTGTGAAACCTCAAGATCGCTGCGCTGTTAAGCCGTACGTGAGCTGCAATGTGTGCATCGCCTGTCGCAGTGGTAAGCCCAATTGTTGTGAGCGTATCTCCGTGCTCGGGGTGCATGCAGATGGGGCGCTCAGGGCTGAGTACTTGGTGCCAGCAGCCAACCTGCACAAGTCGAATGTGCTGTCGTTCGAAGAGCTTGCTCTAGTTGAGCCATTGGGTATTGGTGCGCACGCCGTCGCACGCGGCAACGTCAGCGCGAGTGATCGGGTGCTCGTGATCGGAGCCGGGCCGATCGGTCTGGCAACCCTGCAGTTCGTTGCTGCAACCGGGGCCGAGCTGGCTGTGTTGGATACGAGCAGCGAACGCTTGCGCTTTTGCCGAGAGATCCTCGGGGTGAAGCACAGCGCGCTGCCGGCCGCGAGTCTCGAAGAGAATCTGCAACTCATTCGCTCGTTCTTCGGTGGTGAGTTACCCTCGGTGGTGTTTGACGCTTCGGGCAATGCCGCGAGCATGGCGACGTCGTTCCTGTATCCGTGTCATGGTGGGCGTTTGGTATTTGTGGGCTTGGTTACCGGAGAAATTGCCTTCTCGGACCCAGAGTTCCACAAACGAGAATTGACCGTGATGGGCAGCCGGAATGCCACGGCGGAAGATTTCGCGACCATCATCGGACTCATGGAGGCGCGTCGGATTGATGTTGGCAAATGGGTGACTCACCGTTCCAAGATTGAAGAGGCTCCGCGTGTGTTGCCCGAATGGATGGAGCCGGAGGCTCGTTGCCTCAAAGGCATGATCGAACTTTGAGGCGTCCCATGTGTCGCGGTGCGCGTGAGGCTCGCGCGTTGCCCGTTGGGACCAAACGGGTGGTGCAGAGCGCCCGGCGCCAGGTGCTCAAGCGCTGGTATTTGTTGGGGTTATCGTCGAGTCGTGCCCGCGAAATCGTGCCGGCGAATAAATGATTCGTGCTTGTCACGTTTTCGACACTATGGTCGTCCACAGTTTGTCCCCAATGGTGTTGCATTGACGACAGGTCACTGGCTCTTTTGGAGTGTTGCTCTTATCGCAACCGGTTCGCTTGTCGCGCTGGTCTTTGTGCAGTTAACGGCGAGCTTCGCCATCCGTCGTGCCAACGGGAAGCGAGCGCCAGGTCAGCATCAGCCAAGCGTCAGCGTTCTGAAGCCCATCAAAGGCGCTGATGTATCGCTTTCAGAGAATCTAACGGCGTTCGCTCGTCAGGATTATCCCGACTTTGAGCTGGTGCTTGGTATTGAGGATCCTGAAGATCCGGCCATTCCCGTGGTTCGCAGTTTTCAGCGCAACCATCCTGAGGTTCCAATTCAGGTCCTGATCGGAGCGCCTGCCGTCGGGATGAATCCTAAGGTTAACAATCTCACCTTCATGTCGCGGTTCGCCAGCCATGACCTTTGGCTCATTTCGGACGCCGATGTTGTGCCGGAGCCAGGCTATTTGGCGCGGCTAGTGAGTGAATGGGATGGTGAGTCGGTTGGCCTCGTGCACAGCACGTTGGTGGGTCAAGACGAACAAACGCTGGGTGCAATCTTTGAGAGTATCCACCTCAATACCCTGGTCGCATCGATGATCTGGGGTGCCGGCGTTGCGGGCCACCATTGCGTGATTGGGAAATCGGTGCTTTTCCACAAAGAGCTTTTGGCGCAGATGGGCGGCTGGCGCACGTTTGAGAATGTGCTTGCGGAAGATTACATGCTCGGGCAGTTCGCGAAGCAGTGCCGTGTCGGCGTGAAGTTGTGTACGGATCCGCTTCCTGTCCGAAACCGAGAGCGTTCATTCAGTAGCTTCATCAATCGGCATGTCAGGTGGGCTCAGATGCGGCGTCGTATTTCGCTCTTCGCATATTTGTGCGAGTCGACGTCCAATCCGCTGGCTTGGCTCGCTTTGTTGTGGGCGCTCGCAGGGTTGGGGCCGAGCGGTGCCGTTTTTGGACGGGGCTTTTGGGTTGCGTCATTGGTATTTGTGCTTGTGAAGTGCCTTTCAGATGAGGTGATGGCACGCAGCGTTCGTCGATCTGGGCTTGGGCTTTTGCAGTTAGCGCTCGTGCCGTTGAAGGATCTTCTGATTGCTGGTATTTGGTGGGTGGGTTTCTTCAAGCGTTCCGTGAATTGGCGAGGCAACGTGATGTTTATCGGACCGGGCACGCAACTATCGCCACCGCTCAAAGAGAATTTGGCGGCTAACCGCGCGTGAATTCTGCCCTGCCAGAAGCAAATTCCAGATTCGCCCTGGTTGCAATTGACATGGGTTACGGCCATTTGCGACCCGCATACGCGCTGGGAGACGCGCTCAAGCTGGACGTCTTGCAGGCGGACCGAGCCCCGATTGCCACGGAAAAGGACCGTGAGCTTTGGTCCTATGTGCGCCGCTACTACGAAGGTATTTCACGCGCTTCGCAGCTACCGCTCGTAGGCCCGCCGTTTCGTACGATGCTGGAGAGCGTCACGGATATCGCAGACCTCTACTCGGAGCGGGATCAATCGCACCCGAGTGCAGCAACCCGCGTGTTGGATCGGTTAATTCAGAAGGGCCTGGGCTCGAGTTTGGTGGAGCACTTAGAGCGGACCCAAAAAACGCTCGTGACCACCTACTTTGTGCCTGCGATTGCGGCTGATCGCCTCGGCTATGACAAGATTTTCTGTATCGTCACGGATTCCGACATCAATCGGGTGTGGGCACCCATGCACGCGGCCCATACTCGGATCGTCTATTTGGTTCCAACCCAACGCACTCGGCGGCGCCTTCGGGCCTATGGTGTGCCTGAGGATAAGGTCTTAGTCACAGGTTTCCCACTGCCGCATGAACTCGTGGGAGGCACTGACCTTACCTTCTTGAAGCAAAACCTCGCGGCGCGTCTGGTGCGACTCGATCCATCTGGCCTGTTCCGTGGCGAGTTGAAGCATGGGATTTCGCAATTTCTGGGGCCTTTACCCGAGTCAGTCGATGATCCAACCCTGACCCTGACCTTCGCCGTGGGAGGGGCAGGCGCTCAAGTGGGCCTCGTTCGGGAGTTCCTTCCGTCGCTGCGCGGTTTATTGGCGGAGAGGCGTTTGCGTTTGCACTTGGTCGCGGGTGTACGGCAGGAGGTCGCCCAGGAGCTCGCGCTAGTAGTGAAAGCGACTGGGCTCGGCCGGAGCCTAGGTGATGAAACAGACGCGCCCATTCAGATCCTGTATGCGTCAAATTTCCAAGGTTATCTCACCAGTTTCAACCGCTTGCTGGCGCGCACGGACATCCTGTGGACCAAACCGAGCGAGATGACGTTTTTTGGCGGCCTTGGGCTCCCGATTATTTTCTCTTCACCGGTGGGAACTCACGAGCAATACAATCGACGTTGGTCCCGAGAGCTGGGCGCAGGCCTTAAGCAGCGCCAGGCACGCTTCGCAGGCGAATGGATCAAGGATTGGCTCAAGGACGGGACGTTGGCGTCGGCTGCCTGGAACGGCTTCACCCGGATGCCGACGTTTGGCCTGTATCAGATTCTCGAAGCCATCGGGGCGACGCCCGCCAGTCCTCCGGCTGATTCGATCACGGTTCCTTAGGCCTAGGCGGCTTTTCTGCGGCATCCCCGGAGGGATTTTCAGCCGGGGGCGTGCTCGTGCTCGTGCTCGTGCGCATCGACATCGCGCTTTCGAGTGCGCTGATGAAGGCTGAGTCCACGCGTTGGTAGTAGAGTCGCAGCCCGCCCATCGCCTTCAGCTCGTCGCCCGCTTCAAGGGCCAGCAGGAAGTCGCGCAGGTGCTCGGGAAAGCTCGGCTCCAGTACCCACAACACCGGAAAGCGATCGAGCAGATCGCGATAGGATTCGAGCCAAGGGTTAGCTACCCAGCGAATGGCTACCGAGTGCCCAGCGTCCACGACAGTCTCGAGCCAGCGCTGAAAACCGTGAGCGATCACCACACGATCGCCGCGTTCGAACGCCGCGATGAGAAGATCCGTAATATCTCGCAATCGCTCAATATCCGCTTTGGTCGCGCGACGCACCGCCAGGCGAGCAGCAAACTCAATCACCAATAGGCGAGCTGGCAGAATATCTTCGAGTAGGCGCACCACCTCACCGAGATCAGGAGCCGTTTCCAAAAACGGCGAGAGCAAGTCCATGGTTCCAGTGTGCCGAAAGCTAGACACGGTGACCCCCTGGCCGTGGCGCACTGTCACGAGGCGGCTCTGTTCTAACTTCCGCACGGCCTCGCGCAGGGTGTTGCGGTTGGTCTTATACTTGGCCGCGAGTTCGCGTTCGCCGAGCAGGCGCTCACCGGGTGCCAGCGTTCCAATCAGAATCTGACGGCGAACATCGCGAAAAATAGTCTCGGCAATATTGGGCCCCGGGCCCACTTTCGATTTCGGCACCGACGCTAATCCTCCCCGAGGGCGGCTTCGATCTTGAGCGCTAGGCGCGGCCGGTGAGTGAGTGTGCGGGCCGGCAGATGTGGAGCTGCCTCGCCAAACACAAACCCGGCGCTTGGGTCGCGACGGGCTGCGAGACAGGCGTGGCCGAAAAAGTTCATGGGCGGAGCGCAGGCCATCGTGGGCCAAGCCGACAAGAACCACAACCAAGCACGAAATGCCCCAGGAGATGCCTTGTTTTGCGCGGTTCAAACGGCTATCCGTGACGGAGCCAAGAATGCCGTGATGGACCCGCGCGAGCGACTCAACGCCGAAATCATCCAAGTTCAGAGCCTCAGTCCGAGCGTAGTAGGGCTTCGGATGCGTTGCGCTGATCCCGCTTTCTCTTGGCTTCCCGGGCAGCATATTGAGCTCGGAGTGCATGGCACGGAGGCGCTGGTGTCGTATTCAATCTCATCAGCGGAAGATCCAGCGGAGCCGGGGGTGTTCGAGGTGGCAGCCTCGATCCGCGGCAACAGCTTTCTGTCGGGAGCTCAGCAGGGTCACAGGCTTTGGGTGACCCGAGCGCAGGGCAGCTTCGTGCGGGCGCGGCACAGTGGTTCGGCCTTGTTCATTGCGGTTGGCACAGGGATCACGCCGCTTCGGGCGATGCTCCAGAGTGAATTTCTGCGGAGAGCGCCAAGTGTTGAGCCGGATGCGGGCGTTTTGATTTTCGGCTGTAGGCGCGAAGAGGAGATTTTGTTCCGTGCCGAATTTGAAGCGTTAGCTAATCAATATCAGCGTTTCCGTTTCATCCCCACGCTCACCGAACCGAGCGCTGCGTGGCAAGGTGCGCGGGGCCGAGTGCAGGCTCACGTCGCGCAAGCCTTCGCCCAGCAGCTGTTCGTTCAAGCGTACATTTGCGGGACTCCAGGGATGGCCGAAGCCACGAACCAAGAACTCCTGCTCCTCGGCATGGCGCCCAACACCATTCATGCGCAGAGCTACTGACACGCAGAGCTACTGACACGCAGAGCTACTGACACGCAGAGCTACTGAACTTAGCTCAGGCCGCGGCTCGCGTGAAGCAGTAGGCTGGCTTGTTGTAGGCCCAAGAGTAGCTGAAACGCTACGGAAAACTCGACAGATCGCAGACGTACGCAGGTGTGCAGGTGGGCCATGAATTCTGCTTTGGCGGCACTGGGCACCGAGAGCAATTGGTCTGAGGTGAGCGCAAGCCGTCTTAGCAATTCCCCGAGCTTTGCTGTCGGTGTGCAGAGTACGAATCGGACGAGGCGTTCCAGCTGTTGAGCACGAAGCAGTTCTTGACAGAACTTTTCACAAACGCTGTCGTGGTGGCTCCAAATGGCCGCTATCAGTTCAACCGGCAGTGTCTCAAAGCGTCGCACGGCGCTGTCCGCTACGCGTGCTGGCATATGCGCACACTGCGTCACGGAAAATGCGGGACGCCACAGGCCGAGTAGCTCGGGCCACAGTGCGGGATTAAGATCAAGCCGCAAAGCCCGGCCGTGACTCAGCAAGGAGACGGCAAAGGCGGCGCTCAAGTGCGGCCAGATTTCATCGGCAAGAGCGCCAAACGGAGCCAGAAGCCGCATGTCTTCAGGGCAGCCAGCGCGTTCATAGGCTTGAGCAACTTCCTGGATTGCTTCGGCAAAGCTCTGCTCGGCTTCTATCATTTTCTTCAAGGCAGACACCGCGAAACGTTCACTGGGCACCTGGCACACAAGGATCCAGGCTAACGGTTTAGACTTACAGGCCGCCGCCAGGCAGGACATCCGGAAGACTGGATGTTGTTGGAGGAGCAGCGTGGCGTGTGGGCGCAGGCGATGCAACAGCAAGTAGACTTCCTCAAGCCAGGGTTCACCCTCCGTTTCAGCAGTAGACAGGAATTCATTGATCGTATCGAGTAGGGGTTCAAGAGGTAGGTTCAGCGTTGTCGAGAGGCGCCAAGGGTTGAGTAACTGGTGAGGTCTCGCTGAGGGCAGGGTGTGTTCCGCAATGGCCAGCGCAGCAACGCAAAAAAAGCCGTCAGAGAGCAAAGTCTGGCGCTCGATTTGGGCCTTAGGGTAGCTCAAGATCGGCGCTGTTCCAGGCACCACTCCGGGCAAGAGTGTTGCTTCCTGTTCGTTCCAAAGTTCCGAGAGCTGCTCAGATTCAAGCTCTATTCCCCGAAGCAGCGTGAGTCCCGTTAACCGGAAAACAATGTCCAGCGTGGTAACGTTGGCGATGCTGCGTTCGGCATCTAGGTTCTCAAGCACTCGGTCAAGATCGATCTCATCGAGACACGATTGTCTGGCTAGGCACCGAGTGATCTCGGCGGCGTGTTCGCCGAGCAATAAACCACCAAGAGCTGGCGAGGCCAGACGGACCGTGTTTACCAAAGCCGATTCGAACAAATATTGCCCCAGCCAATGTGGACCAAAAGTAAGCCTGTCAGGGCCTGATTGGGAAAGGAAACCAACGCGCTCAAGCGCCAAGACAAGCTGGAACGCACCCGGAGATAACTGTTTGACGGCTCGTTCAACATCGCGAGGTCGAATGTGCGCTTCCGCGTCGGGCAGCATGCGCAGAAGCCAGCGTTGATCCACCGTTTGCCTGAACTCATCAGGTATGAGCTCGCTCCATTCATCGATTGAGCGAGGTCGGTGCCAAGCCAGGCCACGCTCCAGGAGCTGCCCGAAAATCCCGGAAAGCAGGCCGGTCGCGTGCCTTTTCAACCACGCGGCCAGCGGATCTCCCGCGAGTCTCCCGAGTCGCGCGTTGACGAGGTTAATCAAGAGCCGTTCCAAATCGGCTTTGCCGTCGAACGCCACCGAATCGACTGTGCCGCACAGACTCAGGATGTCGTCAAAAGTAGACCAGTTGCGGTGTGCGAGGGTCTTTTCCACAAAGGCCAAGGCGTGCGCCTGGGCTAGGACGGAATCAGCGGGCAGGCGCGGCAGCAGCCACGTCACCATGCGCCGAGTGTCTGAAGCGGAGGAGGTTGTCCGGAGCGCTCTGAAAGTGTCCCAAAACGGCTCGCTCTCGTTGAGCGTCGAAAGCGAGACTGGCACGGCTAACAAAATGTTAGTGCTCGTCGGAAGTGAGGCGAACACTTGTGCTAGGCTGTTGAGCGTGTCACGGTTGTATTCTTCAAGCGGCACAAACAACGAGTGATGCGGACTACGCCCTTTCAGATTCTCTACCGAGCTGAAGACCTCAGCTTGGTGATTGGCGCTGAGCCAGCGTCCGAGCAGCTCCTGGCCCGAGCCTTCGGGCGCGCTCCAGAGCCAGCGCTCGCCCTTGCCGGTTCGTGCGGGGTTAGCAAAGCCAGTGGCTGCCTCAGGGAGGCCCGGGGGGAGGGGTTCACGAAGGAGATCCAAGGAACTCGCACGCGGAGCGTCACGCCATATCCACCTGTGCAGCTGAATGCTGGGCTGGGATGGCAGGGCCCGCTGCACTTCCGTGAAGCTTGCGCCCAGGAGTTCGGCGAGGATCGCCTGGATCTCCGGACGATTGGCCAACCACTCGAGCTCCTCCTGGCGATCAAGTTTTCCGAGCTGCGCACCGAGAGAGCGCGGTTGGACGACGACATCTGTTGGCCAGCGCGGATGGGTCACACACGATTTGGCCAGCGAGTCGAGGCTGTTGAATGTCGAATGCCCAACGAGCTCACGCAGCCAACCCATGGTAATGCATCATGCACGCATCATGCATGATCCTGCAATGCCGCCTAGTGCTTGAGCCTATTTTATGCGGATCACTGATTAGTTGAACGCGGTCCCATGAGCGCTTTTCCGGTTGTCAAACCCCGGCAGTCCGCGTGTCATGCGTCTTTCGCGCCTGGGAAAGGCCTTCGATAGGAGAGTCCGCTGGACATTCTGCAACTGCACCGATAGGTGCTCAACGCAAAGCGATGGACTTCAATGTCGCGCACTTATTGATTTGGTATGGCGTGTTCGTTTTCAGCACGACCTGCCACGAGTTTGCTCATGCCTTTGCCGCTTATCGAGGCGGAGATCCAACTGCTTATGCAGGCGGCGTCATGAGCCTGGATCCCATGCCGCATATTCAGCGCTCACCGTTCGGGATGCTGGTCGTTCCGATCATCTCGTACATCACGGGCGGCTGGATGATTGGGTGGGCATCCGTTCCGTTTGATTCCGCCTGGGGTCGGAGGAATCCGTTGAAACAGGGTCTAATGTCGCTGGCCGGCCCGGCTACCAATTTTCTGCTGTCGGGCGTCGCGCTCATCTCGCTCAAGCTTCTCCTAGCAGCCGGGGTATTTGTACTCCCGCTCCCAGGCGAACTTGAGTTTACGAAAATGGTCGCTCTGCCGCCCGGGGTTGAAAGCACTTCGGCGCGGGGCGCTGTGGCGATGGCGCTGAGCATTCTCATGAATCTCAACGCGATGCTCGGCGTGTTTAATTTAATGCCGGTGCCGCCACTCGATGGTGCGGGTGTTGTTCAGGGGTTTTGGCCGAAGAGTTTAGGCCGCTTGATCGATTGGTTCTACGAAGTTCCCATGGCCGGCATGCTGGGCTTGTTTGTCGCCTGGAATCTCTTTGGATACATTGCGGGCCCGGTGTTGCGGATTGTTCTAGGGTTGTTGCTCTGATTCTGTGCTCGGCGTGGCGTGGGGTGCGCGTTGGCCGGAAAGAAACTCACCGTGCGTGAACTCGCGGATGAGCTGAGTTGCGTACGAACCCGCAGGCAGCGTGAACGCAAGAACGAGGCTGCCGGATTCTTCGCTGAGCTCCAGATCGGGTAGGGGGATGATCAGATCTCGGACGGTGCCGCGGGCGTCCCGGCCGAAGCGTTTGATGTCTTCCTGGGTCAGGCCCAATTCTCCCAGAATCGCCACGATCAGCTCTCCCGGTTCACCCGCCGGAAGCCTGGAACCTGAGCCGAAAATAGGGCCGGTTAAGTGCAGCGCGCCCGCAAATAAGCGTTGCCGTTCCACATTAACGTCTTCAACGATGAAGGTTTTCGGAGAACCCTCCAGGCGGACTGTTTCACCTGCAAAAATTTGGTCTTTGCCCAAGAGCAGGCGTTCTTTTGCGTAGCGGTTGAAGATCTCTGATTGGATCACGCTGGGGTTGAATTTCGCGTAGAAGCGGCGAGCTCCGTTCCTGACTTGGCTCTCATGATCCGTTTGAGTTGCGTCTGACTGGCGAGTGAGAACATGGAGAGCGGCGCTCAGATTTCTGCCTTGGATCCCGAAGCGTTGCGCTCCGAAGTAGTTGATGAGGCCGGCCTCACGCAACCGCTGCGCTATCAGCTCGGCTTGGGGGTAGGCGGTGGGTTCCACACCCAGCAGGCGGATACGGAAACGATTCCCGAGCAGGTGCCCGGTGCGGAGCTTGTTGCCGTGACGTGTGGATTCAAGAATTTCGATTGTTTCTGGGAGCTCCCAGGTCGAAGGCTCCGGGCAGCCAAGCGGGAAAGAGAGCCACTGGCTGGTGATGGCGTGTTTGTCTTTCATGCCCGCGCAACCGATGTCGCGTTCTTTGATGCGTGTGGCGCGCGAGACAATTCTGAGTAGATCAGGGGTCGCAAGTTCACGTTTGCGAAGACGCACGTAGAGGTGTTCACCGCTACCCGATGCCGGATAAAGCGGAAGTTCGTCCACGATGAAATCTTCTGGGGCGGTGCCGATCGTCGCCTTGATCGGAGTCAAATCGCTGGTTTGAAGCGGCGGATTAAAGGGCAGCAAGCTCAACCTTTACCCATCACATCAGTCCAGGTTTCCAGAACTGCCGCGAACACTTCCATGGCTGGCTTGGAAGGGCCGTAAGGGCACTCGAAGTGCAAACCGAGCGGGAAGCCAAGCGGCTGCACTTCTTCGACGACTCTTCGCACCAAAGACACCAGGTGCGCCTTCTTGTCCTTGAAGGGAAGCGCCGAGAGCCGCAAGACTTCGTCCATTTCAGCAACAGCTGTGGCCGTTGTGTCCTTGATCAGCCAACGAATGAGCCCGCGGCTGGCTTCGAGCTGAGGAACGTAACCAAACGACAGCAGCAGCTCCGGCCTCTCGGGTTGGGCGGAAAGCTCTTTCAAGAACCCGACAATGTGATCGCTGAACAACAGCTGAGTGAGTCCGAAGTTTGCGCCCGCGCGGGCCTTTTCAGCGAAGCGTTTCCCCTCGTCGGGCCGTGTGGGGATCAAGATCACACCGCGTGAGGGCAGCTCCGCTTCGAAGAGCTGAACCGCTTGGCTTGGATAGGGCCCCACAACATCCGCCGCCTCAAACACTCGCGGAACGCCGACAAACACGACGCGATTCACGCCTGCAGCACGCAGAGCAGCGATTCGCTGGCGCAACTCGGACTCCGGCGTGAACACGGAGACTTGCGTCAAAATGTAATCAAGTGGGAGGGCTTCCGACAAATAGCGCTTGGCGTCGAGCGAATCGAATTTGTCGGCTAGCGCCACGGGGCGATCGCCTTCCTCAGCAATCAGCTGCGGAATGAGGATGGAGTTCACCCGCCCCCAAAGCCCAGCCTCTTCAAACAGGCGACGAACCTTCTCGGCCTCTTCGCGCAGGCGCTCCGGCCCATCCTGGATAGACGTCGGAACGATCTCAAAAACTACGGGAGCTATTCGGGAAGCCATGTTGTGCCAACAGGCTTAAGCCAGGCGCGCCAGCACGGCTTGCCCCATGGCTGAGGTAGAGACGGAAGCTCCGCCGTCGGCTAGATCGGGCGTTCGGATACCGCTCTTCAGCGCACCCTCCACGGCTGCTTCCACAGCCACGGCCTCACGCTCCAACCCAAGGCTGTAACGCAAAAGTAGCGCGGCGCTCAGAATGGTGCCGAGCGGATTCGCGATGCCTTTGCCCGCAATATCAGGGGCTGAACCATGAATGGGTTCAAACAAGCCAAGCTTGCCGGCTCCGAGCGACGCGCTCGGTAGCATCCCGAGCGAGCCCGTAAGGACAGCGGCCTCGTCAGAAAGGATGTCCCCAAACATGTTCTCGGTGACCAGCACATCGAAAGCTGAGGGATGAGTGACAAGCCGCATGGCTGCAGAATCGACCAGCTGGTGCTCCAACTGCACATCCGAAAATTCTTTGCCGAGCTCGATCGCGATTTGTCGCCAGAGCCGCGAGGATTCAAGCACGTTTGCCTTGTCGACACTGGTCAGTTTACGGCTTCGGCCTTGAGCGAGCTGGAAGCCGAGCGTCAGGATGCGGCGGATCTCGTGTTCGCTGTACTCCAGCGTATCGACCGCTCGCCAACCTGAGGCTGTTTGTTCGCGAAACTGCGGCTTGCCGAAGTAGAGGCCGCCGGTGAGTTCTCGGACGACGAGCAAATTCACGTTGCTCACGCGATCAGCCTTCAACGGCGACGCTGAAATGAGTTCAGGATAACTCTTCACTGGGCGCAGATTGGCATAGAGGCCGAGGCCGCGGCGGATCTTCAGCAAGCCCTGTTCGGGGCGCACTTTTGCGTCGGGCGCATCCCATTTGGGCCCACCCACGGCTCCGAGCAGCACCGCATCGGCCGCTTTGCAGGCTTCGACAGTTGAATCAGCCAGCGGCTCTTTGATCTCGTCGATCGCGATACCACCGATCAGATGAGACTCGAACGAGAACTGGTGGCTGTACTTGCCGGCAACGGCTTCCAATACTTGCCGCGTTTGGTCTACGATTTCAGGGCCGATGCCATCACCTGGCAGGAGTACGATTTTGGCTTTCATGGGGCTTCCGCTTCTCTGGCTTCTAAGCCGGCCTGGGGTGCCGGAATGCTCGCTGGTTTCGTTTCGGGTGAGCTTCTTAATAGGTAAAACTCAAGGCTGTCCACCAGTGCGGCCAGCGAGGCATCGATAATATTCGGTGAGGCTCCGACAGTACTAAAACCTCCTGCTTGGTCGTGGCTGTCAATTAACACGCGCGTGATGGCTTCGGTGCCGGCCTTGCTGTCGAGGATGCGAACTTTGTAATCTGCCAGGTGCACGTCAGATACATGCGGGAATACCGGCGTGAGCGCCTTCAAGAGTGCATCCGAGAGGGCACTCACTGGGCCGTTGCCCGCACCTGCCGTGTGGACGACCTGGTCGCCGATGCGCAACTTAACGGTCGCTTCCGCAAACGTCTCGCTTGAGCCGGCGCGTCGACCCACCATCACGTGATAATCGAGGACCGAGAAGGGCGGAACGTAGTCAGGCTCACGCCTTCGAAGCAGGAGCCCGAGTGAGGCCTCCGCGCTTTCAAACGAGAGCCCGCGCGCTTCGGCGTCTTTCACCTCTTGGAGGGCTTCGCCTTCGTCGCCGAACTGGCCCTGCAAGCCGAGTTCCTCGGCTTTGCTCAGGATGTTGCCCTTACCAGAGAGCTCACTCACGACGACGCGCATGCTGTTGCCGACCAGCTCAGGGGTAATGTGTTGGTAGCTGTCGGGGTGGCGACGCATGGCGGCCACGTGCACGCCTCCCTTGTGTGCAAAGGCGCTGTTGCCCACGTAGGGGGCGTGTTCGTCGAAGGTGAGGTTCGCGACATCCGATACGAAGCGTGAAAGCTCACTGATGTCTCGGACTTTGCCGGGCGGAACGCAGCTCACACCGAGCTTGAGCTCAAGGTTGGGGATAATCGCTGAGAGGTTGGCGTTTCCGCAGCGTTCGCCGTAGCCATTCACGGTGCCTTGGACCTGTAAGGCTCCAGCGCGGACCGCGGCGAGGCTGTTGGCGACGCCACACCCCGCATCGTTATGGGCATGGATCCCGACAGGAGTGGGTACGCTGTTGATGGCGATCCGTACCAACTCCTCAATTTGCCAAGGTAAGGTGCCGCCATTCGTATCGCAAAGGACGACGGCCGAGGCGCCACCGCGTGCCGCTGCTTGGAGGGTCTCAAGCGCGTACTTAGGATCTGCGGCGTAGCCGTCGAAGAAGTGCTCGGCGTCGTAGATGACCTCGCGTCCCGAGTTCTTGAGGAAGCGCACAGAATCTTCGATCATCAACAGGTTTTGATCCAGCGTGGTTCTAAGAACTTCTGTGACGTGGAGCGTCCAACTCTTTCCGAAAAGCGTGCACACAGGCGTGGCAGCTTCCAGCAAAGCTTTCAGGTTTGGATCCTCCTCGGGGGGGTGGGACGAGCGCCGTGTCATTCCGAATGCCGTGAGCTTGGCGTGCTTAAAGTGTTCCTCGCGAGCACGCTGAAAGAACTCAGCATCCTTCGGATTCGACCCAGGCCATCCGCCCTCAATGTACGCCACACCCAAGGCATCCAGGCGCCGAGCAATGCGCAGCTTGTCGAGCACCGTGTAGGAAATGCCCTCCCGCTGCGTGCCATCGCGAAGCGTGGTGTCGTAGATTTGTACGAAACGGCAAGCCATCTGAGCTGCTATTCTGCGGTCCCGGTCGGTCGAGCCACGGGGCTGACCTCAGAATCCACTCCGGACTCTGACGAATGGTCGGCAGCGATCGCGAGCACGCGATTCAGGGCTGAGAGGTAGGCTTTCGCGCTCGCCATGAGCACATCGCTGTCGGCAGCGTGCCCATGGACCAATGCCGCATGTCCGTGCCCATGCTGCGCGTTCACGGTTCCTGTTTCGCCCGCTCGTACGCGAACCGAAGCTTCGCCAAGAGCATCAATGCCCTCCGTCACCGCGTTGATCGAATACTCCAACAACTCCGCGGGAGCCTGAACGACCAGATCAATCGCCATGAACGTCGCGTGTACGGGCCCAGTGCCCACAGCCGCTTGGGTCTGGACCTCGCCATCAGGCCCCTTGATCCGGACCGTGGCTGTCGCAAGCCCAGGATTTCCACAGGTTACCTGCAAACCCAACAACGAATAGCGCTCTGGTCCGCGACTCATCTCAGAGGCAGCCAGTGCCTCGAGGTCAGCATCCGTGATCCGTTTCTTCTTATCGGCCAGAACCTTGAAGCGGTCGAACGCCTTATCGAGGGGTTCGCCGTCGAGCGGATGTCCTAGCTCTTTCAGGCGCACGGCAAACGCGTGGCGCCCGGAGTGTTTCCCTAGAACCAGCAGTGTTTTCGCCGCACCGACGGTTTCGGGACGCATGATTTCATACGTTTCCTCGTGCTTGAGCATGCCGTCTTGATGGATGCCCGCTTCGTGCGCAAAAGCGTTGGCGCCGACGATGGCTTTATTGGGCTGTACCACGATGCCAGTCCGCGTGCTGACCAAGCGGCTGGTTCGGGTGAGCTGCGTGGTATCGATGCCCGTATCCAGTTTGAAGAGTGGGTGCCGCGTGTGCAGCGTCATCACCACTTCTTCAAGCGAAGTATTGCCAGCGCGTTCTCCGATACCGTTGATGGTCACCTCGGCTTGGCGGGCTCCTGCCGAGATGCCAGCAAGGCTATTGGCTACGGCAAGCCCCAAATCATTGTGACAGTGGACGGAGAGAACCACGTTCTCGATCCCTTTCACGTTCGCCACGATGCCGCGAATCATGGCACCGAACTCTTCGGGGACCGTGTAGCCGACGGTGTCTGGGATGTTGAGGGTGGAGGCGCCGGCTTCGATCGCCGCTGCCAGAACCTGATACAAGAACTCGGGCTCAGTCCTCCCCGCGTCCTCAGGGCTGAACTCCACATCCTGACAACGTTGCTTGGCGTAGCCAACCATCTGGCGCGTCTTGTCGATAACTTGCGCCTGTGTCATGCGCAGCTTGTGTTCGCGATGAATCGGCGAGGTAGCCAGAAATGTGTGAATTCTTGGCCATTTTGCCCCCTGGATAGCTTCGAAGGCCTTGTCGATATCTTTCTCCGTGGCCCGTGCCAAGGCGCAGATGATCGGCGGCTCGGAAGCAAACCTTCCCGGAACTGGCTCAACGCCAACGGTTTTCGCGATCTGCGATACAGCCCCCAAATCGTCAGGAGAGGCAGCCGGAAAGCCAGCCTCGATCACGTCCACACCGAGCCGCGACAGTGCCCGCGCAACCTCAAGCTTTTCATCGGAGGTTAGCGTGGCGCCTGGGGATTGCTCCCCATCGCGCAGCGTGGTGTCAAAAATGCGGACGTAATCCGGGCCTCGGCGAGGCCCTCGATCCTGAGTGGACATAAGCTAATCTCCGGCTTGATAGGTTGCGGGATCTTTGTCAGGCATCGTCATCCTGGTTGCTGGGGGAAGCAGGTTGCTAAGCAGCAAAAACGCTGTGGGTTTCGTTTCGAGATCGACTTTGTGCATCGGCGGCCTGACCGATGGGGCCGCGTGTCATCGCGACCCGGCCCGTCTGGACCATTTCCGCGATGCCAAACGGCGCAAGCACGGCAACTAAGCCATCGATTTTTTCCTGGGCGCCAGTGATCTCAACGATCAACGTCTTCGGGCCTACGTCCACAGCGCGGGCACGGAAGACCTCGCAGAGCTGCAAGACTTCCGCCCGCCTATCCGGACCCACGTTCACTTTGATGAGGGCGAGATCGCGACTCACACGTGGCGTGTCCGTAATGTCTTCCACACTCAAGACGTTGACGAGCTTGTAGAGATTGGCTTCGATGCGGTGCGCCATATCCGCGTCGGCCTCGACGCTGAACGTCATGCGCGAGACGCCGGCCTCGTGGGTGCGTCCCACGTTCAATGACACGATATTGTAGTTGCGGCGCCGAAAAAGCGACGCGATCCGATTAAGAACGCCGGGACGGTCCTCAACGTAGGCGACAAAAGTGCGGAGGCTTTCCGAAGACATGATTATTCGTCCTCTCCCGTTTCGTAGATGGGATTGTGCGTTCCCTGCCAGGCTGGCCTGCGAATCATTGCGTCGAGATCCGCGCCGGCTGGCACCATCGGGTAAACTGAATCTTCCTGCTCGACGCGAAAATCGACGACAACCGTGCGTTCGTTGGTGCGGGCTTGTTCAATGGCAATTCCAGCTTCTTTGCGAGTGGTCGCCCGCAGGCCCACCAAATCATGGGCTTCCGCCAACTTCACAAAGTCTGGGCTCTTGATCGGCGTGGCCACGTAGCGCTTGTTGTAGAAGAATTCTTGCCACTGCCGCACCATGCCAAGGTAGCCATTGTTGATAATGGCGATGTTAATCTTGATATTCTCCTGGGCAATCGTTGAAAGCTCAGCTGCCGTCATCTGAAATCCGCCATCGCCCGCGACCACCCAAACTTCCTCTTTAGGGCACGCGAATTTCGCGCCGATGGCTGCTGGCAGCGCAAAACCCATGGTGCCGAGGCCGCCCGAAGTGAGCAGCCGGCGTGGGTAATCGTGCTTGTAGTATTGGGCTTCCCACATTTGGTGTTGGCCCACGTCCGTGACCACCAGGGCCTTGCCTTGGGTGATCTTCCAGAGATCAAAAATCACGTGGGCCGCAAACAATTGGCCGTTATCCGGCATGTGCTGAATTTCAAGCACCGAAGATTCGCCTTTGAGCGTATCGATGTGCTGGATCCACGGGTCAATTTTGCTCTGTCGCGCATGCGGCACCAACAGACCAAGGATTTCCCGGGCGTCACCCAAGAGCGCGAGATCGACCTTCACGTTCTTATTGATTTCAGCGGGGTCGAGCTCGATATGGATTTTCTTAGCGTGCTGAGCGTACGTCTTGAGATTTCCGGTCACCCGATCGTCGAATCGCATGCCGATCGCGATGATCAGATCGGACTCTTGGATTGCGCGATTGACCCAGGCCTCGCCGTGCATGCCCATCATGCCGAGGTTCTTTGGGTGCGTGGCAGGGAATCCGCCTAACCCAAGCAGAGTTGAGGCGACTGGGATCCCGGTCCTCTTGACGAACTCGAGCAAGAGCCCTGTGGCGTTCGCACGCATCACTCCGTGACCTGCGAAGATGATCGGGCGCTCTGCCTGACCAATCATCTCTAACGCGCGTTCAATCTCTCGGGGCAACGGATGAAGCCCCGGGCGATAACCTGGTAGGCGGACAGGCGCGGGATCGTAGGCGAAAAGGCACTTCTTTTGCTGGGCATCCTTGGTGATGTCGACCAGCACTGGACCCGGCCGCCCTGAGTTCGCGATGTAGAAGGCTTCCTTCAAAGCCTGCATGATTTCCTCGGGGCGGGAAGCCATGAGCGTGTGTTTGGTGATGGGCAGCGTGACTCCCGTGATGTCAGTTTCTTGGAAGGCATCGCTCCCGATCACGCTTGAGGGCACTTGCCCCGTGATGGCCACCATTGGGATGGAATCCATCATCGCGGTGGCGATACCCGTGACAAGATTCGTAGCGCCGGGGCCGGAGGTTGCGATGCACACGCCAACTTTTCCGGAAGCTCTCGCATAGCCATCCGCCATGTGAGCGGCACCTTGCTCGTGTCGCACCAGAACGTGGTGGATCGGATACTCGGGGAGCGCGTCATACGCCGGCATGATGGCTCCGCCAGGGTAACCAAACACGACGTCTACCCCTTGGTGAACCAAGGTCTCCCAAAGGATTTGTGACCCGGTGAGTTCTCTCGGTTCACGGGCGTTCATCTGGGCCAAAGTGGCCTCTGTCAGATCTTTCATGGGAGCTGCCATGGCTAGGACTCCTTGTGCTTTGTAGGTGCGTGTAACACTGTTGAGGTCTCTGAAAACATGTCCAAATGAAAAAAGCCCCCGCTCCGTTTCGGGTGCGGGGGCAAGAGACTGAAGGTTGAGTTCAGTCAGGCCGCCGCACCCGTGCTAATAAGCACGAGGAGGCCGGGCGATACACCCACTACGACGGAAGCCACGCGCACCGCACCACCCGAAATCTCGGAGATAGCTGGGTAACGTTTTTGAACGACTTCCTGGGTCATGCTGGCGGTAGCGGAAGACTCCCCCGGCCGCGGCCAATCGTCAAGCGTGATTTTCTTGCAGTGGGGCTGCACGCCACCGGGGTGACCCTTAGCCCGAGGGTTCCCCCGGCCGTAGGCTTCCATGGGCACCGAATGTGGGCTACCGCTCTCGCCCCGAGAATCCTGATGCTGACGAGTGATAGCGCAAAGGCAAACTGACCATGGGACGCGAACGTCGCGATGAATTAGAGAGCGTTTTGGCATCCGCAACGGATAAGCCTTTGGTCATCCTGTTGGCGGGGCATCCCGACCCGGACTCCATTGGAGCGGCCCTCGCGCACCGGCGCATCTGCGAAAGGCTGGGTGTTTCAGCCACGATCGCTCATTCGCTGGCGATTTCTCGCTCCGAGAACCGAGCCCTCGTGAAGCTTCTTAACGTCCCGATGCGGCGGATCCAAGATGGTTCTGAGCTCGAGGAGTTTGGCTATCTTTCGCTGGTCGACGCGAGCGCCAGCGAGGCTTCGCTCAAGCTGCCTGACGGTCTGCAGCTGCTCACCGTTGTGGATCATCATCGGCCCGCGGCGGTTCCGAAGGCGCCATTTGTCGACATTCGGCACGACGTGGGTGCAACCTGCACCATTTACTCCGAGTATGCTGAAGCTGGCCTTTCCCCGCTCGTTAACGGCGGCATTGAGGACGCTACCGTCGCTACTGCGATGTTCTTTGGCATCCAAACGGACACCGATGATTTTGGCTTCGCAACAGCAGCGGATCATCGCGCCGCAGCCTATCTTAAGCCCTTTTGTGACAACGAAACTCTGAGCCGCATCGGTCGACGCACGCTGTCTGCCGAGGCCATGGACGCGGTGGGGCGCGCGCTTGAGGATCTCGAAGTGGTGCGGGATTTTGCGCTGGCGGGCGTGGGCCGAGTCTCCGCGGTGAACCGCGACGCGATTCCGACGGCTGCTGATTTTATTTTGCGGCGCGAAGATATTGATACCGTGCTCGTGTACGGGATTGTCGAGGATCGCATCGACGGCTCTCTGCGCACCAGCAGTGCCAGCGTGGATCCGGCGGCCTTCATGCTGAATGCCTTCGGCGATGATGGGCATGGGCGACCGTACGGTGGCGGCCGGGCGGATATGGGTGGCTTTCAGGTTCCGCTTGGGCTGTTAGCCGAGTGTGGGGATGAAAAAAGCCTGTGGCGGCTGGTCAAGGAATTGGTGCACAAACGCGTGACGCGCGTGGTGCCGGATCTCGAAAAGAAGGCCAAGAAGAACGGGGATTCGCAGCCTGAAGGCGATTAAGGCGATTCAACCCGGCGAGCGGTGATCGGAATCGCAAATACGATCGCTTCGCTCTGCGGGCCAAATTGAACGCCACGTGCGACGTTCAAGATGCACTGTCCAAGCGGCGTCGTAGCGAGGCCCGCAGGGATCACGTCTGCGCTTTGGACTTGGCCGCTCGTACTGACCTTGAAGCGAATGCTAACCTGTGGTTGCCCTGTGACGTTTGAGGCGTGCTGCCTGAAGCAGCCTTGGACCTTGCCCTGGTGGGCCGCAAATGTGCGCGATAGCTTTCTGGGATCGGGCTTGCCGTCGGATGGGGCAGCGTTGGGTCTCGTGAGCTTGGGCCCCAGCGGATTGGTTGGAACTTCTGGGGTGCTTGTAGTGGGAGCGGGGTTTGCCGGCAGGTTCGGATGGTCTGCTTGAGTGGCCACGGGCTCTTGCGTGTTGCCTTGAGCGGGCGCGCTTTGAGGCGCCTCCAGGACCAGAAAAGGCTTTTCGGTCGCAGGGGGCCTCAGGAGTGAAACGACAAGTGCTCCGAGTGCCAAGATGAGGGCGGCCCCAACCGCCGCCATCATGGCTTTGGGCATGCCGCGTTGAGCGGGTGCCGCGAGCTCCTGGACGGGCGGGGTTGGCACCGTGGTACTCGGTTTGAATGTCCGTGCCGTGCGGTCGCGTTGAGTAGGCTCTGGAACGGCCAACTCGCCCGCTCCAGGGGGCCACGAGCTCAGGGGTAGCCGCGATGAGGGAGGCAAAACTTCCTGCGCTTCACGCCACGAACTGTCGCGCGCTTCCAGCGAATCCACGTGCATGGCGTCGGGCATGGCGGCGAAGTCTTTCGCGAAGCATTGTCCGAGCTCCTGAATAATGTCGTCTTCTTTTTGGGGATTGAGAGCACGGAGCGCGTCAGCGAATTCTGCGGCGCTCGAAAAGCGATCTTCGCGCTTCTTGGCGAGCGAGCGCGCCACCAGCTCATCTAGCCCATCCGGCACGTCGTCGCGGTAGGCTGATATGGGCGGCGGCACGTAGGTGAGAACTTTGCTCACCGTTTCACCCATTTCTTTCGCTCGAAAGGGATTTTGTGATGTGAGCAATTGATAGAGCACCACCCCGCACGCGTAGAGATCGCTCTGGGGAGAGGCCGGTTCGCCTGAAAAAATCTCGGGCGGTGTGAACGCTAGTTTGCCCTTGAAGGTGCCGTCGGTGGTCTTAAATTCGTTGGCGTCTTCCGTGCGAGCAATCCCGAAATCATGAAGCTTTACCGCCCCGCGCAGGTCGAGCAAAATGTTTGAAGGGGAGACATCGCGGTGGATAATCCGCAGTTGTGAGCCGTCAGGTCGGCGATACGTGTGCGCAAAGTGCAGGGCTTCCAGCGTCTTGATGATAATGTGGTTCGCGTGGGTGGTCGGCAGCTGGCCTCGAGTTTGCCGCACGTAACGGTGCCACTGACCCAAATTGTAGCCGTGCACATATTCGAGAACCATCACATAGGCGTGATTTTCCTCGCCAAAATCGACCACACTCACGATGCCGGCGTTCTGTAGGTTCGATAGGATGCGGGCTTCGCGCACGAATAGCTGGGACATGGTCGTGTCGCCCGTGAGATCCGGAACGATGCGCTTGATCACGACAGGCCTTGAAAACCCCGCCGCTCCCTCCAGCCGGGCCAGGTACACAACGCCCATGCCGCCGCGCCCGAGAGGTCGCACGATCCGGTAACGCCCCATGACAAGCTGGCCGAGCAGCTCGTCTTGTTGTTGCGGTGGCGCGCTGGTCGTCATTGCGCAGACCTCCGAAGGTAGTACTGCACTCCACGCGAAGGGTGTGCAAAGCGAATGGCGAAGGCGTGGAGGTCCCCCGGTGTTGTCACGGTACCGGAGAATCGATTTTGGCTATCCATGTTGAGTGCTTGCCCGCCCACGGCAACCGTCCAACCCGGAAGCGCGACACCTGACACCTCAACGCTCGCCCCCGCAGCGAAGCTGCGATCCTGGGGGGAGGTGATGCGCGCCGTGGGGGCAGCGTTATCGAAGCTGATCGTGACCGTAGTGGTGCGCGAGCGCCGCGTGCCCGCCTCAAACACCAACTGATGGCTGCCTTCGGGAAGCGAGCCCGAAGCGAAGAAATAGTTTGGCGTCGACGTGGTGAAGCCCTGCGTCTTGCTAGCGCCTTGAAGGGTTAGCTTGTAGCCCTTGGCTTCCGGAGCGTTCTTCCAGCGAACGGCAATTTGGGGGAGCAGGTTTTGGTAGAGCACAGTGTACTTGCGCCCGTCCGTTTCAACTTGAGTGCGTGGGGCACTGGTGGGCAGCTGGCTTGTGCCCGAATTGCGTCGAACGGACACTCTGCCGCTCGTGGCCGCGTTTTCTTCCAGCCCTTCAGGCCCCAAACAGCGGAGGCGGTAGGCATGCATTCCAACGGGGACCAGAATATTGGCGACGCCCGTTTCGCTGCGAGAACTCGCAGCCACCCCCGAAGTACCACGCACCAATTGGACGACCCCGCCCTGTTTGCAGCGATCTCCAAACCTGATGCCAATGGCGGTCGGTGGTGAGGGGTCGTGGATCGCTATCGACTCGCCAGCAGCAAGCACGATGTCTGCGTAGCCCGGCCCACGGCCGCCGACGTCCACTTCCCCCTTGGCAGAGAGCTTGGCTTCTTCGCCGCCGCGTAGCGTTTCGACCCCCGAAGCCGTTTTGATCTCGACTTCGCCCACTCGAACGCTGACCGCCGTTGAATCTCGTCTCACGGTGAGGTCCGAGAGGCCCCCAAGCTTCGTGGTGATCGT
>CAZSUA010000011.1:0-42553 GCA_964609655.1 uncultured Polyangiaceae bacterium | reverse complement strand
TGGGGCAAACCGATCCGTTCCAGGAACGTATTTGTGGCAGCGGTTATACCCCAAAAACCAGCACGCTCACGCCACTCTTAGTATCACTCAGCCGTATCACCCAGTTCAACGCGCCCGGTCTTCAGATCTTGAACGCGAGCCTGGGTGCGGGCCCCGTTTCCGTGCTCACGCAGCCGGGCCCTGTGAGTGCGCTCACTCCGCTCACGTTGCTGAGCGCGCTGCAGTTCGGAGAGCTCGCGCCTCATCCACCGTTCTCCCCGTCGCCGCCTCAAGAGTATTGGGTTGGAGTCGGCGCTTCCGTCAGAGTCAACGGCAATGATTTGGAAGCGAACTGGAGAGCGCTTTTGCAAGGTGCTGGTCTGACGACGCTTGAAGTGGCTAAGAACTACAGCTTGGTTCTGCTCGGCCCGGCGCCGGAAGTGGGTAAGCCGAGTTGGTGGAATCCGAGCAGGTTGAGCCTGCTCCCCAATGATCCAGCCGTCGCACCCGCCAATTAGGCGAGCGTGTGAGCTGCCCTTTCGGTCCTTGAGAGATAGTAAGCATGCTTACTACCTGGCGTTCGATTGAGATAGAGGTCCCGGACAAGCTTGGGAGCACGTGGGGATGCTCAACTTTCAATCGCACTTTGGCCGCCAGGTGGAGCAGCAGGGCAATAAGCTAGTGTCGCAGCTGGACATCCGCGAGCTTGGCCTTCACATCGTTGATGAACGGTGAGGTTGGGAAGCGACGAATGAACGACCGGAGCGTGGTTTTCGCATCGTTCCACGCTTCAATTTTGAGCTGAGTGGTGGCCAGCAGCAGTGTCGCGTCGTCGAGGATCTCTTTATCTCCGGAGGCCTCAGACAGTTCGATCAGGCTGGTGATGGCCTCACGCTGGTGCCCCAGCTCGGTGCGCGCGAGCGCAAGCTGATACGTGGCTGCGGGGCTGTGGGCTGCGTCATCTTTGTAGCGCAGGGATTCTAGCATCGCTTCTTCTGTCTCGTGCCAGCGCCCCTTCCCAGCGTGCTCGAGGCCAGTTTGGTAGGCGAGCAGCGAGAGCTGATTCTTGGCTTGCTCGGCGGCATGCTGAAAAACAAGTCGTTCTGTAGCGGTGAGCTGCAGCTTCGCGACTTCCGAATAGCCGTCGATGACTTCTTTATAGTTCTTCTGTTCGATCAGTCGGTAAAAATCAGCGGCGGCGCGGGCAGCGCGCGTGGTGCGCTCTTCGCGCTCCTGGGCCGACTTCAGTTCCTTATCGAGCTGGGTCACGGCATCGCGGGTGTCCTTCGTCTCAGCGCGAACAGCATCCAGCTTCAGATCCCAGGCCAACTTCACGGCCACCAGAATGATCACCGTCGTGATCACATAGGCTGTTGCCGTGCTGAACACAGCGCGCCGATCGGAGCCTTGCTGGCGTTTAGCAATGCTTTTCAAATCAGCTGCAAGGGCGTTCACCAGATTGTTCGTCTTGATGGACAGGGAGCGGCCTTCGACAATCTCGCGCTTGATCTCCTCTAGCTCGTACTCGTCCATTGCCCGGTTCGCCCTCCTCTCCGAGTATCTCCCTCGGGGCATGCCCGCAAGCGACGTCCCCAGCTGAAAGCTGATTTTCCTCGCGAAGGCAGCGCTGAAACCCCGGCCTCTAGGCGAACCACGGGTGTTCTCTGACCGGAACCGAACAAGCTGGCTTTTTTCTGGAAGGGCTGTGCGCTATGAGGCGCCCCATGGATACCAGCGACATTCGCAAAGGGCTCAAGCTCATGCTGGACGGTCAGCCCTACATCGTCACCGATTTTCAGTTCGTAAAGCCTGGTAAGGGGCAGGCTTTTACGCGCACGAAGCTTCGAAACATGCTGACAGGCAGCAATCTCGAACGGAATATTCGTTCGGGAGAAAGATTTGACCCGGCCGATGTGGAGGACAAAACCCTCCAATATATCTACCCCGAGGGCGAGGCGTATGTGTTCATGAGCTCCACGAGCGGCGAGCAAGTGAGCGTTAACAAGGACGTGGTCGGCGATGATGCTGACTTCTTGATCGATGGTATTGAAGTGACGATCACGATCTATCAGGGCAATCCTGTCAGCATCTCACTCCCGCCGCACATTATCGTTCAGGTGACTTCCACGGAACCGGGCGTTAAGGGCGATACTGCCACCAACGTCACCAAGCCGGCTACTGTTAGCTCGGGTGCAACCGTCGGTGTCCCGCTGTTCGTCGGCGAGGGCGATTGGATCCGCATCGACACCCGTTCGCGCAGCTACTTGGAGCGCGCTAAGGCCCCCTGAGCTTGGAATAGCACCGGGCGCCCTGCTTCAAGGCAAGCGACGCGCTCCCCGCCATTCTGAATCACGCAGTCAGACAGCTCGCCAAACTCACTGCCCGGCTCCGCTGACCACAGTTCGTTAGCCGTGCCGGTTACCAATAGGCCAAAGGCACTTGGGACGACGAGGAGCTTGCCGTCCGCTGAGCGCGGCGTGCCTTGAAAATAGGGCAAATCTGCCAGGTTTTGACCGGGCGGGCCCACTTCTAGAGGCCCGACGAGCGCGTGCAGGAGTCCGTCTTTGAAGCCAAGCGGTGTGAGCGCAGACGGCCAGGGTTTTCTGCCGCCACAGCTTCCAGGCCGCGGCGCGAGGTAGGACGTGAGCACGGGTGGCAACGGCCGCCCCTCGAGATCGTTGAAGTTGAAGGTGATGAAGGGGGTATCGCACGGTTGGCTCATTCCAACCCAACTCAGGTTCGGCCCCACCACGGCTAACGGCCAGACGGGAAGCCCAGCGTCCGAATCAACCGGGTCAAGAGGTGCCTCCGGCACACCATCGGCATTGATTCGTGCGACACCAGCATCGGTTAACAACAGGAGGCTACCGCTTGTGTCGAACAGAAGTGGCGAATATCGCGGTGTCGGCAGCTTGCTTATCGCTTGGGCTCCAATCAAGATCTTGCGGGCGCCGCGCAGCGTCAGGCTCTTCTTGAAATCTGCTGTCAGCTTCTTCAAGGCGGCGGCGTCGGGTCTGCCCAGGTACCAGTCTGAGGTGGCAAGTGCTGCGAGGGCCTCCAGATACAATTTCTGTTTGAGTGCCGTTCGGAGCCGGACTTGGGTGATTTGAAAAGCCACCCTGTCTAAATTGCCGCAAGGCAGGGCCCCGCCGTCGGCATCGGTGATGCGGTAGGTTCCACTTTCGGCACACATCGCGGAATAAGTGCGAATGAGTGCTCGTAGCGTTGAGCTGGCACGCTTGGCGCCTCCCTTGGCCCCGCTCTTGGTCAGCGTAGCTGAAGCCAGTCTTCCAAAGGATTTAGCCGGTTCGGAGGGGTCGCGGGCAAAACCGAGTGCGCGGTCGAGCCACACGAGTGGTGCAGAGGCGCGTGCCACCGGATCAGCGTCTTCCCCGATCAGCGCGGTCACTTGGACATCATCAGCGTGATCCCCGTCGCGATCGGTGGAGTCGACACTGAAATCTTGGGTCTCGCCGGGCGGCGGAGGGGCGACGCGAAGTGTTAAGAGTGAAAGGCGAGCTCCGAACGGGCTGAGAACGAGCAGCGCGCGATTGGGTGCGCGGGCAATGAGTGGGGTTTGGCAGTCGGCGCGAATATCGAGCGTTAGCGTGTGCGGGCCGGTTTGGTTGAGTGCCACCTGCTGTTGGCAATCGGCTGCCGTCGGGATGAAACTGGGGAGGTTGACGAGTAGGCGCGGTGCTTTTCCTGCCTCAAACAGCCAAGCTGAAGGCTGAGCCGCAGGATCGCGCAAAGCGGGGGACGCCGCGTCCGCTGTGGGGACCGGTATGAGCCAAGCGACGGTTTCCAGTCGAGAGTCCTCGTTGAAGTCCGAACTCAATGCTTGGCCAAACACAAAACCAGGAGGCGCCACGAGCTCTTGATCGCCCAACCGCCAAGTGGGCGCATTCTTCGGCGCGAGCTCTGAGCGACGGCTCACGAACGGGGGTGCGCCAGCAGCTGCGGTTAACCCGGCAGACGAACCTGGAGAGCTCAGCCCCGCCTGGCTGTGCCCGGATGCCACCGCAAACGGAGTGTAGGGCTTGTCCTTTTCACAACTCTGGCACCCGCACGCCAACAACGCCAAGAAGCCGAGCGCTGCCTTGATTGGGGAAAAACTTCGCGATGCTAAGCTAGGCAAGTGCTGCAAGAAAAACTCCAGATTAACTTCCCGTAAAGGCCGCCGGCCGTTTGGCGCTGAAGGCCAACATGCCCTCTTGCGCATCGGAAGTGTCGAAGAGCCCGCCAAAAGCTCGGGTTTCTCGGCCAAAAGACCGAGCCCGAGACCCTTCGCCATCTGCGTTGAGCAGCTGTTTGGCCTTCGCCACGGCGAGCGGGGCGCCATTCGCAAATCGGTAACAAAGCTCCAATACCTTCTCGAGCAGGCTTGCGTGAGGGAAGACGGCATTGACCAGCCCAATGCGCGCTGCTTCTTCGGCGTCGAGCACGCGCCCCGAATAGATCAATTCGCGTGCATGCCCCAGGCCCACGCGCTCAGCCAAGCGCACGGTGCCGCCAAACCCGGGGATCAACCCGAGAGTTGTCTCCGGTAAGCCAAAGCGCGCTTTCTCGGAGGCAACCATGAAATCAGCACACAGCGCCAGCTCAAGACCCCCGCCGAGAGCAAATCCGTTCACCGCCGCCACGATCGGAAATGACGCACCTTCCATCAGTTTTCCAAGCACCTGTCCCGTTTCGCTGAAACGCTCGGCCGAGGCGCTGTTCATGCCTGCCATTTGGCTGAGATCCGCGCCGGCAACGAAGGCTTTTTCGCCCCATCCCATCAGCACACAGGCTCGCGGTTCTCGGCCGTGCACAAAGCTCTCCTCGAAGTCCCGGAACACTACTGATAGCTCGTCGATCATCTGCTGGTTGATAGCATTCAGTTTGTCGGGTCGCTTGAGGTGCACGATCCGCACTTTGGCGTCGCCCGAGAGTGCGATCGTTTCAGGTGTCTTCATTCTGCCACCCTAGCCGACTCGGCGAACAGCGTGGCGGGCTCGATGCGTTTGCCTCGTTCGTCGTAGTCGTAAAAGCCGCGCCGGCTCTTTCGGCCCAATCGGCCGGCCGCCACCATATTTCGAAGCAAGGTGCTGGCCCGATATTTATTGTCGCCAAACTCGGCCTGCAAGACCTCCGTGATGGCGAGCACCGTATCTAGTCCGATTAAATCCGCGAGCTCAAGCGGACCCATCGGATGGTTGAGTCCAAGGCGTGCCCCTCGGTCGATATCTTCGACGCTCGCAAGATCTTCCTGAAGCGCAAAAATGGCTTCATTCACCAGCGGAACCAACATCCGATTCACGACGAATCCAGGGTGGTCGCGACTCACGATCACTTCTTTCCCAATTCGCTGGCAGAGCGCGCGTACTGAAGCAAGAGTGCCTTCACTAGTTTCCAAGCCTCGGACGATCTCCACCAGCTTCATCAACGGCACCGGGTTCATGAAGTGAAGCCCCACCACCGACGCGGGGCGAGTCGTGACCGAGGCTAGGCGCGTGATGGAGATGCTCGACGTGTTAGACGCCAGAATGGCGTGGGGTTGCGCGAGGGCGTCGGCGTCCTTCAGAAGCTTGAGCTTCAGTTCGAGGTTCTCGGTGGCCGCTTCAATAATGAGATCCGCCTCCGCTACGCCGGAATCGGTTGACTCAAGACGCCCTTCGATCCGGGTGGCTGCCTCTGCACTGAGTTCGTTTTTCTGAACCAAGCGTCGAACGAAATCGAGCACCTTCGCGCGGCCGGCTGTCGCACGTTCCAAGCTGATGTCGGAGAGCAAAACCCTGTATCCAGCGCTCGCGAAGACCTGTGCGATACCGCCACCCATTTGGCCTGCGCCGAGCACACACACGGTCTTAATTTCGCTGAGAGTCATGTAGTGTCGCTAACGCGTCGCCCAATCCAGGGCAAGCAAATGGCCAAACACCGCCGCCTACTTAGGCCAGCGGGCCCAGCTCGACGGCCGGAAACGACTCAGCTTGGCCAAGAAACGCGGCTCAGCGGCGCACGCTGCGCGGGCTCGAACGTTCTGCGGAGGGAGACCTTCACATAGTTCTAAAATTCGGTCCGCGACTTCCCTGAGCATAGTAAAAAGGAACCAAAATGGATTCAAATACCATCCGCTCGCTCCTCGGCACACTTCAGAGTGATCCAGATTCAACCGACGCCTGGCAGCGGCTCAAGGAGGCGGCTGGTGCTTCGGAGGGAGATCTGAGCCGCACAGAGTTCATGCGGCTCATCGATGCCGCTCGCCTCCGACACTCTGAACGCGGCGAGTGGGAGGCATTCGCGGGGCTGCTCGCGATACAAGCGGATGCAGCCCAAGGACTCGCACACGAAGCAGATCTCGTGCTGGAGCTCGCACGCGTCCTCACGGATCAACTCTTCAACGACGAACAGGCCACCACAGTCTTTCAGCGGTTCCTTGAGCTTCGACCCAACGATGCCACGGCGCTATCGGCGCTGGAGGATGCAGCTGCCAAGCGGCAACGCTGGCTGGAGCTCGTGCAAAGCTATCTGTCCGAGGCAGAGCAAGCATCCGACGATCTCTACGCAAGTTCTATGTTCATGCGCGCGTCGGAAATGGAGTTTCGTTTCGCAGGCGAGGCTGGGGATCTCGATGTTGCGGCGGAGCGGTTGGAGCGCGCCGTGCGCCTCGATTCCAGCAACGAGCGTGCGGGTCATCTTTTGGAGCGTCTCTATCGGAAGCAAGCGAAGTGGGAGGAAGTTGCGCGGGTACTCGAACGGATGGCGGATCGCGGTCAAACGCAACAGAGTCGAGCGAGTTCGGGCATCCGCTTGGCGCGCTTGTATGCCAAATGGCTGGAGGATAAGGAACGCGCGGCACAGGCCTATGAACGGGTTCTACGCAGTGATCCGAATAATTCTGAGGCGATGGAATTCTTGTCCGAGTTCTATTCGGGCGAGAGCCGTTGGGATGATCTGGTGCGCTTGTACGAAAACGAGCTCAAGCACAAGGAAGCCAGCAGTGGCGAACGCTTGGGGGATTGTCTGCAAATTGCGGTCATCCATTGGCGGAAGCGCAGCAGTCTTGAGGATGCGGAGCCCTGGTTTGAACGCGTTCGGAAGTTGGAGCCGGCGCACGCGGGAGCTTTAGAATTCTATCGAGTCTATTGTGACGCCAAGGGCGATGATGGGAAATTGCTTGAGATCCTCCAGAATGCACAGCGCGCGATTCCCGATCAGGCCAAGCGAGCCGTTCTCGCCAAAGAAATTGCGAAGCTTGCCGAAGGTCAAGAAAATGCTCAGAAGGCTATCGAGCAATATCGGAATATCCTGCGCCAAAGTCCGGATGACGACGACGCGAGAAGCTCACTCAAGCGCTTGTATCGCCAAACGCAAGGCTACAATGCCTTAGTGGAGCTCCTGCGCCAAGAGCTGGAACGCGTGCCGAACGAAGAGCAGAGCGCACGCTTGCTCATCTTGCGCGAGGTCGCGTCGGTCTACCGCGAGCACATTCGCAGTGATACCGCGCTCGTCTCCATACTCAACCAAATCGTACAGCTTGATGAGAAGCTCGATCAAAACGATGTGGTAGAGGTGCGCGAGCTTGTTCAGCTTTATGAAAAGCTGGCACGCTGGCGCGATCTCCTCACAACGCAGCTTCTTTTGGCAGAAATTTCTCCAGATCTAGAGGAGAAGAAGAACCTGTACCGAGTGGCCGCACGCCGTTGGCTTGACCAATTCTCCAACGCTCAACAGGCCACGGACGCGTTTGCAGCCCTCCTCAAGTTGGCGCCAAGTGACGTCGAGGCGCGTGAGCGGTTAGAGGAGCTCTACCGAAAGCGACGCGCATGGACCGAGCTTTACGCACTCTACGCAGGGGAAGTCGATGATGCGAAGGGCGAGCGTAAGCTTTCTATTCTGCAAGAAATGGCGCGCTTAGCGGCGGAGAGGCTGCAGCGCCCGAGCGATGCGATCTTGCTCTACAAGCAGATTCTGGATGCTGAGCCAGGACGCCTCGCGGTGCTGGACGCTCTCGAACGCATCGCAGAAAAAGCACGCGATCTGGAGAGTTGGGCGGATGCGATCAATCGACGTGTGTTCGCCAGCGCGGCTCTGGAGGAGAAACTCAATCAGTTGCAGAAGCTCGGCGGGGTCTACGCTGATCAGCTGAAGGATGAGGCGCGTGCGCTCGAAGTTTGGCGGAGGATCCTGGAATTGTCGCCTGGGCAAGCCAGAGCCCTCCGCGTCTTGCGAGATGCGTACGTCCAAAACGGTGACTACTCCGCGCTTGAAGCCCTCTACGCGTCACAGAATGATTGGGAGGGATTGGCGGAGGTGTTGAGCAACGCCGCTGACCGCGCGAAGGAGGACACGGCCAAGATCGAGCTCAGCTATCGTGCGGCGGCTGTCTACGCCGAGAAGCTGGGTCAGGGCGACAGGGCGTTTAGATCCTACGAACGCATCTTGAGCGTTTCCCCTAAGGACCTTCGCGCCATCGAAGCGCTGATCCCGCTCTACGAAGCGGAGGAAAAATGGGTGCGCCTGCCAGCTTTGTATGAGGTGCTGATTGAGCTTGCGCCCACGCGTGCCGAGCAGGTCGAAATCTACCAGAAGCTGATTGAGGTGGCGAGCAAGCGCCTTTCCAACAAGCAAGCCACGCTTGAGTACGCAGAGCGCGCGTATGAGCTCTCGCCGAATGACTTGAGTAGGCTCTTGGGCTTTGAAGTGGCGAGTCGAACCGCTGGCAATTTTCAACCGTTTGTCCTCAGTTTGGAGGCGATGCTGGCGAGAGTGGCTGAGCCCGTGGAGGCGGTTGAACGGGCGCCCCAGAAGAAGCGAGGGCGAAAGAAGAAGAAGACCGAGCAGTTAGCAGAGTCCGAAGATGGCGCGGTCACGGAGGAGATGCGTCGCATGCTTGAGAAGAAGCTCGCTGAACTCTATGCGCAAGAACTCGGTCGGACTGAGGACGCGGTTCAGGCCTACAAGAACTTGGTAGAAGCAAACCCAAGGGATGCCTCGACGGTCGCCACTTTTGAGGCGCTGTTGAAGAAAGAACAGCGTTGGGATGACTTGCGTTGGTTGCTAGCGATTGGCGTTGAGCACGCCTCGGAAGAAGAGCGCGTGGGCTTGCTGGTGAGCTGGGCGGAATTGGAAGAACAGGGCCTTTCTGACCCCGGCCGCGCCATCGAACGCTATCGTCGTGTGCTTGAGATCGAGCCAGAGAATCTGGGCGCTTTGGAACGACTCTCCGCGCTGCTTTTGGGCGCCACTGAATACGCAGCCGCAGCTTCCGTGCTCGAAGTTCTTACGCAGCTGCTTTCGGGTGATGCGCGCGCGGGGCGCCTGATCGCTCTCGGACGCCTCTACCTGGCGTCGTTGAATCAGCCAGAGCTCGCCCTCGAACGGGCGTCTGAAGGCTTGGAATCCCCCGTGTGGCGTACCGAGGCCATTTCCGTGTTGGAAGGATTGCTCGCGGTCCGGTCCGTTCAGGCGGCGGCCGCCAAGGTGCTGGCAGCGGAGTACCGCGAGGTGGGTCAGGGGCAAGACGAAGTGCGCGTACTCACGCTGCTCTTGGCGGAGACCCCTGACCTAGAAGATAATCTACAGCTGTTGCTGCGCATCACGGAAGTCTACGAAAAAGGACTGTCTTCTACGGGACGGGCTCTGGATACGATGCTGCGCGCCGTGCGAAAATTCCCGACAAAATTGGAGTTGTGGGACCGCGCTGAAGATCTTGCACGTCTGGCGAGTAAACCGAGCGAGCTTGCGGAGGTGTTTCGGGAGGTGTTGAGTGGGGAGCTTTCAACGGAACTCGTGGCAGAACTCTGTGGGCGGGCAGCGCGGCTTCACGAGGATCGCCTGGGAGATCCGATTGGTGCCACTCCCTATCTGGAGCGCGTGCTCGCCTTGAATCCCGGTGATGAGGCCGCCTTTCAACGGCTGAAGGACATTCTCACAGCGGCTGAGCGCTGGAGCGAGCTTGAGTCGTTTTACGACAAAGCCTCCGAAGGCACCGAAGATATCGTGCGGCGCGTGGATATGCTGGTTGAAGTTGCGCTTATTTGCGAGGAAATCATCGAGAATCCCGAGCGCGCGATGCTCTATTACGAGCGCATTCTCGCCAACCAACCCGCGCATCCGTTAGCTAACGAAGCACTCCTGCGTCTCTACGCGAAGCTGGGTCGGCAACGCTCGCTGTCAGAGCTCCTAGAAAAACGCCTGGCAACCGTCGACGGCGAAGAGCTGATCTCCACAAAGAATCAGCTCGCTCGACTCAAGTTGGAACTCCTCGAGCCGGAGCAGGCGATCGGGCACGTTGAGGACGTTCTGGCGCTTGAGCCACAGGACTACGTTGCGCGTGAACTCGCGGAACGCATGCTCGATATCGGCGATCTTCGGACGCGGGCCGCGCGCCAGTTGGAGGTGGTCTACGAAGCACGCCGAGAGATGCGGTTGCTCGATAAGATGTGGGTGATTCGGCTCTTGGATTTGCGAAAACAGGAAGCGCTCCTGTCTGATAAGGAGCCGATCTTGGCGGAGAGGCGCGAGCTTTTGCAGAAGATGGCGGAGTTGCGCGATGAAAAGCTCCACGACGACGAAGCGGCGCTCGAAAGTTTGGCAGAGCTGGTGCCGCTCGTGCCGTCCGACGAAGGTTCGCGCGGGCGCCTGCTCGAGGTGGGTGAGCGGATGGCGGCACACGAGCGAGTAGCAGGCGTGTTGCTGGAGGCGGCAAAACACGTGGAGGTATCGAGTGTTCGGGGAGAAATTCTGCTCCAAGCGGCTGGCCTCTACGAAGGTCCACTCAAGGATGAGGCGAGGGCCGAAGCCACGTATCGAGAAGTGCTGGGCCTGGACGAGTTCGATCGAGAGCTTGTCCTCACGGCGGCCCGTGCGCTGGAACCCATCTACGAACGAGCGCTTTCCTACACCCGGCTCGCTGAGATCTACCGCGCCATCATCCGGCACGAGACGGAGCCAGCCGCGCGCGTGATCACTTTCGGCAAGCTTGGAAACTTAGCGTCGACGGCCTTGAATGATCCAGCGGCCGCAGTCAGTGCGTGGGAGGCGCGTTTAGGAGAGCTTCCGGATGATGCGGAAGCCCTCCGTGCCTTGGATGCGTTGTTCGTACAGACGGAGAATTGGTCTGAGTTGGTGGAGGTGTTGGAACAGAGGTTTCAGCTTGCAACGGCTGCGCCTGATCAACTCGGCTTTCTCCTGCGGGTGGCTGAGGTGCAGCGCGATAGACTGGGTGCCGTCAGTGACGCAATCGATAGTTATCGGCGTCTGGTCGAGTTGTTCGGAGCCACTCAAGGGAGCCTTTCTGCGCTCGAACAGCTTTTTGAAGAATCCGAGCGTTGGGGGGAGCTGGCAGAGGCTCTCGAACAGCATCTGGGTATTACCGAAGAGAAAGCTGTTCGCCTGGCGCTATTGGCACACCTGGGGAGCGTGAAGCACCAGCATCTGCATGATGTCGAAGGGGCGTTGGAAGCCTATCGCAGAGCGCTCTCGATTGACGCCGAGGATGTTCCAACCGAGGCGGCGCTCGCTCGCTTCTTGGATGCCGAGGATCCTGTCACACGGCGTGAAGCGGCCGAAACCCTTCACCCCATTTACGAGGCCGCTGCCCACCACGACAAGCTGCTTCGCGTGATCGAGATCGAAGTGGAAACCAATGAGGATCCCTTCGTCAAGCTCGAGAGATTGGGGCAGGCACTGGCGATCGCGGAGGGTGCGCTCAAGGATCCGCGCCGCGCGCTGGGCTACGTGAAGGGCGCCGTTCGCTTAGCGACCGGCAGCGCAGAACTCCCCGCGTGGCTCGTGCACCTAGAGCGGTTGGCTGAAAGTCTTTCAGCCCACCCGGAGCAGGTAGCGTTGCTACGAGAAATCGCTCCGGAAGTGCTCGATGGTGATGTGCAGTTGGAGATTTATCACAAGATTGCAGGGGTAACTCGCGAACGCCTGAAGGAGCCGCTGCTCGCGCAAGAGTATTACGAGAAAGCGCTTGAGCTGAAACCCGATGATCGGGCATCGCTGGTGGCGCTTGAGTCACTGTTCGAGGAGCTGGGTCAATCTGACAAGCTGCTTCAGGTTATCGAGCGTCGAATTGATGCCGCGGATTCGGAAGCTGAGCAAAAGCAGTTTTTGTATCGGAAAGCGCGCTTGCTCGCGACGGCGCTCAAGGACCAGGAAGGCGCGGTGGAGGCTTACCAGCGTATCTTAGACTTGGCGCTGGAGGTTGAAGCACTCCACGCGCTCGAGAAGCTGTATGCTGAGATGGAGCGCTGGACGGACCTTGTGGAGCTCTATCAACGGCAGATCGACGCCAAGATCGAGTCCGCACCGAATTTGCGCGTGAAGATCGCGGCGGTATTGGGAGAACGTCAGGGAGACGTCGCTCGCGCATTGGAGGAGTTGGAAGCGGCGCTTGCTGAAAATGCCCAGCACGAAGGAACGCTTGCGGCGCTTGAACATTGGCTCACGCAGGCAGAATCATCCAGTGAGCGCGCCCGTGCGGCAGAGATCCTAGAACCCGTCTATTTGCGTCGCGCAGCTTACGACGATCTGATGCGGGCATTGACGACACGCCTCGATCACGCGACCGATCCGGACGAACGCCGAACCCTCTTAACGCGCCTTGCAAAGCTCTACGAAGAGCAAAAGGAGGACTATGCTCAGGCGCTCGAAACCACTGCCCGGATGTTGCCTGACGCGCTCGACGATGAATCGGTCGTGAGCGAACTCGAACGGCTCGCTAAGGTGGCCGGCGGGCAGGCGCGGCTCGCAGAAATCTACGCAGTGGAGCTCGGGAAGCTGTCCCAAGACGACACGGCCACGGCGAAGCTTGCGCGACGAACAGGCGAGCTGTTTGCCCATCTGGGCAAGACGGAACGGGCACTCCAGTTTTACCAGCGAGCCCTGGATTTTGAGCCGGAAAGCAAGGAGCTGTTTGGGAATGTCGACGGACTCTTGGAGCGCACTCAGCAACACGCCGCACGCGTGGAGCTCTACCGAATGGCGCTTGAGCATCGCGACGAAACGTCCGAACGGTTAGCTGCATTGCATACGATCGCGGCTCTTCAGAGAGGTGCGCTGGGCGAGCCCGAGCAAGCGATCGCAACGTATCAGGAAGCGCTGACGATCGACGATACCGACAGCGTCTCTTTGGCCGCACTGGCGGACCTTTATCGGGCCGGGATGCGGTTTCAGGACTTGGCAGCTTTGTTTGAGCTCCAGGCGGAATCTGGGCTGGGTGCGGAGGCGGTCACGGTGCGCTTGGCGTTAGCCCGGATTTACAGAAAGGAGCTGTCGGACGCGGGACGCGCCGTTGATCAACTCGAAACCGTGCTCGAACTCGATGCTTCGAATGCGGAGGCTCTGGTTGAACTGGAAGAGCTCCGAAGTGAGCCCGAGCAGAAGCTGCGCGTGGTTGAGATTCTGAGGCCGCTCTACGAGGCCAAGGATGATTGGCGACGCCTCATTCAGCTCAACGAAGATCGCTTTCAGATTTCGACAGACGTGCTCGATCAAGTGAATATTTTGAGGGAAACGGCCGAGCTGTGGCGTGAGCGCGGCAAAGATCTGGATAAGGCGCGTCGGGCTTTGGAAGAAGCAGTGAAGCTCGACCCCGAGGATTCACTGGTACGTGAAGAGTACGAACGTGTCGTACGCACGGCTGGAGCCTTCGATGCGCTGGCAATCTTTTACGAGGAACTGCTCCAAGGACAGCCGGAGCTCAGGGACAAAGCACCACTGCTCGCGACGCTTGCAAGAATCCACGATAAGGAGCGAGATGACGCGCGCGCTGCCCTGCACGCCTACAGTCGCTTGCACCTTTTGGAGCCTCTGGAGCGAGAGCCACTGCAACGCATGCAGGAACTCGCAGTCTTGTTGGGCGATTGGCCGCGTTTGGTTGAAGTTCTCCAATCCAAAGCGCAGCTCGCTCCTGACGATGAAGAACGGGCCGCATCGTTTCGTTATGTTGGCGAGGTGCGTCGCGACATGCTGTCTGATCGCACGGGAGCCGCCCACGCCTACGAAGAAGCTCTCGACCTTGAGCCTGACCACACCTTCACGCTCGACTGCCTAATTGAGCTCTACGAAACTGCTGGAAACGCCGTTCGGCTCGTGGAGCTCTACGAACAGCGCCTGCAGCTGACGGACGAGGATGATGCGGAACTTCGTTATCAGCTAAGAATGAGTGCAGCGCGCGCTTTCGAGAAAGATCTTGGAGAGAACGGCCGTGCGATTGATCTGCTTGAGCGTGCCCTGGAAGAGCGGCCACGGGATGCGGACGCGCTCTCCGAAGTCCAACGGCTCTACGAGTTGGAGCAGCGCTTCGGGGACTTACTGCAGAGCTTGAAGGGGGAGGTGGATGCGGCCACCGACAGGGTTCAAAAACTGCTGCTGCGGCGTCGGATCGCTAAATTGCTGACCGTTGAGCTTCAGAATTTCGATGAAGCCTTGGATGAATATGCCGGGATCCTTGGGGAAGATGCATCCGATACTGAGGCGCAACTTGCAGTGGCAAGCATCGCCGCCAACAACGATCTGCAGCGCCAAAGGGCGGCCGAAATCCTGTTGCCCGTGCTGCGAAACGGGGAAAACTACGAACAGCTGGTTTCGATGCTTGAGCTCGCTCTGACCGTTGCGACTGAAGCCTCGGAGCGCGTCGGCATCTTGCGCGAAATTGCCCGCGTGGAAGAACAATCACTCTCGCGCAAGCCTGAGGCCTTCGCGGCGTTGATGCACGCGCTCAGCGAAGCACCAGCGCTGGCTGAGCTCCACTCAGAGGTGGAACGCTTGTGTGCGACGAAGGCTGATTACGGTGCCTATGCCGAACGGCTCGAAGAACGCGCCTTGGCCACGTTCGACCCCGAGCTGGCTTGTGATCTCTTCTCGCGGCTCGGGCGCATCGCCGAAGAACAATTGAAGGATGATGTGCGCGCCACCGCTGCCTATGTGCGCGCCATCGAGCAAGCTGGAGATCAGCCCGAGCTTCTGGGTGCCCTGGATCGTCTCTACGCGCGTCTTGGTCGCGCGGAAGAGCTCGCCGATATCTTGGAGCGGCGCGCGCTTGCGGAGTCCGGGCCGGAGACTCAGGCCGAAATCTACCATCGGCTGGGTAAGTTGCAGATCGACGAGTTTAAATCGTTTGATCGAGGGCTCTCATCCTTGCGCATGGCGCTTGAGCGCGAACCCAATCATGGGGGCGCAGTGTCCGTCTTGGAATCGCTCACTTTGGACCGAGACCTCTTTGAGGAGGTCGCGGAGCTTCTGGAAGTCGGTTATCGGAGTGCAGGCCAGACTGATCGTTTGGCTCGGCTCTACGAGAAGAGAGTAGGATTTGCCCAGCAACCGGAGGAGCGTGTGGAGATGCGGCGCGACCTTGCGCGTGTGCTTGAGGAAGATTGTCGCGATCCGAAAGCGGCTCAGCGAGTTCTTCAAAGCGGTCTCAAGGATGCTCCGGGCGAACCTCTGCTGCTCGAAGAGGTGGAGCGGCTTGCCGCTTTGACGGCGGATTGGCAAAGCGCCACCGAAGCATTTCGGGATGCTATTGCGTCCAGTAAATTGTTGGGTTCGCAGCGTACTGCGGAATTGTTGGAGAAGCTTGCTGCGTGGTATGAGAACCACCTCAAGGACAGACCGGCCGCGGAGGCCGTACTTTTGCAGGCCTTGGGTGAGGAACCCACACGGGAAGAACTCCTGCTCAGCGTTGAACGCCTTCAGCGTGAGCCGGGGCGCGAACGAGATCTGATCGCCACGCTGGAGCGGCGTGCGAATTTGTCTCTGGACGCTGATCGCGAAGGCATTCTGAGAGAAGCAGTAGGGTTGGCGCGCAGCCTGGCAGATTCAGCTCTTGCTGAGCGTCTGCTCCGCAACCTCTTGGCGACCGAGCCTGACAGTAGTTGGGCGCTGGCCGAGCTGACGGGCATCGCCGTGGCTTCGGGCAACTTCAAGGAAGCCTTTGAGCTGCTCGTGAGGCGGAGTGAGCTCGGTGCCGAGGGGGAATCAGTGCTCGATTTGCGCCGTCAGGCCGCTCGGATCGCCGACGCGCAGCTTGGGGATGCCGCGCGTGCCACCAACCTCTACGAGCAGCTTTTGGAGAACGACCCTACGGACGCAGAGAGTGTGGCGATGTTGCGGAAGCTCTACACGGCCGGAGGAGCTCCGCAAAAGCTGGCTGATTTGCTGGAGCGCTTGGTAGACGAAGCGGATTCTCCAGGTGCGCGCCGCCAGTTGCGGATGGATTTGGCGAAACTCCAGGCCGAAGAGCTGGCTGCGCCTGAACTGGCGATCGAGCTCTTGCGTGCAATTCTTGAGAGCGATCCCGGCGAATCCGACGCGGTGGTGTTTCTCAGCGAGCTGCTCGAAAAGTCGGGGAAGGATGAGGATCTCGCGGAATTGCTGCGCTCGCAGATCGAGCTTGCCGCGCGGCGCGGCGACACAGAAAATGAATTGAGATTTCAAGTGCGGTTGGCTGAAATCTGCGAGAACCGTCTGGCGGATCGCCCGCGCGCCATTCAGGTTTACGAAGAAATAGCCACGCGTGACCCACGGAATGTGGGAGCGCTCAGTGCTCTAGTCCGTCTTTGTCGGCAAGAAGGCAACCTGTCTCAATCGGCTGGGTTTCTAGAGAAGCTACTTGATACCAGTGAGGGTTCGCGAGCGCGCGAACTCGCCGAAGAGCTCGCAGCGCTCCGGCTTAGCCTTGGCGAGGAGCGCGCCGCCGCAACCGCTCTTGAGCGAGCGCTCGGCTTCGATGACAAGAACACAAAGATCATCGAGCAGTTGACGGGCCTCTATGAAAATCTTGGAGAGTTTTCCAAACAGGCGGCGCTTTTCGCAGCCCAAGCTGAGCACGAGCCCTCCGTGGATGCAGCTATCTTGCTACTCCGAAAGGCTTCGGCGGTGGAAAGTGAGCGCTGTCAGAATCTGCAGGGCGCGGCTGGGTTGCTGAAAAGAGCGAGCGATAAAAAGCCCGCAGATCGCGAGCTTTTGCTCGAATTGTGCGATGCTTACAGTGCCGCGGGCCAAGCGAAACAGGCCATCCTTGCGCTCGAACAAGTGGTCGCGAGCTATGCTGGCAAACGTGCCAAGGAGTTGGCTGAAGTTCACCGTCGATTGGCTAACGCCTACCGTACCGAGGGGGACATCGCGCGCACGCTCGAAGAGCTGGACAAGGCTTTTCGCATCGAGCCTGGCAACATCAGTGTGCTGAAACAGCTTGGGCTGGTGGCCCTAGAAGCCTCTGACCTCAAGAAGGCTCAACAGATGTTTCGCGCGCTATTGCTGCAGAAATTTGACGCCAAGAGCCCCATCAGCAAAGCAGAGGTGTTCATGTATCTCGGAGAGATTCATGAAAAAATGGGAGAGGCCGACAAAGCCCTTCAAATGTTTGAGCGCGCCGTGCAAACGGATCCAGCGCTCAGCCAAGCGGCGCAAATGCTGGCAGCCTTGCGGGCCAAGTAGCCCGAGGCTTAAGCGTTTTATGGCTCAGGTGGTGATGATCAACGGTCGGCTAGTGCCGGCAAACGAAGCCGTTGTCAGCGTGTTTGATCGGGGTTTTCTATACGGCGATTCGGTGTTCGAAACGCTCCGGACGTACGGTGGGGTGCCCTTTCGTTCGGCGCTCCATTGGGAACGCCTCCGCGCAAGTGCCGAGCGCGTGTTCATCGAGTTGCCGGTCGCTCCGGATACGATCGATCAAGAAGTTCGTGCAGCAGTTCTAGCGGCTCAGAATTCTGAGAGTTACGTGCGCGTTGTGGTGACCCGAGGCACGGGCGATACGCTGGGGCTCGATCCGGCGCTCGCGAATCAGCCAACCCGCGTCATCTTGGTGGGGCCGCTCATGGCCCCGGCTGCGGCCGCGTATGCCGAGGGCGTGTCGGTAATTAGCTACCGTACTTCACGGGTTGCAGACGACACCGAGGCATCGGGCGCCAAAGTGGGGAACTACTTAGTGGCAGTGTTGGCCATGCGTGAGGCCAAAAAACATGGCGCTCTGGAAGCGTTGATCGTCGATGGCAGCGGGCGGGTCCTAGAAGGTGCCACCTCCAACATTTTTATGGTGAATGCCGGGGGCCTTTTGACCCCACCCCTCGAACTCGGGATTTTACCAGGTATCACCCGCCGCACGGTGCTCGAATTGGCGGAGAGTCTCGGCATCCCGCGCGAAGAACAGGCGCTTCGCTTGACGGATCTTTTGCAGGCGGACGAAGTTTTTATCACTTCGAGCATCCGCGAAATTCTTCCAGTGGTGCGGATCGACGGAAACCCAATCAAGGCAGGGCAACCCGGATCGATCACTCAAAAATTGCTGAAAGAATTTCGAAGATTCGCGCTCGAGACGAATTGTTAACCGGAGCTGATTGCGGCGCGGCGTTCTAGGCGCTCTCAGTCACGGGCAGTGCGGCGGGGGCGTCACTCGCGGGAGTATCAGTCAAAATGGCTGGTGTTTGCGCCACGGGGATCGTGAGGCGGCCATTGTTTTGCGAAAGAATGAGGCCAATCGCCTTCTCAAAGAAGCCCTTGAGGAATGCGACCTCGTGCGGCGGATCGGTGATGAGCCCAGCTTTTTCGATCACGTGGATGGTGGCGGCCACTTCCAGCGCCTGAGTCTCGCCATCTCGCTGCAGGATCCCCAGCGCGCAGTCCTTCATCAAGGCCGCTATCTCTTGCCGGCGTTCAGGTGAAAAGTAGCGATCGGTTGCGAGCAACGTTTCGGCTTCAAGATGCTTCTGGAGCTCTTCCTGGGGTGGTTCGGTGCCGGGTGTGAGGTGCGTTCCGATGCTCTGCAGGAGTTCAGCGATGGCGGATTGGGATGGGAACCAGGAGCGGAACTCCGGCATGGTGTGGAGCTTCAGCGAGGTCTTGGCGAGTGTGCGTGCGTCGTCGTCCGCAAGCTCTAGTCCTTCCGACTCGAAGGGGTGTGCCACAACGTCTTCCGGGACGGGTCCAAGCAGTGCTTGGTTGCTCGTCCAGCCGAGGGGCACGGGCAACTTCGTCTCGGCGTGCAGGCGGTGACCTGCGGCAATCCGAAAGCGAGCCCATTCAACCGGCACCTGAACCGCGCGACTGTCGGGTACAGGCAGGGCACGCTGTAGGGCATCCTTGAATTGAGATTGGCTCAACATCCCACCTTCCACGCGCCGGATCCCTAGGGCTGGATGTACAAATACAAACACCACGTGATGGTGCTTGGTGGCACTGCGCCGAACCACGACCAAACCAATGGTGGCATTATTGTCCGGTGGTATGAGCCACGCTTCATCGGTTGGTTCATCGGTGCGACTGCGCAACGAGACCACGTGGGACGGCTCATCGAACTTCACGCCTCTTGATTTCAGCACATTCAGCGCTCTTTTCGCTTCCTTCCGCGCCTTACCGCTGGGAGCGTCGGCCACGCTGAGCAGCGCCTCCGTGTTTGCCGATTCAACCCATTTTCGGATGAGTTCAGGATAGCGGTCGCCAGTTTTCTCAACAGCGGCCAGCGCTTGGCCTTTGGTGGCTTTGATCAAGGCTTCATCAATGGCTTTGGGCTGACTCATGGCGGGTTTGGCTCTTCCGAGATCTGCGCGATGGCATCGATCTCAACACGGGCTCCCTTGGGGAGAGCGGCGACTTGCACGGTTGCGCGGGCGGGTGGATGGGACCCAAAGTACGCACCATACACGGCGTTCACTTTGGAGAAGTCTGCGAGGTCGATCAGATAGATAGTGGTCTTCACCACGTTAGCGAGGGAACTGCCGCTGGCCTTGAGCACCGCTTTCAGGTTCTGAAGCACGCGTTCCGTTTGCGCTTCGATCGGCCCAGGAACAAGTTCGCCTGTTTCTGGATCAAGAGGAATTTGGCCACTCAAGAATGCGAACCCAGCTGCCAGCACCGCCTGGCTGTACGGGCCAATGGCCGCAGGCGCGTCAGGGGTTGAAACAGGAGTCCGCATGGGTGTCGGGCATCTTGGCCTCGGCATCCCTGCGAATCAAGCGGCGCGGGTGCGTTTGCACGTCTTTCTTCCTCCCTACGAGCCAAGATCCCTTCGATCGTCGATGGCGCGGCCGAGCGTGATCTGGTCAGCAAATTCGAGGTCCCCACCGTGTGGGATGCCACTCGCAATCCTCGAAAGCTTGAGGGCTCGTTTTCCGAGTTCACGCGCCAAGAACAGCGCAGTGGCTTCACCATCGACTGAGGGCGGTGTTGCGATGATCACTTCTTCAACATTTTCGGCTTCCGTAAGTCTTAGGAGTTGCTGAAGCGGCAGCTCTTCGGGGCCAATCCCGTCGAGTGGCGAGAGCAGCCGGCCCAGGACGAAATAGCGCCCGCGCATCGCCCCGCTGCGTTCAATAGCCAACAGATCCTGCACGCGTGCCACAATGCAGAGCAGCCGACCGTGGCGCCGAGGATCCGTGCACACCGTGCACAAGGAGGGTGGAGACAGCGCGCGCTCCGCGATGTTTCCACAGCGTTCGCACACAACAATGCTCGCAGAAAGCTCCGTGAGCTCGCGGCCCAGTTGATCGGACAAATCCGAGTGTTGGATCAGATACAAGGCGAAGCGTTGTGCCGTCTTCTCTCCAACGCCGGGGAAGCGGCTGAGAAGCTGGATCAAACGGGTGAGCTTAGAAGGTAGCATCGGCACTAGTGAAGTACGTCAGGTTCACCGAGCTTCAAGTCCTTAAGCTTTGCGCCCAGTACTTCGATGGCTAGCACGACGGCGGGGTGTTTCCGAGCCCGTTCGATGGCCTGTTTACGTGCCAGTTCGGCCTGTTCAGTTCGAATGCTAAGGAGCGACATGAAATCCCGTCCCTCGGGAGCTTCCAGCTTCTGACTGGCAGTTGTGGGAGAGCCAAAATGGTCGGAGAGTGCGGTCTCAAGCAGCGCCTGATTTTCGGGCGACCCGGCCTGCAGCGCAAAGACGCTTCCAGGCTCCCATGCCAACACGACGTTAGGAGCCGCAAGCGTCAGCGGCACCGCGTGTCCGAGATAGGCGCCTAACTCAGGGCGTATTGCCTCTAGCTTTTCGACGACCGATCGCCAGTGTTCGAGGAAAATAGGATCCTGCAACAGGCCGCCATTTCGGCCCTTGATGATGGCGGACTGCGGCGGCCGGGCGGACTCAGACCGTCGTTCCGGAAACTCAGGAAAGGGATGGGGTGTTAGTTCGGCCGCTTGGCGCGTGTAGGCTAACGGTTCGGATACCGGTGGCGGCTCGTCCGATGAGTCCGTGGGCGCGGGCCGGGCACTGGGCGGCGATTGTCCCTCGCGGCCGCGCGGGCGCATGTCTCCGCGGGGAGAGCCGGCGCTTGCAGCCGGTGGACCCTGAGGTGCGCGTGCCGGCGCTGGAATGGCGCGACCACTCAGTCGCCGTTCCAGTTGGGCAAGGCGCCCGATCAGGTCATCAATCGGAAGGAGTGGTGGCCTGCGCGCCAAGCGCACCAACAACATTTCCAGAGCGGAACGTGGGTGTCCGCTCTGGGCTACAGTGTCGAACCCTTCCGAAAACCCCTGGTGCAAACGGATCAGATCATCGAGCTCAGCACTCGCCGAAAGCGTGACGACATCTTTTCGCTCTTCATCCGCAAGATCGAGTAGCGCTTCAGGCTCCTTGTGAACCTTCGCCACCACTAAATCGCGGAGTAATGACAGGATATCCCGCGCCACATGCGCCAGATCGTAACCTTGCACCGCGAGGTCCGCGACCACCGACAAACAGCGGCCGGCGTCGCCTTTCACGAGCGACCCTGCGATATCATGCAGTACCTGGTGGCTGGCGACGCCCAGCACCTCGGCAACGCCAGCTCCTGTGAGCTCACTTCCAGCCCAGGCGATCACCTGATCGAGCAGGCTCATGGCGTCGCGCATGCTCCCGGCGGCTTCGCGCGCCACAATCGAGAGCGAGAGTTCGTCAGCCTTGAGGCCCTCTTCGCCAAGCACATAGCGCAGGCGATCAGCGATCAGTCGCGTCGGAATGAGCTTAAAATCGAAGCGCTGCACGCGGCTGAGGATGGTAACGGGGACTTTCCGCACCTCCGTTGTCGCGAAAATGAACTTCACATGTGGAGGCGGCTCCTCCAAGGTTTTCAAGAACGCGTTCCACGCGCTCTGCGAGAGCATGTGAACTTCGTCCACGATGAAGATCTTGTAGCGGTCGCGGGAAGGGCGATACGGCAGCGAATCCTGCAGCCTCCGCACCTCATCCACGCCGTTGTAGCTGGCGCCGTCGATCTCCTGCACATCCATGTCGGTGCCAAGCGTGATCTCTTTGCACGCTGAGCACACTTGGCAGGGTATAGCGGTGGGGCCAGGGTCGATCCCTGCCGGGACGCTACCCGGGGGACGCATGCAATTCAGAGCCTTGGCCAAGATGCGAGCGCTCGTCGTTTTGCCCACGCCGCGTGCTCCCGTAAACAAGAAGGCGTGCGCGACGCGGTTGGCAGCGATCGCATTGGCGAGGGTTTTGGCAACGTGCTCTTGCCCGACCAAATCCTCAAAACTCGCGGGTCGCCATTTCCTGGCTAAGACGACGTAGCTCATGCGCACGAGGACGTACCAGATCGGCTTTGGGGGTGCGAGCGGGTTGGTTCGGCACCCCAGAATCCCACGGACTTGAGGCTCAGGCTTGCCCAGTAGGCCTGTTGGGCAAGCACAGGGGCGTGCCTTGCGTCGCAAAAGTTCAACTGAGGTGGCTTGGCCGGTGGTTGAGAGTCTGTAATTGTTAAGATTCTCGAATGAACGACGAACGGCTGGCATCCACGAGTACCAGCTCTAGCACAGTTCACTCACGGTTCATGTCGCTAAGCCGGCGTCGCGTGTCGCAACGAGAATGCTTGAGCCGCAACGCACGCGTCGCTTGCTCGCGAGTGACAGAGTGGGCATAGTCTGTCGCAAGAAGCGGAAGCGTCGAAGAACCAAATTCGAACGCATCGGAGACATCTATATGGCGAAGCAGTTCGTTTGGGTCAGTACGGTGGGTGCGTTCCTGGCGACGGCGTATGCCTGTTCGTCGCCCGAAGGAAGCCCGCCCCGAGGTGTGTTGGAACCTGACGCGCTCGGTGGAAAGCCAGCAGTCAACGCAGCGCGTCCCGTTATCAAACCCATCATGAACTCGACGGCAAGCGGAGGGACGGGGGGAAGCGTAATGGCGTCGGTGCCGCCCGCCTCAGGTGGCATGCCGCCAGACTATTCGGGGTCCACCAAGGATGTCTCCGGTTACAACACGGGTGATCAAGGCTGCAATCCAGACGACGGCTGCGCGGGTTCGATGATCGTCGGCGCCCCCGGCACTGTGCTGCGCGAAGTCTGGAACGATATCCCCCACGTAGGTTTTCAAGGCAACACGAGCTCGATCGCGGCGCTCACTTCTCGGATGTATTCCCCTGATTTCCCGGACCACCCCAACTTTTCGGATCAGCTGATGACCGGCTTGCTGGCACACGCACCCGGAAATCCCCTGCAGCCAACGGATTGGGCGGAAAATTACGGACAACGGATTCGTGGGTTCATCAAAGCGCCAGAAACCGGCGTTTACGTGTTCTGGCTGGATTCTGACAACTCGGCGCAACTCTGGCTGAGCCTCAGCACGCCGGATAAGGCGCGACCGATCGCCGTGGTGGATGATTACTCACCGGCTAACAGCTTCTTGTTGCCCGGACAAAAATCGGGCCCTATTCCGCTCACCGAGGGCAAGTACTACTACATCGACATCTTCCACAAAGAGGGCGGCGGGAATGACTTCTGTGAAGTGCGCTGGGCGAAGCCGAGCGATCCGCAAGGAAAACCTGGTCACACGTACTTCGTAGTTCCGCCGAGTGTTTTGTACAGCGCGGTCCCCGGAGTCGATATGGGCACGGGCGGCACCGGAGGAGTGGCGGCAACCGGTGGTGCACCGTCGGCCGGGGGAAACAGCGCAGGCGGAGCGGGTGGGAGTAGTGGAAGCGCCACAGGCGGAGCGGGTGGCACCAATGGACAAGCGGGTGCGAACGGCGGCGGAATGAGTGGTCAAGCTGGCATGAGTGGCAACGGCGGCGTGGGCGGGTAACGCTGTTCGCGGGTGCGGTTGATCGCGACCGAACTTAGAGTGTCCCGCCGTGCTCCGCGATCACGCGCATCGCCCCCCGATTCACCCACGCCTGATCGTGGAAGCGCTCTCCCCAAGCTAACGGCGTGACATCTCGGAATTCGTGCGTGCTTTCATCTTCCACGAAACGCAGGCGTTTCCTAAGCGAAGCCCGCGCATTCGGGTTGGCGCCGTGCGCGAGCAGCAACCGTGCACAGTCCGCGTCCCTTTGCCGTCCAGTTCTGAACGGTTGCGATACGACGCAGCCAAAGAGCGCAGTGTGGCCACCGAAACCCTCCGCATCGGTAGTGGCCTTTCCATCGGCTGGCGCACCTTCTCGGAGCAGCCAGCGAAGGATCTCCATTTCATCGGTGTCCACCGCGAGGTGCAGCAGCGTACCGCCAGCGATGGGTGTCCCATGCAGCGCCAACGACTCGTCGTGATCACAACCGAGCGCTGGCGGATAGATCTCTTGGTGCGAGAAGGTTTGTGTTAACATTCCTCGCTCTCTCCGGAGCTGAGCGGCCAACAGATCAATACGTCCGCGATGCAATGCGAGGGGAGGAGTATCCGGAAATTCAACTCCCGCGTTAGTACACAGCGCGAGGCAAGCGCGCTTGCCCTCCGGATTGCGAGCGTAGGTTTGCAGGAGCAGCGCTACCGGTGCGAGCACGTTGCCGAACTCATCCGAAAGGGGGGCGCCTAACTCGAGCAACAGCTCAAGGCCAGCCGCATTGAGCGTTTCGGCGGGACCCATCACAGCACCTGGCCTTGGGCGTGCACCGTACTCAAAAAGCTTACGCGCTGTCACAAGCTGGCCTTGTAGGCAGGCTCGCGCGAACGCGTGGTTGAGATCTTTAGCACCGAGCCCGAAAAGCAGTTCAACGATCGCCGTTCGTCCAAGGTTCGCAGCGTACGACATCGGCGGGCCCCAGTTGCCATGCACACCGCGCGCGTCTTCACCGAGCAATGCTGGCTGTTCGGTGACCAGCCTGCGCACGGCGGCTCCGTCGTCCTCCCAGAGCGCGTGCGTCAAATGGCAGGCCAGCGTGAGGCGCGCCCAGCTCGTCACTCCATAGCTTTGCGCAAGCGCAAACTGAGCGTCGGCGAGTTCTTTCTTGCCAGACCGAAGCAAGAGTTCTTCGGCTTGGCGCTCCAGCTCCGCAAGCTCGGGGCGGACTGGTAGTTGTCGCGAGGGCTGGGGCACAAAAGGCTTCCGTGGTTTTTAGGTGGCTCAGCCGAGCCAGCGGGTGCGAACATACCAGATTGGTACTAGGCGGGAAGGAGTTCGTTGGCGAATAGGGGGCAAAGTCGACGACACCGGCACGACGGCTGCACCACGCACGCCCACACCGCTGCGGACACCTGGTGACGCGGTGCGCTCACGGAGCTTCTGTCAATCGAACGAGCTTCAGTAGGAATTTAACCGGTGAATAGCTCCGGAAGTTTACCGGTATTGCTGCCCGGGTTTCCGAAATTGTCCATCGCAACTCCAAGCTTCGGAGCGATCGTGGCCCAGAAATCGTTCGTCGTACGGCCACTGTATTGAAGGCAACGGCCACCCTGATTGCCCAATGCCTGGCCGCCTATCATCAACAGGGGGATGTTGCTCGAATCATGCTGACCGTTAAGACCATTTCCAGTGATCGCCACTTCGCTAAAAAACACGATCAGCGTATTGTCGAGAATGGTTCCGCCACCGATATCAGGCGTATTCGCGAGGTTCTGGACGAACGTAACGACGTGATCAAGGTACCACCCGGTGATCATGCGCATATCGACATTCTTACCAGCATAGTCGATATGCGTCACCTCGTGTACATTCCCATTCTGGCTTAGGTTGGGCAGGTAGGATGGCTTCATATTGACCCAATTGTGCCCGCTCGCAAACATGAACGTTCCGACCCGGGTAAGGTCGAATTGGAACCCAGCCTTCAAGATTGAAAAGAAGGAATTAATAACCTTGTCATGATCCTGAGTGCTATTCAGCGCCAAATTCTGCATAGCCGCAGGATCTGGTAGCGCCGCACCGCTCGTATTTTGAGTGACCAGCAAGCGCTGCTCAAGCTCACGCAGCCCTTGCAGGTGTGCATCGAGCTTCTGCTTTTCGTACGCTGGGGCCCGCGCAATCATGCTGTGAATGCTCGCATCCACAAAGTCGAGGACGCTTCGATTCTGCGCGAGCTTAGCTGCTGCGGCAGTCTCGTCCCCGGGAGGGAGCGGAGTCGCCGCGATCCCGGAAAAAAGCGACCGGTACGCCTCGTACGGGCTATTCTGCGGTTGGATCGCCTGCAGGTTATCGTCGAACGAAATGATGTGAATACTGGGCTGTTCGCTTTCGCCGGTCGTATGAGCAGATAGCGTCACGGAGGGGACAATCTGCCCGGCCTTGAGGGTTGGTGAATTCTTAGCCAAGATTTGATCGATACTAGGGGAGTTACTCTCCGCGTCCAGCTTCACATCTCCAGACATGAAATGGATCTGAGAGGCAACGTGCGGATCGCCACCCGGGCGATCGATCCCGATCCCATTGATGATCGTCGTATACTGGCGAATGGCCTCTACCGGGGAGGAAGAGAGCCCGTATTGGAACACTTTGGCGTCGCCAGATGCCTGCTGAACGTTCCGCCCCCCCGTAGGCACCCATTCGGGGAGCCAGGTACAGTTAGGCATGTCGATAACCAGTAGGCGCTGCGGAGCGGCAGCCTGCGCGTCGCTCAGGCGGGGATCGAGAAGGCGCGCAAAGGGCCACGCCAGGCCGGCACCGGCTAAACCGCGAAGAAGACCCCTTCTGGTGGATTCAAGGCGAGGATTCCAGCGTTTCATCTCAAGTTCCCTTCGTCCGATTTAGGTAAAGGTGGCTGTCCGTCAGCAAACGGAGGAGATCATCCAGCCGTTTGGGCCCCTTGCTCCACGGCTCAACCAACTGTTTCACTGAACAGGTCTCTGGACTACTGAGGTGACGACCCAGCGCAAATGACATTACCTCCTGCGAGATGCAATTGGCAACGTCGTGGCTCGTAGCGAAGCGACTACTGAGTTCCAGGACTCCGTCGAAGGGTCCGTCAACGTCTGTGCCAGCAAGCGCGCCAGTCGCGTTAACTGGCGCACCATCGCGCTCCGTCAAGTACGAACCTATGAGGTCATAGTGCTCGAAGGCAAGCCCCAACCCGTCGAACTGCGCGTGACACGCGCTACATTCTGGCTTGGAGGCTCTAAGCTCCGAGATCTCCCGATCCGTCAGGTTCTGCGCGGGAATGCTATCGATTTGCGCTTGAAGGGCAGCCGGGGGGGTGGGAACACTGCGGCATAAGTACTTTTCCGATAAGAAGAGGCCGCGGTGAACCGAACGTGACCCGGTACGAAGGCCGAGCAGGGTCGCACCACGGGTCAAAATTCCCGACCGCTGGGTGGCCGGAAGTTCCATGACCTGCGCCGTTGTGGAAGCGCCCACCGAGACTCCGTAAAACGCCCCCAGCTGCTCATCGAGCAGGCCGCGATGGGAGGTAAACAGGCCGGGGAGTGAACCGGATCCCCAAACGTTTTCGTTAACCAATTGGTTCACTTCCTCCGCCATGCTGCTCCTTAGGCGGGCGTCCAGTTGAGGAAAGAGAGCTGGGTCGCGCTCTGCGGTAAGTGATTTATTCGCCCCCAACACCTGAATAAACAGCCGATCCAGTCGAGCTTGCACGTCCGGCAGAGCCATCAACCGCGCAATCTGTGTCTGCACCTGGTTCGCGTTGGACAGGGAGCCCAGCGAAGCGGCCTGTAAGAGTTCGGGGTCGGGGCCGCGTCCAAGAAAGAAAAACGCGAGTGAAGAAGCCACCTCGTAGGGAGTAAGCGCCACCTCAGGTCCCGGCGCTGTCGCCTCGCCAAGTTCCGTTCGGTAAATAAAATCAGCCGACTGCAAGACGGATTGCACCACGAGTTCCACCCCGCGCGAAAAGGATGCGGTGGCACCAACTTCAAAAACGGCCAGCAAAGCGGCTCCCTCAGTCGAGGAGACGGGACGACGATAAGCACGGGGTGCGAAGGTTTGGATGAATTCCGTGGCACAAGAAGTTCGTGTACCCACATCCGAAACGGCCGTGGTACACGGGAGCAGTTCGCTCAACCTAAGCCCAACCTGTGTTGCCGTGTCGACGGCGGCAAGGTGGTACTGGTTCACCAAGGGACTGCGAACGACGAACTCGTCGGAGTCCTTGATGGTCGTGCTCTCAGCGCCCGGCGTGACGACGGCCAAGGGCGTTACGCCCGGAAACAGATCCGATACGAGGTTTGCGTATTGCTCGTCCGTGATCTTTCGTACTCGCGCGGGGGCGAGGGCGGCCGCTGCGCATAGAGCGGGGTTCGCAACCGGTGGCATTCCAGCTGTCGGCTCACCCACCGTGTCCACTGAGGGCTTACCATCCGACTGAGCTGCAGGTCCGACGGTGGGAGAACTAGGGCCAGAACCCGACAGCTCCGCGCTGCATCCGAGGGACAAGGAGAGGAGCGCCAGGGGGATGAACGGGGGGACCCTCCGGGGAGTTTTGAGCTGCATAAAATCGTTTCTCAGAACGGGCATGCCGTCACCGCCTAGCCAGCAGGATACCGTTACGTTAACGTTAACGCAAGCTAAATTTAACGTGGCCTTCGGTCGGCCAGGGATGGGGGGAGCTCTGGGCGGCGGCAAGGGATCCCCACGGCAAGGAGCAGATCCAGTGCCATGACTGGCTAGGCGGTGCGAAATCTGGGTTTAGGCAATACAAAGCACAGAGGCTATTCGTGGAACCAGACCCTTCGATCACCATAAAGGAAATTGCCCGGCTGAGTGGCGTGTCGATCGGCACGGTCGATCGTGCCTTGCATGACCGCCCGGGAATCAGCTCCGACACTCGCCAAAAGGTTATCGAATGTGCCCGCAGCAAGGGCTTCCGGCCAAGTCTGAGGGGATACGCACTGGTCAAGGGGCATCTGCCGTTTGTCGGAGCGGTGATACCCGCAGGAAGACTTGGTATTGAGAACGAAGTCGAAGTGCTCCTGGGGGCACGCCAGGAACTCGTACGCAATCAGCACCTACTTATGATTGTACCTGCCGAGGAGGAATACGAGGAGGCGATCAAGGATTTGGAGTTTGCCGGGTGCAAGGCCATTCTGTGTTTTCCCCAGGGAGTGACTCTTCCCGCTACCAGGCAGGCGCAACTCATCTCCGTCATCCACCATATAGACAATCCGGCTGTAGTCTCGATAACCGCCAACGAACACCGTACCGGCTCCACGGCTCTTGAGTATCTGTATTCGAAGGGGCACCGCAGCGTGTTGTACCTGGACAGCGGATATCCGTTCTCTGCCCAGATCGATCGCGCCCGTGGATTCTTGCAGGCGGCCGAGTCTCGGGGTGTACTGATGGAGCGCACTCTTGATCCAGCCGCGCTGCCAACACTGATCCGGCAGAGGTCAGCTTCCGCGGTATTCTGCCACAACGACTATCTGGCGCTCAACGCCATTCGCGAGCTTGACAGTAATGATATTTCGGTGCCGCGGGATGTATCGGTGATGGGCGTTGATGACATGAAAATCCTCGGCTTCATACGACCCGACCTTACGACAATGCGCTACGATTTCCGCGAACTTGGGATACAGGCCGCCCGCAAGGCTCTCTCTATCATCCATGCAACGTCCTACGAATCTACGGTGCCGGACCTGGTGGTGGTAGAGCGCGGGACCGTTGCCGCAATCGAGGCGAAAGCCTGAGATCGGCGCGCTCCATAGCCTCAGCGATTTGAGGGGGCTTGGCCTGCGCGGTCACCGGAGGCCGCTACTGGGCACCGCTTCGTGGTGGGGTACCCGCGACGGCTGTCGTGCTCGAATCCTTCGGAATACACAGCCTGGTGGTCAGGATGCCTGGCAAGAGCCAAAGTGAGTAGCTGAGCGGAGGTCGGCGGGCTCATCTTGCTTCTGCCAGATTTTCTCGGTTCGATTGTCTTGTTACCTTGATTCCGGCAGTGGCATTGGTGCTGGCACCCAGACCCGCACACGCGACGGATAAGACCTTCATCAAGCCGACGTCGAGGCTCACCCGACCGCCAGTTTGGAGCTCTGGGCCAACGTGGCAAAGCGCAGCATCAACGGAAACGCCTACTGCGCTCTCCAGCATTGCGGCCTGATGACGAGTTCGACGCTCGGTTGTGGGGAGGATGAGTCCGCGTACATGCAATGGGACAACGCCAATGGGTGGGCCGTGTCACCGACGGGCAGTGCCAATCAGTGTTACGATATTCTCGGGAGCGTCAGTTGCGAGAAGTGCCCCGGTACTTCCCGCCCCCCGGTAACTCCAGCCGCGGTCCCGGTCACGTCGCCGGGCGGGATGCTCTTTCTTACTGCGGGCCTGATGGCGCTTGGCCTGACGCTGGCTCGACGACGAGGCCAGCTGTGGCAAGCGGCGGAACGGCGAGTTCGTAGTGGAGCTCCACTTCCCCCTGGCGCCCCAACGCCTCGATTGTGAGGCGAGGGGGCCGAGCCTCCAGTGTAAGCAGACCAAAGTTGAGCCCCGTGTACGGTTGCCCCCGGCGGTACTGGTTGGGCTCCTTGATGGCCCCTTGCCACGAATGTGTAAGCCCGCTTGACGTGAGCTCCACGTAAGTGGTGTTCCCTTTTTTCATGACCGAAAGCTCCGCAAAGTGGCGGTTGCCACTTAGGATCACAGTAGTCGCCTTCGAATATTGTGCCAGAAGGTTGAGGAGGCGGGAACGAGCTACGGGAAATTTACCCCAACATTCCGATTGGTGCTCGTCGGGCACTACCTCGATCGAAGAAGCGATTACATGCACGCGAGCGCGGGATTTGGCAATCTCTTGCTCAAACCAGGCCCACTGCTTTTCTCCCAGGATATCGCCGATCTCTTCCCCTAACACTGTGGCCTTTTGCCCTGGTGTGTCTCGTTCGTAGCGAGTGTCCAAAACAAACACGCGGATTTGACCGCCATCTAGATCTTGGACGGTGTACACGCCCTCCTGTTGGCGTCGCGGGCTATCTGCAGGTACTTTGAGGAAATCTAGCAGAGCCGCCTGGGCATTCTGCTTGAGCTTGTATTCCTTGCCGGCGTCGTTTTCGCCGAAATCGTGGTCGTCCCACGTGCCGAACACAAGGCGGTTGCGTGTGAACGATTGGTAATCTGGATTGGAGTTGAGCACACGGTGCGCCGCTCGGATCGTGTTCACGTTGTCGGTTGAATCTGCGTACACAATATCGCCCAACCAAAGCCAAGCGTGGGGGTCGGTTCCTTGGATCACCTTCCAGAGCGGTTGAGGCAAGTTTTGTTTGTTGCAAGAGCCGAACGCTAAACGAAATTCGTCGGTCGCCGCAGTGGCAATGTTAGCCGCTGTAGCCGTGACCACACGGAGGCGGCTCGGGTTGGTCGTGTTGGGCGTAGGCGTGGAGTGGGCTAGCTCTTGCCGAGAGCGGCTGCCTTGGTGAGTGTCGTTGCCGGACGTGGAGTTACAGGAAACGGCGAAGAGCAAGCAGGTCAAGCTCGGGCAACGCGCACGCAATTGGGCGTTTGGTGTCAACATCGGTCTTCCTCGGGTGGACGTTAGGCAGAATACCTCGAATATGCACTTGGAGGGGAAACCCCCGAGGAAGCTCGGTCATTTGAGACGGCGTTCGTAGGCCGCCCCGCGCCTGGAGCTACTGCGATCCGGAACGCCGCAGCGGGTTCGACCCTCTTCTGTTGGAGTCTCGACTGCTGGAGTGCGACCATGAACACTGAGCGGGTTCGGGTAGTCTGCGAAACAGGCGCGGGCGGCGAGCGCCTGAGGTGTGAAAGCGGATGTGTTAGATCCGGCCGTTTGGGATGGCGTCGTTTCCGATGCCGACGCACTTATTCATTGCGCCGCTGTAGTGAGCTTTGCGGCAAAAGACCCCCAACGCGAGATTGTGGACGTTGCGGTGGAGGGAACCAACAGCGCGGACGCCAATTCGAAGCTCACATCGTGGCGACCGAATCTGGGATCCTGCACCGAGTGGGAAAGGCCGCCCCAGAGAAGGTGTTCATTCCCGCCCCGCCCGAGCTGGACCCCGAGCTTGTCATGGAAGAAAGCCTCTGAAGGCGGGCTCGCTTGCCTATCGAACGGATGCTGGCGCTGTCGTAGGGCAGGAGCCCTCGCCGCGGGGCGCGTCAAGGATTGCGAGCGCAGCGAAAACCAACGCGCATGCTCTGCGGGTTGTGCCCGATGCGATACCCCACACGCATCCCGCTTGACCCATTGGCCCAGCCCCCCCCTCTCATGATCCGACCCTCTGAAGCTGGCCCACCAGGATCGAGCATGCTCGTGCAATCTTGGCAGGGTGTGGGGTACTCGACCTCGTAGTCCAAGGTCCATTCCCACACGTTCCCCCCGAGATCCGCCTGCCCGAACCGCCCGTCGCCGAGCGGGTGAGCGCCGACTCTGAAGATGCAGTCCTCAAGGCCGTTCTCAATTCCACACTCGAAGCTCGCATACTTGCGATCATATTGCTGAGCGCTCGGAGGCGACGACCACGGCAGGTAGCGTCGTTCATCGCCTCCTGTTTGCGCGAAGTTGAACTCCGCCTCGGTAGGCAGATAGCCACCATCCCAAATGCAGAAGGCGAAAGACTGGTACCAATTCACGCAACCAATGGGCCGCGTTTCGTGGGCGCCGGGTGCATCGGACCAAGTGTTATTGCCAGCAGCGGAACACGCCAAGTTCTGGCGCAGGGTCGCGGCGTTGGGTGCCAGGATCGCAAGCTCTGAGTCCCAGGCGGGATCCCAACCGGTACCGGGTGCGTTGGGATGGGCGCCTTCGTTCGCATTGGGATGGCCGGCGCTGCGCCAGGCGTCGTACGCCTCCACAAATCTGCGATAGCGACCCACCGTGACTTCGAAGCGGTCCAGGCGAAAGGGGCTCAACGTTGCCGGGGCTCCGTTGTCGGTATTCTCGCCGCGATAGAACATTCCCCCGGGCAACAGCGGGCTAGCGCAGCAGTCTTCGGTTTCTTGCGGGCCGCAGGTCGGGGGCAGACCATTGCAGCTAGCGTTGAGCCCGGCGGGCGTACCCCCACTCGCACTTGCAACCCCGCCCGCAGCATTCGCGACTCCGCCGCTCCCAGCGCCGCCGCTCAATGAGCCGCCGCTCGCGCTGAACGAACCGCCCGCTGCTGAAGACCCGCCACCTCCAGAGTGGCCGGGGGTCGCGCCAATACCTGCGGCCGCTTTGCCTCCTACCGCGCCTCCTGAGTTCCCCGAGCTCCCAAGCACCGAGGAAGACCCGCCAAGGCCCATTGACGAGCTGCCCCCACTTTGGCTCTGCTTGTTGAACCCTCGTTCAGTATTTCCACCACCGCACGCGAGAACAGCGGCTTCGCCGAAGACGACGCACAGGAAAGAAACGTAGGCGCGAAATCGCAACCTTAAACCGTGTCGAAGGATCATGGTAACTCCAACGGAATCAACGTTCCACCCTAATCTAATAAGGTGTACCGAGACCGCGTTAAAGTTAGCACCACTCGCACAGCACTATCACGTCGAAATCGCGCGCAAGCAGGACTTTCAGTTCACCAGCGCAGATTCTTCTCGCTCCGCCCTGGAAGCTTTCCGAAACCTCGGTCGGCTACCAGCGTGAGTCGGGAGCCGCCTGTCATCGCGTCATCTGATGGCGAATCCGGGAGTGGCTACGCGTTGACTTCAGTTTTCGAGTCGTCCGAGAGCGAGCCGTGCATGTCGCCGCCGACAACGAAGCCCGCAGTCTGCACGGAGAACGTCGATCCGATGGTAGCAGATGCCTTCATTGGAGCGGATAGCCCCGCCAAACCCACATCATCGCCTGCGGAATTGAGAACCCCACGGGCGCGTCTTCCGAGTGGCCCCTCCCCAGCGCTATTTGGTACTGCACATGGTGGCCCTTTTGTATCAATGCGGTGAACATGTTGTCGTTGGCCACCTGCCAGTTACGCCTGCCTGTCGGACTACCGATGATCGAATCGAATTCGCCACGCATGAGCCAGGTTCGGAGGGGCTGGAGGGGAGAAAGCGGGATAATGTTTTGATGATACTCCCAGGCTCCATACGGATACATCGCTTCAGCGGCCTTGGACTGATCGTCCTGGCCACTCTGCAGATCGACGAAGGTTCCGGAGTAGCTGATCACGCGCCTGAATCGCTCGGGGTGAAACCAAGCTGCAGTGAAGGCCCCCGCAGCTCCACTGCTGGTGCCCACGAGAGCGCCCCCCTCCGGATCCGTCGTCAGCAGGACTCCGGCTTCTAGCTCGACGCGCGGGAGAACTTCAGCGATGAGAAATTGCCCAAACGTTCCCGAGACGGTGTCGTACTCGAGACCGCGCTGACTGCCGGGCGCGTCCCCGCCGCCGTTCCCTACGAAGATCCCGATCATGACCGGCAAGCACTTGCCAGGAATGAGATTGTTGAGCGTGTTGGGGATCTGAAAATCGTAGCCGTCGTTTCCGATGATGAAGGGCGCTTGGGTACCGGGAATGTATTGGGATGGAACGAATACCTTGACACGCCGCTCGTAGGGCCCCTTGATCCCGGGATAGAAGCTGCTCTCCGCGGACTTCATCGTGAACTCCACCATCCTCCCCTGCGGTAAGGCCGGGTTGGGTGTGAGCTCGGGTTGATCGAAAAAACCCATCTGGCCCACCTCCGACTTGCCGTCGCCTTCTACGCCAATCTCCGGGCTCGCGACCGTTGAGCTGACCCACGGCGTGCACACGCGGTAGCTGCCAGCCGGAGGCTGCGCGGGGCTGCCCCCCACTGCGGAATTGCTGGTCCCCCCGCTTGCGTTGCTAGCCCCGCCGGCCTCGCTCGGACTACCACCGGTCGTCGTTCCTACCTCGTTGGCTATACTTCCACCTACCCCATTCGTGCCTCCCGACGCTTGCCCCGTAGCGCCGTCCTGTGTCGGAGGGCCTGGGTCGCTGCCACTCCCGGAGCAAGCCAAAAACGCGAGGCCGAACGCACCTCCCCAAACCAGGATATGCAGCACAGGGTTCATGTCTGTAACGCAAGACTCTAGCATTCATCCCTAGCACATTGGGTTCGAAGGCATCCCCCAGGACAGGACAATTGGTTCAGGCGCGCGTGAAGCAATGCGGCGTCAGCGCGTCTCGGCTCGTGCTCGGCGTTGCCACTGTCCTCATCAACCCACTCCAAGTTCCGTCCCGGAGTAGTCCCCAAGCCGCCACAGGATTCCGCCTCATTCTATCAGTTCGATTGTCTTAAGCTCCTCCACCACCGTGTAGTTGCGTCAACGGGGAACTCGGCTTCTCGATTTGCGGCATCACTCAAGATTGAAGTGCCAGATTCGCTCGGATAATACGGTGGCGATTCCTGACAGCTGCCGCCGATACGAGCATCAGCGACATCGATACGACGACGTAGAACCACAACAACGGCGCTGACGAGTTCCTCTATGTTGGCGGAAGCAACGGTTCTGGCGCGCGACGCAGTATGCTCCGATTTGATCTCTCCGGCCTTGCCCAAGCCATGTCGGCTGGCGCGCAGATCACCCGCGTTCAGCTCGTGCTGACAGTCGATCAAGTTCCGCGCAATCCAACCAATGAGTCTAGCTTTCTGCTTCAGCGGTTAACTAAGATCTGACAGGAGGGAATCGTCGATGGTCCACTGGGTGGCGCGGGCGGTCCATGTGCCGGCCTGGGCGCAACGTGGAACGAGCGCTTGTGCGATGGCGGCAGTGCCTGGGGATCGACCTGCTCAGTTGGAGAAACCTGCGGATCAGGCGGAGCATACTAAACCGCCGTCAGCGCGAGTACGCCAGGAACGTTGACCCAGGATCGGCGCCCGTGCTCCCCGCGACCGTCAACTGGGATATTGTACTCGGATGGAATGCCAGCGAAGCAGCGGCGCGATCACTGGCAGGGGGTGTTGTAAAATTGGGCGTGCGCGCAACTAAGACCGCACGGAGTGGAAGTGAAGCTGCCCCCGTCTCGCGCAGCAGGGCCGAAGTTCTCGCGAAAAGGCAAGCCGCCCAGCGTTAGCGTAGCTCTCGTTTTCCTTCAACCCCGGGATTGAAATCCCCTGATTCCAGCTCCGCAAGCTCGGGGGCGGACCGGTAGCTGTCGCGTGGTCTCCTGGGGCACAAAAGGCTTCCGTGGTTTCCAGAGGGCTCAGCCGAGCCAGCAGGTGCGAAGTGCGTAACACGACTTCTTGGTTGACAGAAGGGGCTTCTGGCCCCTCCCATCGGGGCCAATGCAAACGGCACTCCTACTCCTTCCAACATGAAGACGTTGGATCGCAGGAAGTTTGGAGCCCTTTCCCTCGCGCCTCTCCTCGGTGGGTGCGTCGCCTGTGACCGTGGTGCATCCAACACTCAGCACTTGGAGCGGGAGCTTATCGTTTTTGCCGCAAGCTCACTACGCGAGGTATTTAGTGAGCTCAGTCACAGCTTTACGGCTCAGCATCCGGAGGCGCGCGTTGCTTTCAACTTTGCGGGCACCGGAGAATTGAAAACGCAGGTGGAGCACAGCACGAATGCAGATGTGTTTGCCGGAGCTGACCGCGAGCACACGGAGGCGTTGGTGCGAGCCGGCGCCTGTCAGGGTTTAGTCGTCTTCGCAAGGAATGAGCCCTGCATAATTGTGCCGCTTGCGCCTCGCTCTCCGGTAGCGAATTTCTCGGAGTTGCCGAACGCCGCGCGAATCGTGGTGGGGGCACCCCAGGTCCCAATCGGGCGTTACACGGACCAGATTCTGGAACGGGCCAACAAAGTATTAGGTCATGAGTTTCGGTCGCGCGTCCTCGCTAAGGTCGTTTCTCGTGAGTTGAACGTGAAGCAGGTACTGGCAAAAGTTAGCCTAGGCGAAGCCGACGCCGGGGTAGTGTACCGAACCGACGCGCTCTTGGCTCAAAATCGAGTCAGAATTCTCAATATTCCGGCTGAGTTCAAGGTCCTCGCGGAATACACCCTCGCAACCTTGACCAAGGCCAAAAATCCGACTCTGGCTCGGGAGTGGGTGGCGTTAATCCGTTCGCGTGCCGGTCAATCCTTGTTCGCGCGATTTGGATTCTTGCCACCCAGCGAAACAAACCCATGACGCGTATCGGTCTCGCTCATCGCGTGCAAACGCTCGCCCTCGGAACGCTCGCAGCACTCCTCTTGGCGTTTCTGGTGATTCCGATGGGCTGCCTGATGCTGGGCACTTCCTGGGGAGAATTCTCAGCTGGTCTGCGTCACCCGCTGGCCTCCCCGGCACTCAAGCTGAGCCTCTGGACCAGTGCACTTGCCCTCGTGATCGTCGTGACGCTCGGCACGCCACTCGCTTGGCTGCTCGCGTTGCGTCGCGGCCGAGTCAGTCAGCTTGTTGAAACGCTGGTAGTGCTTCCGGTAGCGATCCCGCCTGCCGTGGCGGGCCTAGCGCTGCTCTTAGCCTTCGGCAAAAAAGGCCCATTTTCTAACTGGTTCTCCCCAGAAGGTGGGTCATTGGCGTTGACAACGAGTGCCGTCGTGCTGGCCGAGGTGTTCGTCTCTTCGGCATTCTTTCTGCAGGCAGCACTCGCAGCGTTCCGCCGCATCGACGCGCGGCTGCTCATCGTGGCTCGCAGCTTGGGGGCGTCGCCGTTTCAGCTTTTTTTTCGCATCGCCTTGCCACTGGCGGGACCTGGCCTTGTGGGCGGCGCGATTCTTTGCTTCGCGCGTGCCCTCGGCGAATTCGGAGCGACCCTCATGTTTGCTGGCAATCTGCAGGGAAAAACCCAAACTCTCCCGCTCGCGATCTACACGGCGATGGAATCTGATTTGCGTGCAGCCCAAGCGCTTTCGATCCTGCTATTGGCTGTCGCGCTGGCATTGTTTTTTGGTGTGCGATTTGCGGAACGTCGCTCCCACGCATCGGTTGAGGGACGTCTGTGAACGAACCAGGCGACCTCAGCTTCAGCGTGCGCACCCCGCTCGGGACATTGGCACTTGATGTGAGCTTGCAAGTGGCAGCCGAAGCTCCGCTCGTTGTGGTTGGGCCGAATGGCGCAGGCAAAAGCAGCCTGCTGCTCACCCTGCTGGGCGCCTTGCCGGTTCGGGAAGGGTGGATCCAGATCGGCGCTGACGAGCTGCTGAATACTCAGTCAGGCGTTGATTGTCCCATAGAGCTGCGCCGGATCGGATACGTGCCGCAGGATTACGCGTTGTTCCCGCACCTCACGGTGCGCCAGAATCTCGAGTTTGCGGTCCGCGGCTCCGCGGTTCCAGCCACGCGCTTTGAACGACGTGAGCAGGTGGAGGCTATCCTTCATGATCTCCAGCTCAGTTCGCTCGCCGAACGCCGAGCCACTGCACTTTCGGGAGGCGAAAAGCAACGTGTGGCGCTGGGGCGAGCACTTGCGAGTAGGCCACGCGTTCTGCTGTTGGATGAGCCGCTGGCAGCGCTCGACGCGCAGGCTAGGTATGAAGTGCGGCTGTTTCTTGCAGAGTACCTCGAAACGCTGCGATTGCCGACGCTCATCGTTACCCACGATCCCAACGACGCTCAGGTTCTTGGGAAGCGTGTTGCGGTGATTGAAGCCGGCAGCTGTTCGCGAACGCTCACGTGGGCAGAATTGTGCCAAGCGCCGACGTCACGTTTTGTGAGTGAGTTTGTTGGTAGAGAACGCTAAGGTTTGCGGGCGTGACGAGTAATACTCAACTGGAAGCACTTGGATGCTCGTGAATTTCGATTTTCTTGCCGGAGTGCTGGTGGCTTGGACCCTCGCGCAGGTGGCACTCGGGATCTTCTTCGTGCTTGCAGAGCGTGTGGGTCGCCGCCCCAGCGAGTACTTGTTGTTTGGAGTCCTGTGCTTCCTTCTCGCCATGATTACTGGGAGCATTGCTCAGCTGTATGCGGTGGGTAGTTTTGAGGAGCTAGGGCCGATCCGGCTTGCACACGCCGCTGCGATTTTAGCCGGGCCGGTGAATCTTCATTTCGTCTACTGGTACACGGATGCGCGTCGCCCGCAGGGTTTGCTTTGGGCGCTGTATGTTCCAGCGTTGGTGTTGGAGGTCGCAAATCTCACGATATGGTGGGGAGCAAACGCTTGGGTACCCATTGAAGTGGGAATTCTGCATGGTGTCGATAGCTCAACCCTAGCCTCCGCTCCGTGCGCCTATTTCGCATCGCTGCTCTGGGTCGGGCAGTTGTTGTTGGCGGGTTGGCTCTTGTTGGCACGTGTTCGAGAAGGAGGCCGTGAAGCTCTGAGCGCTTTCGTCGGAGTTGCAGTGCTTCTGGCGGCGGTTACCAACGATGTAGGCCTGGTTTCGGGTTTGCTCCGCAATTCACTGTACCTCGTCCCGCATGCCTTCCTCGCCTACGGGTTCGGTGTCGCAACCACGCTCTTATTTCGCTACCAAGCCACCTCGGGCGCGCTAGAGCAGAGTGTGGTTCAACTGGAAAATAGCTCGCGCGAGCTCCGCCGTTCCCACGAAGATTTGAAAGTTGTCCAAGCTGAGCTGATCAAGAAGCAACAGCTCGCTGCTGTTGGCGAGTTGGCCGCAGTGATTGCCCACGAGGTCCGAAATCCGCTTGCCATTATTGTGAACGCCGTGGCTGCCCTGCGTCGTCAGCGCGTCACGGAGGAGGATCGCTTAACGTTACTCGGCATCGTTGAGGAAGAAACTGCCCGATTGAATCGCTTGGTCACGGACCTCTTGCGTTATTCCCGGCCCGTGACTCTCAAGAGAGCGCCGATATCGCTGGCTGATATGGCTCGCCGCGTGCCAGCGATGGACAAGTACGATTGCTCCATTGAGTTTAAGATTGCCGCCGATCCTGAGCTGGAAACGATTTGGGTCGATTCCACTTTGTTCCGCGTGGTGTTCGACAACCTGGTGGATAACGCCTGTCAGGCCATGCCAAATGGCGGCAATGTCCTCGTCAGCGTAACGCGTCACAACGAACGCGAAAGAGCCTACGCGCGAATCGAGATCAGCGACACCGGGCGCGGTATGGAGGAGGATACGCTACATCGCGCACGGGATCCCTTCTTCACCACCCGGCCGAGTGGAACGGGTCTGGGCCTACCCATCGTGCAGCGTATCATCGAAGCCCATGGGGGGGAGATTAAGCTAGAAAGCGAACCTAGCCGCGGCACAACAGTCACACTCTTGATTCCGCTCGGTGAGCCCGCCGGCCCCGACGGCAGTCTGAGACTCGGAGGCTTATGACCTACACCCGTGAAGAAATTGTTCAGCTGGATAAACGCTACGTCTGGCACCCGTACACGCCGATGCAAGAATACATCGAGCACGGCGAGCCGTTAGTTATAGAGCGTGCGCAGGGTAGCCGTTTGTTCGATCAGGATGGGCGTTCCTATCTGGATGGCAATTCATCGTGGTGGACCGCTCTGCTCGGCCATCAACACCCAAGGCTGGTCGCTGCCTTGAAGGCCCAGGCCGATACGTTGTGTCACACAGCGCTCGCGGGCATCACGCATGAGCCTGCAGCACGTTTGGGCAAGGAGCTTGTCGCCGTCGCACCGGAAGGTCTGTCGCGGGTGCTTTTCAGCGACAATGGTTCGACAGCGATCGAAGCTGCCATCAAGATCGCCCTAAAATTTTGGGGCCAAAATGGCAGACCGCTGCGGCGACGGTTCATCGCGCTGGACGACGCCTTTCATGGCGAGACGCTGGGCGTGACGGCGCTTTCTGGGGTGGAGGTGTTTCGTCGACCGTTCGCGGACGTGCTGATGGAATGTGTTCATGTCCCTGTCGGTCAGGATGGCTACGAGCGAGCGTTTGCTGCCGCGGAGCGACTGTTGCGCGAAGGCGCCGACGAGATTGCGGCTGTCGTCGTTGAGCCGATGCTGCAGGGAGCTGGCGGCATGCGTGTCTATTCGGCGGAGTATCTGCGCCGGCTGCGTTCGCTCACCCAGGAGCTGGACATCCTGTTCGTAGCCGATGAAGTCTTCACAGGCTACGGCCGGACGGGCCCCATGTGGGCCTGCGCGCACGCAGGGATCGCTCCAGATATCCTGTGCACCGCCAAGGGTTTCAGCGGCGGCCTGTTGCCGATGGCGGCGACGCTGGCTTCGGAGCGCGTTTTTGATGGGTTTTTGGGTGATGCCAGTCGTGCCCTGCATTACGGACATACCTACTGTGGCAATCCGCTGGGCGCTCGGGTCGCACTCGAAGTGCTGGCGGTCTACAAGGATGAGCAGATCTTGGAGAAAGCTGCACCCAAGGCCGAGAAGTTAACGCGTGCGGTAGAGGCATTCGCGGGGCTTCCCGGAGTGAAGAGTGTTCGGAGCCTTGGGATGTTAGGGGCCGTGGAACTCGAAGGTGAGGCGAGTGGCTACCTCGGGCGTGCTGGTTGGCGGGTTTATGAAGAGGCCAAGAAGCGAGGGGCGTATCTCCGGCCGCTGGGCAATATCGTCTACACGGCGCCGGCACTCAATATCCCAGACGCCGATCTCGATGAGCTGCTTTTCATCTTCAGCGAGTCCATTCGCGCTGTCTTGGCGAGGTGAGTTCGTAGCCCTTGACCGTAGGATCTATCGGCGCCTATTGGGGCTCCATGGCTCAACGAAAGCGTTACGTGTTCGTGTGCGTCAATCGACGACCGGACGGCACAGCTAAAGGCTCGTGTGCGGCTCAGGGTAGCGAAGAACTCCTGCTTCAGCTCAAAGCACGCCTGAAGGAGAAGAAGCTCGCCGACCTCGAAGTTCGAGCGTGCAGCGCCAGCTGTTTAGATGCCTGTTGGGTGGGTCCGTGCATTGCCGTCGAGCCCGATAACTATTTCTACGGCCACGTGCAGCTCACAGACATTCCTGAAATCATCGACGCTTGGGAAAACGGGACACGCGTTGAACGTCTCGTGCTTTCGGAGTCGGACTACGTGATACCCAAGGAGGTTAAACGTCTTGAAGAAGAGCTCGCTCGCACCAAAGGTGGCGCATGACCGTCGACGGCGTGGTGTCCCGTCCAAGCAGCCTCGACTGATTCGAGAGCGTGTTAGAGATTTTCGGTTCGGTTCGGATCTTGGCGCCCGGCGCGGGGCACCTTTCTTGTGCAAACAGGTAGTAAGCATGCTTACTATCTGTTTGAGACGCAGGGGGCATCCGATACGCGCCGCCAAGCGCCAAGCACATCGCCCAGCGTACGCCAGCGATCCAAGCTCCTGGCGCGCGTCCTGATCCATTCAACGCATTTGGGGATGGGCGAAAACCGTACCTTGACCTAGCGATGGACCTTTGGTGCTGTTTTCACGAGAAAACAAGCGATCAGACGCATCCGGAGGGGTGCCATTCTGACTGACAACCTGACAATCTGGCATCGGTTTGACGAAATGCGTGCAAGAAGACATATTGGCGGGAATGAACGACTCTTCATCCAACGCCGATAGTTCGCCCGAAAGTGCCGCACCGGGTGCCGGAACACCGGGCTCCCCCGAAGTGAGCTTGCTCGTTGTCGACGATGAATCCAGCAATTTGCTCTCCTTGGAGAAGATCTTCCAACGCGAGAACATGCGCGTGTTTTCTGCGGAGAATGCCAAAAGTGCGTTGGAGATACTGCGCAAGCATCGTATTCAGGTGGTGCTCACGGACTTGATGATGCCGGGTGT
>CAZSUA010000010.1:0-47174 GCA_964609655.1 uncultured Polyangiaceae bacterium | reverse complement strand
TTGAGACCGTGATGAATCATTTTCACATGGCGGACCTTCAGCACTTCGGCTGTCCTGATCTCAGTCGAGACAAGATCACTTTCCTCGGAAACACGCTGAAGGAGATTCATGAGGTCAAACTCCGCGACGATTTTCCTGGTCGCTCCTTCGAAGTCTCCCTCTGGACACCGGACGATCCCGAAGCCCTCGTGGAATACGAACTGTCCTTCTGGCAACGATGAAGACCCACCCGTGGCTTGCAACGTGCTTTGTTTAGGCCGCAACTTCCGACGACCCACAGCGGAGGCACGAAGCGAAGGGCAACTTGCAACTTGGCGTTCCGGCGATAATCTGCCCGCATGCCTCTAGATGTTCGACAACTCACGCCAGATGACGTAGCGCTGACGTACGCCCTGCTGACGACCTTCGGTGAAGCCTTCAATGACGCGGGCACTTATGCTGATAAGCGACCGAGTGCTGGTTATCTGCGCGGACTGCTCGGTGCCGACACCTTCATTGCGCTCGCTGCTCTGAAGGATGATGCTGTTGTCGGGGGCATCGCGGCCTACGAGCTGAGGAAGTTCGAGCAGGAGCGGAGCGAGATCTACATCTACTGAAGATGAACCGGCCATCGCGCTATACACGAAGCTGGGAACCCATAAAGATGTCTTGCACTTCGATATCCCTGTTGAGGGCGCGCCTGCCGCCCCACCACCGATTCTCTCGGGAACCTAGCCAAAAAGTCACAGCACCATGAATCGAACAGAACAGACATCCGTTGCGTCTCAGCCGCTTCTCGCCGTTCGCGACGTGCCCGTAGCAAGCCGTTGATCACGTTCAACGCAACAAGTCAGTATGAAGGCAATACTTAGCCAACGTGCCGTCAGAACGGCCAGTAATGACGTCGCCGGTGGGAGTAAAAACGGACGCGGTCGCAGCCTTGTCCAGCGGTTCAAGCCTGCCCGTACCAATGTGGAAAGCTTCACCGTCAGCCAAGGTCCATCCGCCGCTCGGAGAGAACCTGTCATTGTTTCCGCCCAGCGGTAGCTCCATGAGTTTCTTCCCATCAAGGCCGACCCAACGATCGCCTGGCAATTTGTCCACGCTCGGAAAAAGCTCAGTCCCCGTCCAAAGCAACGATGGCTTGCCTAACGCAACGACACCCGGGGCGCGACGGAGTCTGAACTTCTCTGGAGCCGAGGTGTAAGGTGTCCCAGGGGAGTTCCGGAATAGACCTCGTAAACGGTGAGCGACGCGTCGTCCCGCGTCGCTACCAGTGTGCCATTGCTGCCAAAAAGCCAAAAGGACGTCAAGAGTGAGCGCTGCTGCCGGTGGCCCCGCAAGGCGACCAGCTAAAGCCCGCGCCAACCATGTTATCAGGCGGTGCGGGCATTATCGGCACGAGATCGGTGGTGGTCACTGGCGACGTACTCAGCACGTGCCGCGACGCTAGCCTGCGGATCGTTTGAACTCCCTTTGGAGGACGAATCGTTTTCCACACGTCCACAGCCTAACTCTGCCGTCACCGTGAGCATCCCTGCTCGGCGCCAAGCCTTCATCTCCGAGATGATACACGCCCCCCATCGACATCTGTCGCATATTGCTCGCCAAATGCGCCGGAACCCTCATAGGGCCAACGATTGGCCCCTTTCGACAATGAGCCAATTGAAAGATGTGTCATCAATAGTGTCTCCGATGTTGGCCCTTTCGAAGGGCGCAAGCGCTTTCCCGCGAAGCCGGGACCACCGTGGCAAGTTTGTCGTGGTTACGTGAGGCGGCGGCATAAAAACCCAGCGATTACCTAGTGGCACCAACGTTGCTACTGCGCTGGCAATGATCTATCGCCGCTGTGTTCTCCGCTGCTTCACGCCTGTGTTCCTCGCGGCACTCTGCATTCCCGAGTTAGGCCAGGCTCGCGAGAGCGCCGTCGAGACCACCCCAATCGGCACCCCACTCCTCGGCGTCGACCGTAGGATCGTGGTCCGGGGTTCGCTCCTGACCGGCTTTCCAGATTTCTTGGGCATATCATTGGCTCTACGCCCTCTCCCCATCCCTCTCGACCTCGAGGTGGGTGGTGCAGGAATGCCGTTTTTGGGCGCGTACGGCTACGTGCGCTTGGGCACCAGTCTGGTGCTCCTGGACCACCGTGACACGTCCGCCCGTGGACTGGTCCTCGAGCTGCCCGTCATGTTGGGCGTCGGGTATGGCGCCTTCAGCTGCTGCGGCAACGAGAGCGACTTCCAAGCCGGCGACGCCACGCTCGGTATCGAGACCTACCACTGGTTAAGCTACAGAAACAAACAGAAACGACTCGCGCTCAACTTCCGCCTCATCGGCGGTGCCGCCCTCGGTCGCGCTCGGCACACCGCGTTCGAAGGCAAGCCGTACGTGGAATCGTGGAAACAGGAGTGGCTCCCGATCGTCCGTTTCTCGGTTGGTATCGCTTTCTGAATGCTTCCTCCAAGACCTGTGCAGATCGATTGCGGAAATTTGTAACTCGCAGCTCCGGCGTAACGCTCCCCACGTGACGGCTCAAGCCAAGGCCACAGCACCATGAATCGAACAGAACAGACATCCGTTGCGTCTCAGCCGCTGCTCGCGGTTCGCGACGTGCCTGCCGCAAGCCGCTGGTACCAGCAGGTGCTCGGTGCCCAGAGCGGCCATGGTGGCGACGAATACGAGAGGATCGTGACGGACGAACGCATGGTGCTGCAGTTGCACGCGCTTGAGGAAGCACACCACCACGGGGGTTTCGCGAAGCCTGGCGTGCCCTTGGGCAATGGCGTCGCTGTCTGGTTCGAAGTCGCGGATCTCGACGCTGCGGTTGTCCGTATCAGAAATGCTGCGGCCACTGTCGTGACCGATGTTCACGTCAACCCGAACGCTGGGCACCGCGAAATCTGGTTGCGCGATCTCGACGGTTACCTGGTCGTTCTCGCGGGGCGTTAGCTCGCCCTGCCGAACCAGCGCGCGCGGCGACTCGAACCGAAGTGAACTTTCTCGGTGCGCAGTGTGGTCGAAGGTTCTTGAAACTTGCCTGTTGGAGTGGGACCGGAGAAGAAATCGACGTCAACCCTGCCGATGCGGCCTAGGGGAGCTCGCTCCCATCATCAAGGATGACTTGATTTTTACCTGAATCAAGCGCTTTCACGCGCCAGCTGGGTACGAACTTGATGCCGCGCTCAGTGAAGGCGGCAACTAGCGCTCGTGATGTTTCCGGAGAAGGGGGCACGGGCGTTCCAAAGGGGATCACGATGCTGATTTCGCACTGCTCTCGCACGCCGCGTTCGCTGAGACAATCGTGCAAACGCAGGGCACATTCACTGGGTGCCGGTCGGCAGGATCGTTCGCAACTTCTCAGCGCCGGCAACTGAGTAGAATTCATTGCCGCCCTGTTCAAGACCGGGAGTGGCATCCAAATCGTAGTCCGCACCAAGCGCGATGATGAGCTGATCGGTCTCGAACACACCTGCATCGGTGGTGACTCTCTTAGCTACCGGGTCGATAGCGGTGACGGTTTGCTGCAAGAAGCGCACTCCAGGTTTTACGAACTCCCGATAGGGGAGGCGCGCCTCGGAGACGGTGGAGCGCCCAAACAACACATCCAGCTTTGAATAGCCGAACATGAAGGAATCGCTCTTGTCGATCAGAGTGACCGCCACCGAATCGCCGAGAGCTTCGGACAACTGTGTGGTAGCCTCAAGGCCTGCTGTGCTCGCTCGCTATCGAGCCACATTCTTCCGGTTGGTGCTCCACGCACCCATTGGCGGTATATTGAACCCATGGTCTCCGCAGCACCGAAAGTCGCCACTTACGAGGATGTGCGAAGCCTTCCGGACAACGTAGTGGGAGAGTTGATCCAAGGTTCGCTCGTCGTCAGTCCGCGTCCGGCCGGGCCACACGCCAAGGCCGTATCAGTACTCGGAATGGATTTGGGCTCGCCCTTTCAACGGGGGCGCGGTGGCCCGGGAGGTTGGGTCATTCTCTACGAACCCGAGCTTCACCTGCGACCCGATGTCTTGGTTCCAGACCTCGCGGGTTGGAGACGAGAGCGCATGCCGGATGTGCCGGATGTGGCGAGTTTTGAACTCGCGCCCGATTGGATCTGTGAAGTGCTTTCGCCTTCGACCGCACGGGTGGATCGAGTGCAAAAGATGCCCATTTACCTGCGCGAAGGCGTGAACCACGTATGGCTGGTCGATCCAAGGGCTCGAACTCTTGAGGTTTATCGTCGAGGAGAAGGTAACTGGGTGTTGCTTCAGAGCTACGGCAATGATGCGTTGGTGCGCGCCGAGCCGTTCGCCGAAGTGGAGCTGGAGCTTTCCGCGCTTTGGCTCTCAGAATGAGTGAGAGTGCCAGAATTTCCCGGTGCCCCGGCTAGCTCTTGGGCGGCCACACTGTTACTCTGGCACGATGAAATACTTGGCGATGCGGCCTTGGTTGTTACTCGTGCCCGGCTTGGTGAGTGTGCTTGGGTGTCAGAAGAATTCGGTGTCTGGCCCGGCTTCAACAGGCGCCGTCGGAAATTCAACGGGAGGTTCAGCCACAGCGGGCGGCTCGAAGGCTACGCGAAGCATGGGACGTCGCGCGTCCATTCAACAAGGATCCATTATCGAGCCTGGAAATCCCGGCACCTCAGACGTTCGACTCGTCGTGCGCTCGGATCGCGATCTGCACCCGATATCGCCCCTCATTTACGGTGTCAACGGCGGCGCCAGCGCGTGCCAAGACGCTAATCTGCGCCCCGGGCTCTGTCGCTTGGGCGGTAACCGCTGGACGGCTTACAACTGGGAGAACAACGCTTCCAACGCCGGCGTCGATTATTGCTCGCAGAACGACGGCTACGTCGACCCTTCGACCACTCCCGCTAAGCCTGTGGTCGATGCCATTGCCGCCGCTGCGAGCAAAGGCGCTGCAACGCTTGTGACAGTGCCTATTCTCGACTACGTCGCAGCCGACAAGAATGGAGGTTCGGCGCCGCCCGCGTGCAGTGGTGATGTGCGAAAGTCCGGCGCGAAGTATCTGACCACTCGCTTTGTCGCGAACCACCCCTCCAAAGGTTCGGCGCTTTCATTGATCCCCGATCCGAATGACAACGCTGTCTATCAGAACGAATTTGTTTCCTTCCTCAAGTCCAAAGCGGGCACGGCTCGTGTGCTCTTCAGTCTCGACAACGAACCGGATCTGTGGCGCGATACCCACCCTGCAATCCAACCGACGGCTCTCACTTACGCTAAGCTCCTGGAACGCAACATCGCTTCCGCCAAAGCGGTGCGTTCGGTGTGGCCCGAAGCCGAAATCACGGCCCCCGGCAGCTACGGCTTCAATGGCTACGTGAATCTCCAGAACGCTCCGGATGCCAAACCAAACGGAGACTTTCTGGGGTACTACCTCGCAAAAATGAAGCTTGCCAGCGAAGCTCACGGGGCTCGTTTGGTGGATTACCTCGATCTGCATTGGTATTCCGAGGCTAAAGGAGGCGGCAACTCTGTGATCGGCTCCAACACCAGCGCCCCTGTCGTCGAAGCGCGGGTGCAAGCGCCGCGCTCACTCTGGGATGCCACGTACAAAGAAGTTAGCTGGATTGCTGATTACACAGGGGCTCCGATCCGCCTGATCGGTTGGGTCAACGACACGATCACTAAGAATTATCCCGGAACAAAGCTGGCGTTCACCGAGTGGAACTATGGCGGCGGGCAACACATTAGTGGCGGCATTGCGGCCGCGGATGTGCTGGGTATTTTTGGCAAAGAGGGCGTGCAGCTGGCTACCCAGTGGCGAATGCAACCCGATGAAACGTTCATCGAAGGCGCCTTTCGCGTGTATCGCAACTACGATGGCCAAGGTGCTTCATTTGGCGACACGTCAATTTCAGCTAACTCCAGCGACGTTAGCAAGGTGTCCGTCTACGCCAGCCTGGAGGCGGCCGCTCCCGGAAAGATCGTGATTGTTGCGATCAACCGCAGCAGTTCGGCACAGAGCGCCGGCTTAACGGTTGCAAGCTCGGTGCGAGCCACGCGTGCCGATGTGTACGCGCTTCGCGCTGGGAACCCCATCCCCGTTGCTGGTGCCCCCCTCGCGCCCGTAGCGGCCAATGCGTTTCTGGTTGCGCTGCCGGCCTATTCCGTCTGGGTGATCGTGCCCAAGCCCTGAAGCACGGTAGTATCCGTGGGACGGTGGAGCTTGAAGCCACGCCGAACATGGGCGAGGGGTGCATTGTCGTCCCGGGCGAGCTCGCCTAGGCTGCCGCCCGCTGTTGCGCAGGGATTTCCACCATGACCGCTATGCTTCCTAGGCTCCATCCGAACGCTCACTTGCCCGCTGAATATCGGGCCTTCTTAGCGGATCTTACTCAGCACGGTTTTCAAGGTGAAATCCGCACAGACTACGCCACCCGGCTCACGAGCGCCACCGACAACAGCGTCTACCAAGTGCTGCCACTCGCCGTCGTGCATCCGAAAAACCATAGAGACGTTGAGCTGCTGTTAACGTTGAGCCATCAAGACGTTCATCGCAGCGTGAAGCTGAGCCCGCGCGGCGGCGGCACCGGCACCAACGGCCAATCGCTGTGCGACGGGGTGATTGTCGATCTCTCGCGGCACATGAACCACATTCTCGAGCTGGATTTGAAGAACGGCTGGGTACGTGTTCAGCCCGGTGTGGTGCTCGATCAACTCAACACATTTCTAGCGCCCCACGGCGTGTTCTTCGCGCCCAATCTCTCGCCCTCCAATCGCGCCACCTTGGGCGGCATGATCAGCACCGATGCCAGCGGCAAAGGCTCGCGCATTTACGGCAAAACGAGCGATCATGTGCTCGAGCTCACGCTCGTCCTGAGCGATGGAGCCACGCTTTTCACCAAGCCGCTCTCCGCCACAGAGCTCCAGGAAGCCTGCGATAAGCCGGGATTCTCCGGCGAAATCTACCGCGAGGTTCGTAGCGTCATCGAACGCAACCGTGACCGCATCGCGACCACCTTACCGCGCCTCAAACGCTTTCTCACCGGCTACGATCTGGCGCACTCGGAACGCCCCGATGGAACGTTCGATCTCTCGCGCGTGATCTGTGGTTCTGAAGGCACGCTCGGGATCGTGACCGAGGCCAAGTTGAAGCTCACACCGCTAGTGAAGCACAAGCAATTGATCGCGATCCGCTACACGGATTTTGATGCCGCACTGAGAGCCGCCAGCGTGTTGGTGGAGGCCAACCCGGGTGCCATTGAAACCATCGACGACACAATCGTCACGTTGGCTAAGGGCGATGTGATTTGGCATTCCGTGGCGCACCTCTTGAATGATGCCGACGAAGCACCGCTCCGTGCCGTGAATCTGGTGGAATTTGAATCCGATGATGCACTAGTCGTGAGCGAAAAAGTGCGTGCGCTGACAGCCACTCTCGACAGCGAGTTGGGCTCGCCGGGCGGTGCCAGTGGTTACACGGTTGCCAAGGAAAAGGCCGATATTGCGGCGCTTTGGACGCTTCGCAAGAAGGGCGTGGGGTTGCTCGGCAATGCTAAAGGTGAGCGGCGCCCGGTGCCGTTCGTGGAGGACACCGCCGTGCCACCGGAACACTTGGCGAACTACATTCAAGAGTTCCGTGCGTTGCTCGATAAGCATGGGCTCTTCTATGGAATGTTTGGCCATGTCGATGTGGGCTGCTTGCACGTGCGGCCAGCCTTGAACCTACGCGACGAAGCCGACGAAGAGCTCCTCCACACGTTGAGCGACGAAGTGGTCACGCTCGTTAAAAAGTATGGGGGAGTTTTGTGGGGGGAACATGGACGGGGTTACCGGAGCTCCTACACGCCTTCCTTCTTTGGTCCGGAGCTTTATGAAGAGTTGCGCCGCGTGAAGGGCGCTTTTGATCCACACAATCAGCTGAACCCCGGAAAACTAGCCACACCGATCCAGAGTTTGGATGAGCTCGTCAGCCTCCAAGCGCCCAAGCGCGGCGCTTTTGATCGCCAGATCACGCCCGCTGCGCGCGCCGAATACGACGTTGCGATTCATTGCAATGGCAACGGCGCTTGCTTCGATTGGAGCCCCGATTCGGTGATGTGCCCCTCTTCCAAAGTGACACGTAATCGCATCCACTCGCCGAAAGGGCGCGCCGGCATTCTGCGCGAATGGCTGCGCCTCGCGACACGCGAGGGCTACGCAGTGAGCGGTAAGACACAGCCGCTGAGCACCGCTTTGCTGGAAGGGCGCAACAGCGCGCCGACGGATTTTTCGCACGAAGTCTACGATGCGATGAGCGGTTGCCTCGCCTGTAAGGCGTGCGCCACGCAGTGCCCAATCAAAGTCGATGTGCCCAATCTGCGGGCTCAATTCCTAGAGCACTACCATTCGCGCTACCGCCGCCCGCTGAAGGACTACTTCGTGGCCAGTTTGGAGGCGATGCTGCGCTTGCTCGTGCTTTGGCCCAAGCTCTCCAATTTCCTGTTGAGCCAGGCTTGGGCTACACGTGTGCTCGGCTGGATCGGCATCGTCGATACGCCGTTATTGGCTGAAAACACGCTCGTTCAAGGCCTGCGCGAGCGCGCTGCGGCCACCTACGATCCAGAACAATTAGCTCAGCTCAGTGCGGAAGAGAAAGCACGCACCGTTTTCGTCGCACAAGACGCCTTCACCACCTTCTACGAGCCTAAGGTCACGCTCGCCACCTATGATCTACTCACCCGCTTGGGGCGACGCGTCGTGGTTTTGCCCTACCTAGCAAACGGCAAAGCTTTGCACGTCAAAGGCTTCTTGAGTTGGTTTCGCTCCGTTGCTCAAAAGGGCGCAGATTTTTATTCACAGGTTTCCACCTTTGGAATTCCGATCGTTGGCATTGAGCCCGCCGTCACTCTCACGTACCGCGACGAATACCCGCATGCGCTCGGCAGCACAGCGCCAGGTTTTAGAATACTGTTGCTCCAGGAGTATCTGGCGAGCGAGCTTCCCGAGTGGCTGAAAGAGCTGGGTCCGAAAGCCCCGCATTTGGCTGGCAAATACCGCTTGTTTGGCCATTGCACGGAGCGCACCGCGGAGCCTCAATCCCAGAATCGCTGGCGGCAGGTATTCGCAGCGTTCGGCTCCGAGCTAGCTCTAGAAAACACGGGCTGTTGTGGCATGTGCGGCGTTTTTGGACACGAAGCCGAGCATCTCGAAGAGTCCAGAGGTGTCTTCGAAATGAGCTGGGAACCGAAACTGCCCAAGGACGCTGGCGGCCAAGCCCAAGTGCTCGCGACTGGCCATTCGTGCCGCAGTCAAGTCAAGCGCTTCAGCGGCTTTGTTCCCCGCCATCCGGTGGAGGCGCTGCTCGGAGCGTTGCAGGATTCTTGAAGATTGAGAGACCCACAGTGCTAGTAAAACCTCGAACATGCATTGCCAAGATGGCGGGCTACACGCCGGGAGAGCAACCCGCGCGCGGTGAAACCGTGATCAAGCTGAACACGAACGAAAATCCCTATCCGCCAAGCCCGGCTGTGCTGGAGGTCTTCAGCAATCTCGAAGCCGATGATCTTCGGCGCTATCCCGATCCCGCCGCCAACGCCTTTCGCGACGCTGCCGCACAACTCTACAGCTTAAAACAAGAGCAGATCATCGCCGGCAATGGCAGTGACGACATTCTCAACATCGCGCTCCGCGCCTACCTCGATCCTGGCCAAATATTAGCCTATCCGGACCCCACCTATTCTTTGTATCCTGTGCTCGCAGGCATCCAAGATGCCAAGGTTGCACCTGTTGCCTGGGAAGCCGGCTGGCAATTGCCCGTGGAGGGACTACTGGCCACGCGCGCACGGGTTATCTTCGTTGCGCATCCCAACGCACCCACCGGAACACCGGTAGCACTCGCCGACCTGCGTGCGTTGGCCACTCGCTTTGACGGTCTGCTGTTAGTGGACGAAGCCTATGTCGAGCTAGCGGACGAGAGCGCCCTAACTCTCTTGGCAACTCACGAGAATGTGCTGATCTCGCGCACGCTCTCCAAATCCTATTCGCTCGCAGGGCTCCGCTTTGGCTACGGCCTTGGCCATGCTTCCATTATTGCTGAATTGATGAAGGTGAAAGACAGCTACAACTGCGACGCGCTCTCCATCGCCGCAGCGGTGGCTGCGCTCCAAGATCAAGACTACGCTCGCTCCGTTTGGGCCAAAATCCGAAGTGAACGCGAGCGGCTTCAGCTGGAATTGATGAAGCGGACCTGGGACGTGATCCCAAGTCAGGCCAACTTTGTGTTTGCCCGCCCGCCCGCAGGAGACGCCGCCGCCGTGTATACAAACCTCAAAAACCGCGGCATTCTTGTGCGTTTTTTCGATACTCCAGGCCTCGCCGAGCGCGTCCGCATCACGGTGGGTACACCTCCACAGACTGATGCTCTGCTCGCTGCGCTCGATGGCTAGCACGTTAGGCGGAATGCTTCGACGAACGGAGGCCGCACCATGCGCGAGCAGCGTGCTCAGCACCGCGCAACGCCCTCAGTCTGAAAGGCTACGCCAAGTTCGGCAGGGGCCCCGCGTAGTCTGGATCTCCAAACGAACCTTGCTGCATACCAAACGCTTGCGCGACCGACGTTAGAATGCCGTTGTGCGCCGCCATGGTCTTGAACTGAGCGGTGACAACCGAGTCGACGAGTTCGTTGTCGCCGTAATTTACGCTGCGTCCCATCCGGAACTTGCCTCCTGTGCCGCCGGCAATCACCCACGGATGATCCATATTGTTGTGCGCCGCCGGATTCCCAAGCTCATTGGCCCACACGATGATCGTATTATCGAGGACCGTACCATTGCCTTCCTTGATCGCGTCCAAGAGGCCCATAAATGTGGCCAATTGCGTGGCGTACCAAAGATTACACTTCGCCAGCTGCACGCGATATGAATCAGCATCGCCAACACGGTGCGCGACATCATCATGCATGTTCACGTTGAGCCCGATCCACGGCATCGGAGTCGCATTGCCCGCGTAGAGGAACTGCAACGATGCAATGCGCGTCAAATCGCAGGCGAACGCTTGCGCCAGGAGGCCCATCTGGGCGGTGGCGATCTCTGGGATTAGCTTAGAATCCAACGGATCCAGCGCCGGCGGCTGGGCGGGCGTGCTGCACGTGGTGGGAGCTTGGGCGCCGGTGACGATCCGGCGTTCGAGATCGTCCAAGGCCGACAAGTGCGCGTCGAGCTTTTCTTTTTCTGGCCCGGCAAGACGCTTGTTGAGCCGATTGATGTCATCCTTCAGCGCCGCATACATCGCTTTCTTCCGGTTGGATTGGTCCGGCGCCGGAGCAACGGCATTCCCGAAGAGCCGAGCGTGCACTTCAGCGGGATCATCCTGCCCGGGTAGGCGCGTGCCTCCGGGACCGAAGTGGAAGCTATCAAACGCCGAGTAGCCTGCCTGTGCCAGCACCCCAAGCTGCAGAGAAGGAAAACGGGTAGCGCTTCCGAACTGTGCTGCCAGCGCTTGATCGAGCGAGGGCCCAGTCGGGTACACATCATCATTCTTCTTGATAACCTCCGTGCCCGTAAAAAGTGCGCACGGCCCACACGTGTGCCCCGTGTCCACACCCTTCTCGTACAGCACCCGCAAATCCACCCCCGTGGGGATAAAGATCTTGGAGCGAAACGGCTCAAGTGGGGCGAGCGGTGAATTCGCATACGTGATGTTGAAGTCTGTTTCGCCGCCCTGAGGCTTCCAGTACTCGGGCGTCATACCGTGCGGAGAGCTCATCAGGAGCAAACGCAACGGCGGGGCTGCCTGGGCTTCAGCGACAGATGTGTCCAGGAGCCGAAAAAACGGCAGGGTTGTGCCGAGAGCGCCGAGCGAACGCAAGAAGGTGCGACGTGAAGAGTATTTCTTAGCCATGTGTGCCAACACTTTCCTTACGAATTACTGCCGAAGCGGAGCGCGGCGCACAAATTCGCCCGTCCGCACAATATTGACGACCAAGTCTTTGATCGAAGATTGCCCCGCTTGAAAGGTCTTGAACGCCGCGTCCAACGTGCAGCTATCGGCGACCTCCGAGCCGCGCGCCATCGAGAACTGCAACCAATTCTTCGTGAAGCATTCTCGAACTTCCCCGCTATTCTCGAGCAAACGCGCCAATTCAACCACGCCGTTGAAGGTTCCATCCGCATCCTTGGTTCCCGTGAGCTCTCCCGAAGCGTCCACCGGAAATCCATTCTCCATGGTGCGATACTGCCCAACGCCGTCAAAGTTTTCAAAGCCAAACCCAATTGGATCCATCTGCGAGTGACAGCCGACACAGGTTCCGGACGCGTGATTCTTGAAACGCTCGCGCGTGGTGTTCATGGTGCTTGGCGGCGGCGGCATCACCATTAGATTTTTGGGTGGCGGCGGCAGCGTTTGACACAAGAGCCGCGTGCGCACGAATTTTCCACGCCGCACGGGTGAGCCCTGGGTGCTCTGTGCGTGAGTCGCCAGCACACTGCCGTGGGTGAGGATGCCCGCGCGTTCGGCGGGCTTGAGCATCACTTTTTTGAAAGTCGCAGAGGTGTCCGTGAGGCCGTAATATTTGGCGAGCTTGGTATTGGCGAAGGTGTAGTTGGCGTTGAACAAAGTGCCCAACATGCCATCGCCGTCGAACACTACATACTGCACCAGGCTGTCGGTTTCTTGGCGCCAAAGCTTGGGCATGTCCGGCGTGAAAGCGGGGAAGATCGCAGTATCTTTGGTGACCTGCTCAATGCGATCGATGCCCAACCACTGATCGACGAACGCACTCACTTGAGAGCGAGCCTTAGGCATTGCAAGCAACCGCCGCACCTGGGCTTCGCGAGCATCCGCCCGAGCAAGCGTGCCCGCATCCGCAGCTGCCAAGAGCGGTGCGTCCGGAGGGCCACCCAGGACCAAATACGAAATTTGCGAGGCAATTTCGCGTGGTGTCAATGTCACCGTCCCATCGGCTGCCGGCGTATCCCCAAGCTCCGTCCGATACAAGAAGTTGGGAGATTGAAACATCACCTCCAACACGAGCCCGATGCCCGATTTGAAATCCCCGCCCGTAATCCCGGCTTGATAAACCTTGAGCAAGCCCTCGGACTCATCGGCCACAAGCGGGCGCCGATACGCACGAGCGCCGAAGCTATCAATGAACTTTCGAGCGCAAGCCTCGTCACCGTTGGCCGGTGCACACGGTACCAGCATGGCCAGGTTCGTGAGCGCGGTGCCTGAGAGCTCCTCGGCAGCTGCTGCCATTGCCTCCGCAAATAGCGGACTGACCACCAAGGCATCGGATTGGTTGGTGTAGCCACCAAATTGGGAATCGATCGGGAAAGCAGTTGAGGGACTCAAATCTTGAGCCAGCAAATCCGACACAGAATGATCGTATTCCGACCGAGTGAGCCGGCGCACGCGGGCTGGAGTCGCAGGCGCGCACAGATTCTGTGCGACATCACCGGAAGCTGCGACATCCCCACCATTTTCGCTCCCGCTCCCACTCTCGCTCTTAGTCCGACTCCCACTCACACTCCCGCAGCCAAAGGCGAACGCCAAAAGGCTCAGCGCGCTCATGTGTCTTTTGTGTGTGTGTGTCAAGGCGAACGCCAAAAGGCTCGGCGCACTCATGTGTCTTTTGCGTGTCATCGTTTATCTCCGTTCCAGATCCCCGTGAGACCCCAACCTACTGGTGCTCCGATGTCCCCCGGGGGTGCGACGGCGTGCGCCGGGGGGAGACAGGGCGCGACGGTGTCGCATCAGCAATTCCGACACAATCACGGGTTGGCCACTATAAGCTGCCCTCGCCAGCTCTGCAAGGCTCCCCAACGACGCTCGCCGTTCATTTCACACTCTCTGTCGAGCGGTCTCGCGCGTCTCGTCGCTCTCTCGCGGCCTCTCGCGGCGTTTCGAACGTTTTCCTATGCAAAAAGTTTTTGACAGTTCTAAGTCGCGCAGGGCTGATCTAGCGTTTTGGCAATCTTGGGCCCGAACGCATTTTACTCACGGAATGCGGAGCGAGCCCTCGCCGAGAAAGATAGAGCTCAATCATGAATCAGCCGGACTTCGAGACGCACGGGACGACACCTGGCCGCTACTCCTATTCGTCCATGACGATGGGCTTGCGCGGGCGCGCGAATGAGCTTTTTCAGCTTGTAAAGATGACTCGCAGCCCTGTTTCGGAGTCTGTCGAACGCACTCTCCTAACCGTGAAGAATACCGAAGAACGTGTGCTGCAGCTCACCGGTGTGGTGCTCCGGGATCTCAAGGCTCTAGATATTGGCCCAGGCCAAATGCTCCGCCATATGCGGTGCTTTGCCGTCAAGAATGAGATCGTTGGGATCGATACGGACATCATTCCCCAGGGCTTCAATCTTTCCGAATATTTGAGGATGGTGCGCACCAATCCACTTATGCGCAGCGTCAAGACTTTGGCGCGCAAAGCTCTCGGCCGAGACGCGCGCTTCACGCAGGCTCTCGCCCGTGCACTCGGCGTGAGCCGTTTGCCGGACCTGCAGGTGTTGCGGATGAGCGCAACAGCAATGACCTTTGCTGAATCGAATTTTGATTTTGTGTGTTCTTATTCAGTATTCGAGCACATTGACGATCCACGGGCCGCTCTTTTGGAAGTGAAGCGAGTGCTGCGTCCGGGTGGCGTCGCCTACATCAGTGTGCACCTCTATTCGAGCCATTCAGGAGCACACGACCCAAGCATTATGGCCCAAGGCCGGCCCATGGAGCCATTTTGGCCGCACTTACGCCCTGAATTTGAGAACAGCCTGCAGCCCAGCACCTATCTGAATCGGGTGACTCTTGCAGAGTGGCGCAAGATTTTCACTGAAACAATGCCCGGCGTTCACTTCATCAACGAACGCCAGGATGATGAAATCGGGGATGGCCTCAGCAAGTTGCGCACTCAAGGCGAGCTCGCCGCGTTCACGGATGAAGAATTGATGACGGTGAATTTCATTGGTGTTTGGCAAAAACCAACGCAGAACATCGCCTGACCCAAGGAGCCTCACACATGGACTTGACTCACCTTCGCGCAAGGCACCCCGTTGCTCTGGGTGCCTTCATGCTCGCACTCGGGACGGGCTGTTCCAATTCATCTGTTACAAGCGCCTCCGGCGCAAGCGCCTCCGGTGCCTCGGGAGGAGCTGCCGCCACAGGTTCCGGGGGAGACACGGGCGTCGGAACTGCAAGTGGCGGCAAAGCTTCAAAAGGAACCGGCGGTGCGGGCTCTGGTCAAGTGGTGGTGGCAGGGCCCAGCGATAAGATCGTCTATCCCGCCAATCTTCAGCACTCGCCGATCACGGCTTCCGTCGGCACTTGGTTGCGTGAAATTGCGGCCAAAAAGCCCGGGAGGAATCCCAAAAATTTCATGAAAGCCGGCGACGCCATTTCGCTCGGCCTTGAGTACCTCGGCTGCATCGGCGCAGGCGCTCCCGAAGAGGATCTGGCGGCTCACGCAACGCTTCAACCCACTGTTGATTTTTTCAAGACTGGCGACATTGCAGGGAAGAATGGCTTTTTGCGCCAGAGCGAAGCCACGCGCGAGAATCTCACGGCATCCGACGCGCTCACCGATGGCTGGCTCAATAAAGAAATCGTCGCGGCGAACCCAACCTATGCCTTGGTAATGTACGGCGGCGTGGATATAGGCAACGGGGGCACCTTCGATCCTTCGTTGTTCTACGATAGCTTCAAGGCCACGACTTACGGGCAGGCGTTATGGGAGGTCACCGATCAGCTGATTGCTCAAGGAGTTATCCCACTCTTGCGCAATATGGAGCCGCGAGTCGCGGGTGGTAAGCTGGTCGTGCAAATGGAGATGTTCAGCGGCATCGCACGCGGCATCGCGCAGGGGCGGCAGGTGCCATTCGTGGATTTCTATAGCCAAATCGTGCAGACTCCGGAGTTTGGCCTAGAGGCCGACGGCCTGCATATCAACTCGTTCGTGAGCGGCGGCTCGGGAGCACACTGTGTCTTCACCGATGTTGGTCTGAAGTTTGGCTACAACATCATGAATCTCTTGAGCCTTGAACAACTCGAACGCGCGAAGAAGGTGGTAACCGACAAGGAGCCCTCACTCGACGCCACCGGTACGGCACTCAAAGGGAGTGGCACAGCAGCAGCTCCGTTCGAGGTTCCGGCGCTGCCGTTCACCGATATGCGTGGCCTTGCCGCTGCTACCGATAAATCACTCACGGACTATGCAGCCTGTGGTGGAGGCAATGAAGCTGGCGGGGAATACGTGTACCGATTTGAGGTCACCGCCCCGGTGAAGGCGCGCGCAACTCTGATCAATCGTACAGGAAGCCCAGTCATGGCCAAGCTCCACCACTTTACGGGGACGGCGACGGCAGGCAATTGCCAAACCAGCGATGAGACGATGATCCCAAAGACGTTTGCCGCCGGTACTCACTATTTCGTCGTGGATAGTGCACCCACGAGCGCGGCTGAAGCGGAAATGTTGTTCCTACTCACGGCCTGTGATGCACAAGATACGACCTGCAACTAGCTTCGGATCCCCGTATGACGCCGCTTCCCCTCGCACCTTCCAGTGCCGGCTCCGTTCCCGTGGCAGATAATCCTCACGGCGCCTTTTACATCCCCTCGCTGGACGGCATCCGTGGAGCAGCTTGTCTGGTGGTGTTCTTTGGGCACGCTCTGCCGTTACCATTTTCGCGAGCTTTCCCGGCAGCGTTCGGCGTACTCACGTTCTTCCTCTTGAGCGGCTACTTGATAACAACGCTCTTGCGGCGTGAATTCGCGGCCACAGCTAACGTGAACCTTCGGCACTTCTACCTGCGGCGCGTGCTGCGGATCTTTCCACCGTTCTATCTCGTCCTCGTCCTCACCACGGTGCTGACTTTGCTTGGCCTCTTGGAAGGGCGCGCTGAGGGATCCACCGTTGCAGCCTATGCCCTACATATCGCCAATTACTGGCACATCTGGCACGGCGTGGAAAACATTCCCGGGGGCACGAGTGTGTACTGGTCTCTCTCGGTAGAAGAGCACTTCTATTTGGTTTTCCCAGTGCTGTTCTGGCTCGCATCAAGCCGCAAAGTAGCGTTGAAGCAGCTGCTCTGGGCTATCTCCGGCATCTGCGTTTTGGTCATGCTCTGGCGCGTGTACCTCGTGCTCGACGGAGCCACCTATGAGCGCGTGTACCGAGCTACCGATACCCGGATCGACACCATCCTCGTTGGCTGCGCTCTCGGTCTGTACAAGAATCCTATGCTCGATCCGCGAGAAGGCTCGGGCAAAGCTTGGCTCTATTTGGGACTGCCGTTTGGCGCCGTACTGCTTGCGGCAAGCTTTGTTATCCGCACGGCGGTTCTCCACGATGCCGTGCGCTGGACGGTCCAAGCTATCGCGCTCATCCCCATCTTCGTCGCGGCCATCCGCTTCCCAAGCTGGGGTCCTTTCTGGCTCCTGAATACACGCATCGCACGGTTTTTCGGACTCATTTCGTTCACGCTCTACCTCGTGCACGTTCCCATTCTCCACTTCCTCGCCAACAACACCGCGTGGTCCTGGCCCGTGCGCACCGCCATCGCCCTACCTGCTTCGATTGCCTTAAGCTACTTGATCCAGATCGCGTGATTGAAGCGCCCTGTGCACGCCTCAGAAGGCAGCTGACCACTCGGAAACCACGTGGCGCTTCCAAGGGCCCAGGCTCCCAACATGAGGACGCAGCTCTCGCAAACCCTGCAGCCTAGAATTCGCCTCGGCGCAATCGGGTTTACGGCGAAAGCTGGAGATCTATCACGGCGATCGAAAGAGGGGGCAGCAACGCTTCGACGCCAGGGCCTCCGCCCTTCTTTACTTCGAAGCCCTGCCGGTAACCCGCATAGACAAAGATTTTCTTCGAACTTGCTTGACCGCAGCTGGCTACATCAAAATGCGCCCGTTTTGCGTGCTCGGCGTCGCGATTGATAGCAACCAGGACAAGGTGTTTCCCTTTGGCATCCCGCGATACGAACACGGAGACGTCGTCCGGAGCATCGCTGGGCACAAAGTTCTCCAGAAATTTACCCCCGGCACCGTCGAAGTTGCGAAACGCGGTGAAACCAAAATACGCCGGGATCCCCTTTTTCGGTGCCGTCCAATAGTACGCTGAGCGAATTCCAGCTTCGGCAAAGCGCCCCAGGCTCTCGGCGATGGCAACAGCCCCACTGATATGCCCTTCCGCCCCGAAATTCCACTCCCCGATCGAAATGGCGCGCCCAGGGTAGTTGTCAGCGATGATCTTCTTCAGGCGTGGGATCAGCATGATCTTCTCGCTGATCCAAGACTCATCCAGGTAGCTGGGGTCCCACAGCGAGCGCGTTGAGCGAATTCGGCGCTGAGCCGCATCCGCGTCCGTGTCGCCACCGCCTCCGGGTTCATACAGCCCGCGGCTTTGTGGGTAAAAATGCAGATCCACCACGTCGAGGATGCGCACTCCAGTTCTCTTCTCGTAGTCCGCGAGCTTCTTCAAATACCAATCGAGCAACGGAATGTCCCCGTGCGCTCTCCGATCGGGGCGTTCATTGAAGCCCTCCTTGGCGTCTTTGCTGGACCAGAAATAATTCGACCAGCCCCACTCGGCTGGGCCTACAATCTCAGCGCTTGGATCTGCTTTACGAACGGCAGAACCAAAACGGAGGGTTCGGTCGAGGAGCTCATCATACGTGAGTGGCTCGGGGTGCACGTCCCGGTGTGTTGAATTCCAGAGGCCCGGCTCGTTATCGAGAATGTAGGAGCGGCGCGCTGTTCTCCCGGCTTTTTCGGCTTCAGCCCGCAGAACGCTCACCCATTCGGCGACGAATTCGGGCGGCGCTGCGACGCTCGTGAGTGTTGGGCTTTTCGGGGTCAACTCCTTGCCTTCCGGCGTTAATCCGTTACCCGCACCCGCGCGCCAACTGTCGCTGGATTGTTGCTTACCAAAGGTCGCTTCCGGGAACGAGCTAGAGGTGGTGTCCTTGGCCACCCAACCCAGCATAGGTAGCGTGATGCTGAGCGGCACACCCCGATCGGCTGCCTGCTGAACGACGCCGCGCCACGTGAAGCTGAGCTTCACGTTCTCAAAGTAGTAATCCAAGCCCGTATTCCAGACGTTGTCGAGCTTCCAATTGAAACGCGACATTCCGTTGCCGCCCAAGCGAAACGCACCCGGATTGAGTTCCGGCGCGGCCTTGATATCGGCTACTCCGTAGATCAGCGGACTGATGGGATGCCCGGGCTGATCGCAGCGCACCACCGCTTTCATGTCGAGCTCTGGATACCTGATACGGGGCGGGCCACCAGCGAACGGTTCCGCTAGGCCGATCTCGTCGAGCAGCACCCATTCGTCGCTCACCGCCGAAAGCGCTCGCAAGCGCACGCGATCAAACGCCAAACCATGCGGATTCAGCTCGTACATCGGCACCACGATTTGCTCCCAACCATTCGGAAGCGGAAACCGATAGCGACTTCCCACTTGGATCTTCTCAAATCCGGAAGGCCCATCCATCTGCAGGCTAACTTCTAGAAAATCTCCAAAGCTTTTAGGCGCTTTCATTCTTAAGATAACAGCACCGAATTCCCCCACATGTTCTCGCCCGTAGATGGTCCACGCGGCCAGTTTCGAAAAACGAACTTTTGCTGGCCCCGGCCCTTTAATCTCATGCTCTGCCCACCCGTAATCGAACCAAGTTTCCGAAAGCCCGCCCTTGTAAATGGTCTCCTTCCATTTAAACTGTCTCGGAACGGCGGGGAGCCCTGGCTTAGCCGCAGGCGCCGGGGGCGGCATGTACCTTTCCAAGAGGCGCGTGGCCTTGGTGCGGACCTTGTAGCCGAGCGTGGAGTGCGCGGCCACCCAATATCCTGCGACGCCCAACGCCAGAAGCGAGCTGAGCGCAAGCCACGGAAGCCAACGCGTACGATTCGAGTTTACCAGAACAGACATGTGACTTGGGATAGCACGCGAACGCGACTTATCTGAGCAAGAACAGCTGGCGCTAGCCTGAAGGCCGCACGTCTGGCAACCTCCGAGGTCGTGACGCCCCCACCTCGGCCCGAACGTCGCAGTGCAGGGGTCCCCGAGCCTGCCCTCCAACATGGCTAATCTCGCGCACCCCTCAAAGCCAAGAACCTACTTTCGCGAGTCGGCGATCACCGTCGTGGTTGTTTTTGCAACATGCTGGCTTGCTGACCAAATCGGTTCCTTGCCGCTTTCCTTCTTCTTGTTGTGGGCTCCGCTCCTCTACAAGTTTGTCTGGGCAGCCCCGATGCACCAGGGCGCCACAACTCTTTTCTTGATCGGCATGTTGCTTGAGCCACCGGATGAACGCGCCGGAAACGGTTATTGGACGCCACCGTTTATCACCGCGAACGTAGCTTTTTTCGGCAGCCTCAAGGCCTGGCTTGGGATCCCAGGCGTCTCGCTGAATGTTTTCACCATCCTCGCCAGTTTGCTGCTTTGGAAGTCCTACCAGGAAGCAAAGAAGAAGCACGCGCTACCACCTAAGGAGGCCGTCAAGCTCATTCAGATCTACCTCGGCGGATTGGCTGTGTGGGTCGCTTGGGGGATGGCTCGCGGGGGCGCCGGGCAGCCGGCTTTCTGGCAGATACTTCAGGCAGTGTCCGTTGGGCTCCTTGCGCTGCTCTATCTCTACGCGCTCCGAAATGCGGAAGATGTTCGGCGCTTAGGCACAGCCCTGATCGTCGTTGCACTCACCAAGGGGCTCTTGGTGATCTGGGTGTATGAGGTTGTCTGCAGTCCGCTGAACGTGAAGCCCTTTTACGCGACGACGCATTCTGATTCAGTCACGTTTGGGCTCGCGTTTACCATCGCTTGCACGCGTTTGCTTTCCGAGCGAACCAAACAAACGCTGTGGCATGCTTTGCTACTAATCCCATTTTTGATCGTTGTGGTGATCATGAACAATCGCCGGCTGGCGTTTGTGGGCATGGGCGCATCACTGCTCATCGCGTATTTCATGCTTGAAAAGGGCAAGCTCAAGCGCCAGGCCACGAGGGTGGCCATTTTTGCGGCACCGGTGCTGGCGCTGTACATCGCCGTAGGCGCCAATTCGTCGAACCCATTTTTTGCTCCTGCAAAAGCCATTAGCTCGGTGAGTACCAGTTCGGACGCGTCGTCCATCACACGAGAAATCGAGAACTACAACCTGATCCAAACCGCCAAACGCGTGCTGGTGTTCGGCTCGGGTTTTGGCCATGAGTACATCGAATTCGTAAAAGCGGATGATATCTCCGCGGGGCATCCGCTCTACCTTTATATCCCCCACAACAGCGTGCTTTGGCTGTTAGGCGTTGGCGGCGCTCTCGGCTTCTGGCTCCTCTGGCTGCCTTATCCAGGCCTAGCGTTCTTCGCGGCTGTTGCTTACCGCGCGAGCCACGATCCGCTTTCGAAAACGATCGCACTCAGTTGCTCAGGGGCGGCCTTCATCCTCATGAGCCAAGCCTGGGGTGATATGGGAGTGAATAGCTTTACGTGCGCGCTCTTGCACGGAGCGTGTTTCGGTGCCGCGGGGCGGATGAGCACACTGGCTCGCCCGAAGCCAGCCGGAACACGCGACGAAACCCCCGAGACCCCGCACGAGCCCGACCTCGAGGGGGCTGTGCCGTGATTGCTAAGCTTTTGCTGATGTCTCTGCTTTTTTTCAGCGTCATTCTCCCGGCGCGGGCAGCGCGGGATAAAAGTCGAGCGAGGGCGCTGAAGAAACTCCTACGCTGGATGTGCATTTTTTGCGTTCTCTACTTGCTCTCGGCGATCTACGTTTATCCGCGGCTTGACAGCGGCTGACGCCTTCCCGCCCACTCGAAACAACCATGAAGACACTTTTCTTCGGCGATTCGAAAGCTCAAGAAGCGTTGGATCTATCAGGCTGTCACAAGCTCTCCGTCGTCGGAATGCGCTTGGGTGGAGCGCTCGCCGCACGGGCATGCAACAGAAGCCTTCGTTCCATGTCGCTCAGGGTCGCGCCTCCGGGTAGTCGCGCACTGGCGCGAGAACCGACAGATCCTCAATCTTCCATTTGCTCGAGCGGGCCCGAAGACGGAGCGTTACGCGACGCGAGACTAAGCGTGTAGCTCCCCCGCGTTGGTTGCTCCCATTCACTTCGAGCAGGACCCGCGCAACCTGTGCGTCGGGACTCAAGGCGATCTGTTGACTCTTGATTTCGAGTGTCGGTTGGCTCGCACCCAGACGCAGGGCAGCTTCGAGAATTGCCTTCGCACCTCGAGAGCTCAGCGGGAAGTCTGCGATTTCTACGCGCGCACTCGATTCAACCCATTGGTCCAGCTGCAGAAGATTCTGTTCCTCAGTCGCCGAGAGATCACTCAGCCTTCTGCGCAAACCTTCAATGACTCGCTCGATCTCAGCCTCAGGCTTATCGGCAGGCAGAACCATGAAACGCAAACCCAACGCAAATAACAACGCGAGAGGCCCAATCCAGATCCTTCTCTTCATGCGTTCCAATCAGACGTAAGCCAAAATCTTGCCCTATCCTAGCGCCAGCCGGCCACTCAAGCCCGCCGCTGGATCTAGCGCGTTTTCGAACGTATAAGCTGCGGCCTATGTCGGAGAAACCGAAGAGAAGAAGCCAAGCTTGGTTCGGGCACGCGGATCGCGATGGCTTCATTCATCGGGGCTGGATGCGCAATCAGGGCCTGCCTTCGCACCTGTTTGATGGTCGCCCCGTCATCGGGATCTGCAATACCTGGAGCGAGCTCACGCCCTGCAACGCTCACTTTCGCCAGATCGCCGAACACGTGAAGCGCGGCGTGTACGAAGCCGGCGGCTTTCCGCTGGAATTTCCGGTGATGTCACTCGGCGAAACGTTGATGCGCCCGACCGCCATGATGTTCCGCAATCTGGTGAGCATGGATGTGGAAGAATCAATTCGAGCCAATCCGCTCGATGGCGTAGTGTTACTCTGTGGTTGCGATAAGACCACGCCGGCGCTCATGATGGGCGCCGCCAGCTGCGATCTGCCCACGCTCACGGTGTCGGGCGGGCCGATGCTGAACGGTAAGTATCGCGGCCAGGAAATTGGCTCGGGAACCTCGGTGTGGGAGTTCAGTGAGGCTGTCCGAGCTGGGAAGATGTCGCTCCCCGCATTCATGGAGGCGGAGGCCTGCATGAGCCGTTCCGCTGGGCACTGTATGACGATGGGAACGGCCTCGACGATGGCGTCGATGGTGGAAGCACTCGGCGCCGGGCTCCCTGGCAACGCGGCGATTCCAGCCGTGGATTCGCGACGCTACGTGCTGGCACACATGGCCGGCCGACGTATTGTGGAAATGGTGGAGGAGGATCTCAAGCTCTCGCGCATCCTCACGAAGGAAGCTTTCGAGAATGCCATTTGGGTCAATGGCGCGATTGGCGGTTCCACGAACGCGGTGGTGCACCTGCTGGCACTCGCTGGCCGCATTGGAGTTAATCTAACGCTGGAAGACTGGGACAGACTGGGACGCAATCTTCCGTGCCTGGTGAATCTGATGCCCTCGGGCAAATACCTGATGGAAGATTTCTACTATGCGGGCGGGATCCCTGCGGTGATCCGCGAGCTTGAAAGCTTGATACACAAGGACGCGCTCACCGTGAATGGCCGCACTCTCTGGGAGAATTGCGCCGATGCCGAATGCTTCAACCGCGACGTGATTCACGCGTTCGACAAGCCCTTCACTCCGCAAGGCGGAATCGCGGTTTTGAGCGGCAATTTGGCCCCGCTTGGCGCCGTGCTCAAGCCCTCCGCGGCAACGCTAGAGCTCACGCAACACCGAGGCCGCGCCGTCGTATTTGAGAGCATCGAAGACTACAAAGCGCGTGTCGATACGCCGGACTTGGACATCACCAAGGACGACATCATGGTCCTCAAAAACTGCGGCCCCAAGGGTTACCCAGGCTTTCCCGAAGTGGGGAACATGGCGTTGCCCCAAAAGCTACTGGCCCAAGGCATCACCGACATGGTGCGCATCTCCGATGCTCGAATGAGTGGCACGGCTTATGGCACGGTGGTGCTGCACGTTGCTCCAGAAGCAGCAGCCGGCGGCACTCTAGCCTTGGTGCAAAGCGGCGACATGATTGAGCTGGATGTGGCGGGGCGGCGCCTGCACTTGGAGGTGAGCGATGGCGAGCTCGAAGCACGCCGCAAACGCTACCAATCCCCAGAAAAGCCCTTTGATCGCGGTTACGGCTTACTCTTTGTGGACCATGTGCTGCAGGCCAATGAGGGTGTCGATTTTGATTTCTTGCGTGGCAAAAGCGGCGCCAAAGTTCCCAAAGAGTCGCACTAGCTTCTCACCGCACAGCGCTCTTGGCGCAACGGAATCCGAAATCTTGGCTGTGTTCTGAGGGCGAGCTGTCGACCCGATTGCCAGAAAGCAAATAGACCGAAATATTGTAGAATGAACCGCCTCGAACGATTCGATTTCCGTTGCCCTCCGTAGCCGCGCAGTTGTCGCACTCTGGCGTGTACTCGTTGTTAGCATCGAATACCCACTCCCAAACATTCCCCGCCAGATCTGCGTGGCCCCAACGAGCATTCCCGAGCCTGGCCGATCCCACCTCGCGAAGCGCCTTCACGTCGCAGAGAGCCCCTGATTTCCCGTAACAACCGTACACTGCCAGCCCAATATCCGGGCCGGGCTCTTCACCGCCCCACGGGTACCTCCGCTGCTCGTCGCCACCGGCAGCGGCGTAATTCCATTCAGCCTCCGTGGGTAAACGACTGTTCGCCCAAGTGCAGAAGGCAAATGCGAGATACCAATTCACACAGTTCATCGGGTAGCTCTCGCGGGCTCCCGGTTCATCGGTCCAAGTCTGGCGTGTCCGATCACAGTTGATAATTTCGCTGAGCTCTGCCTGCGTGGAGGGGAGCGGCCAGCTCACCTGCCAGCCAGAGGCTGGAACATTTGGGTGTGCTCCCTCGCCGGCGACGGGGTGCCCGCTGCCACGCCAGTGTTCGAAGTCCGTAGAGAACTTGCGAAAGCGCGCCACGCTGACTTCATGCTTCCCTAGGCTAAACTCAGCCATCTTCGCAGGGGAATTAGCTTCATTGCTGCGCAGAAAGCGACCACCTGGTACTGGAAGTTCGTCGGCGCAGTCCTCGTGGATGCCACACGCGCTGCTCCCAACCTTCTCTTCAACTGAGTTGCCGCAGGCTACCCCACACGCGAGTAACGACGACAGCAGCGCCAGGCGTGGGCTATCCTTCACTCTCTAACTCAGGCTGAGCGCCCCTTTATTGAACTCCGCGTCGCCAACCGTTGTTGCATTCAAGCCCATCGTATTTACCACGGTCAGCAGCACGTCGTTGATGTTTCTGTTCATAGCATCCACGCGCCTGCCGGTGCGGAAGGCCCCGCCAGCCTTGCCAAAGGTGGTTGAGAGCGCTGGCGTTAGCACATGCCCACCGTTGCCCATCTCGGAGGCGAGGTAGACAATCGAATTGTCCAGCATATTGCTATTCCCCTCCGGGGTACTCTTCAGCTTGTTGATGAAAGCGGCCATTTGCTCGAAAATCCAGGTCTGCGCCTTGATGTACTCGCCACCGTTCGAGCTGTGCTCCATGCCATGGTGATCTCCGGAGCAGCCAAGGAATTGGAAGCGCGGGATATGGTCGCCAGATGAAAGCCACTGCAGCGCAATGATCCGAGATAGATCGCAATTGACCGCTTGATAAGCGATTTCATTGAATGCCGGGCTGACATTCTCCACGGTGCCACTGCCGGCGCCGCTACCAGCAGGCAGCGCACAGCCTGCACCCGGATTCGCCGGAGGCCCGCCACCGACAACACCACCTCCACCCACCATGCCAGGACTCGCCGCTGGCAGCTTAGCCTCAAGTTCGCGCAACGCCGTGAGGTGCGCGTCCAGCTTCGTTTGCTCATCCGACCCGGCTATCGCCTTCACGTCACCAATTTCTGCGTAAAGAAGATCCAAGCGGCTCTTCCCTCGCTCGTAGAGGTTCAACAGCGCAGGATCGGGTGCTGCGGGCACGGTGCTGGTGGTGGTCGGTTGGGGCGCGGGTGTTCCCCCACCAGTGGGCAAACCATTGCCAAACAGGCGAGAAAACGCCGTCATTGGATCCGACATGGGCCGCACCACTTGGCCCTTATTGTAGTGGCACTCCGCGTGGTCGCCGCCCTGGCCTTTATCCCACAGTGTCCCAAAGTGAAGAGCTGCAAACGGCGTTTTCCCGCCGATCGCTGCTGCCAAATGCTGGTCGATCGTGGTCGCGGTGCCGTAACGATAGGCATTCTCCTCTGCCCCGCACCCAGCCCCAATGGTGCTCCCGCAGCCCTGATCGGTCACGGCCGCACCAAACATAGAACGGCAACCTCCGCCATGACCTTCCAGCTCAAAATAGGTCGCGACCTTATCGCCTGCGCTATTGCTAATGCTGTCGAACACGATCATGTCCGATTCCAGGCTGGCGAACGGCTTGTACATGCCGGTGAAGGTGGTATCGAGCTGGCTGCCGTCCATGGCACCACCTTGGAACGGGATCCCGCCCGGCAAGTTCAGCAGAATCAAGCGAAGCGGCACCGTCGTCTGTGCTTCGGCGATGACAGAACGAAATACCGGTGTGGCTAGAAAGGCAGCGGCACCCAGCTGCTGAAGTAGGCTTCGGCGCTTAAAAATGGCTTTAGACATGGTACGAATCCCTTTCATCGGAGGTGTAGCGGAGCCGCTCACCTGAAAGTTCGGAATACAAAATTATCAGACTTGGCGATGGCCACCGTGACGTCCTTGATATTGAGGCCGCCGGCGGCAAGCTCTTGCGCGATACTGTTGACGACGCCACGTTCTGCCATTGACTCGTCACGACCAAACGCCCAACGGTAGGCCTGCAGCGTTAGGCATTGCTTGGCTTCCAGGCTGCCAGCGATCTTTTCAGCGAGAGCCTTACCACCTTCGAACGGCCCGTCGATATCCAGCGTGCTCGTGAAGTTGCCCTTCGCGTCGACAGTTTTTCCATTTTCCGTCGTGCGGTACTTGCCAATGCCGTCGTAGTTTTCCATGCCGAAACCCACCGGATCGATGAGGGTGTGGCAACCACTGCACCCCGGATCTGACGAATGCTTCGAGAAACGCTCGCGCGCGGTGAGCATTGGATCGGGAGCCACTGGCATCACTGCGAGATCGTTGGGCGGTGAGGGCAGTGCCTGGCACAATAGGCCGATGCGGACGAACTTGCCGCGGGCAATTGGGAAGGATTCAAATGCTTTGGAGTGCTGACCGATCACACTCGCCTGCGTCAGAATGCCCATTCGTTGGCCATCCGGATTCAGCGTGGTCTTCACCAGTGTTGGGCCTTGCCCCGGATCGGGCAGGCCGTAGAGGGCTGCGAGCGAGCTGTTGGCAAACGTGTAGTTCGCCGAAATTAGGCTGCCAAAAGTGGCATCACCGTTCCACAGCACGTCATCGATGAATTGCTGGGTCTCTAGCTTCATCGACGCGTTCAGTTCGGGCGTAAAATCAGGGTACACGTCGGCAGACTTTGCCAGTTCCTCGAGACGGCTTGTATGGACGAACAGCTCCAAAAAGTGCCGCAATGTGGGTTTGGCCTCGGGCAACGTGAGCAAGCGCCGCGCTTCTGTTTCCCGGCCAGCCTGAGTCAGAATTGCGCCGCTATCGGCCGCCCCAAAAAGGGCATCATCCGGCAGCGAATCGGTGAGTAAGTACGAAAGTTGGCTCGCTACTTCGTAGGAGCTCAACGATCGCATGGCGCCCTGCGAGGCATCGCCTAGCTCGAAGCGGTACAAGAAATTCGGTGATTGCAGCATCGTTTCGATGATCTGCGTAACCGCTCCTGTGTAGCCGGTGCGCCCCAGTTCACTGGCGAACAGCGTCTGATAACGCATGAACTCCGTGTTGTTAAGAGGGCGACGGTACGCGCGTTTGCCAAACGTCTGAATGAAGGTGTCACCGCAGACCGTTTCCGAACCGCCACTGCAGGGGGCTACGGTGTAGGCTTTCACTTGCTTGTCGGCGACGCCTGCGTATTGGCTGGCGAGAATCGAAGAGACCGTGAGCGCGCTGCTGTTGTTGTCCAAGTAACGAGTGGTTTGGCTGAGCGGCTCCTGCTCGAGGGCATCTGTGGGTGCCTCATTCAACGTCAACAGCTGGCGCACGCTGGTGCGGAACTGGGTACTCGTGAGCCGCCGCAACGCCGTCGGACCAAACACAGCGCCCGGCGGGGCCAGAGGGGTGACGGTTGCGCCGCCTGTTCCGGGACCTCCGGGAACTTGGGCTCCGGACGTACCGCCCGCTCCAGGAGCTCCAGGCAGTGTCCCGGTCGCCGCCGGTGCGGACCCACCCATGGGGCGGCCCGTGACCTCTGTTGAACACCCGACGGCGCCTAACAGCGCCGCACACAAAATGCCTTCACCAATGAGTTGCTTCATGGCTCACCTCGATTTCACTATCAAGGTAGCACAGGCCCCTAGCAAAATGCGCCCAATCGCGCGTCAACAAATAGCACTCTTACGCCGTGTGTGCGCAGTTAGCTTGCACAGCCATACAGCACATTCAAGTCGCATCAATGTGAGCGTTCATAAGCACATTGTACACCTGCTCTTTTAGTTTTCACAGGTGGGATGCAGCGATTCTAACAACAGTTGGCGCTCTATCCACTGAACTCCCTCGCAACGGGCGCAGATTCAGGCAAGGCCCCACCCCGAAAATGAGCGAAAGCTCCTGATACGGGAAAGTGTCGGTGAGACGCCAATGGGCTGTCTCACAATACGCCCAATACCATTAAGAACCTTACGAAGCTGATTTGGTGGAACTTTGCAGTACTGGCAGAGGCTCAGCCAAACCAGATTTGCAAACCAAACTGCGCCCCTCCCGCTCAATGCAACTTCAAGTTCTTGTTTCTATCCACGGCAGGCTTCTTGATCGGCGTTTGAGCGAGCGCCTCAGCTTGTAACGGCGCCGGCCCGCCCAATCTGAGCGCCACAACGGTCCCGATCGCGCTCACCAAAGCGCTCGCATACAAGCCCCATCCCCAAACATACGTCACCCGCACGAACGCCCCCGCGCTTGGGGGCTTCGCCAACAACACCAACACTTCAAGCAGTGTCATCACGCAAAAGGTAGCACTGATCACGCGAACGCCTCGCAGATCATACGGACAACGCCGAGTTATCAGCAGTGGCACAAGAATGAAGAGCCCGAGCGCTCCACCCCAGAACCAGCCCGAGCGCGAGTGCGCGATATCGAATCCGGAAACCAGCACCGGGTCGGGCTCCACGATCGCGAGCCAAGGCGCAAAGAACAACGCCAGGCCCGCCAAGGCCAAGCACACCAAGAGTCCGCGCCCGTGCCCTAAGTGGCGCAACGCAAAACGCGTGTCGTCGGGATGCAGGATCTCAGCGCTCGGCGCTTCCTCCGCGAGTGCCTCAGCCGAAAGCGGCAAGCTACCGAGTGGGACAAGCTCCACATCGCACGTGCTACACCGCACCGCTTCTTCAGCTGAATAGAGCTCGCGACAGAATGGGCAGGAGAGCAGTTGCCCCATCGCGAAAGCATACCGAAGAACCGCGCCAGCCGGGGAGCAACTCTTCGCGAGCCCTCGCTGCCGCCAAAGTCCCGCATTTTTTGGCTCTGCTAAGCAGGCTCGCACTCCCGGGTCAACTTGGCTAGCCTACGCCCCAAGTGACGGAATCGGTCGAAGAGCGGACAGAGCAGCCTCCCGACGTGAGCGCAGAGGGTGCGGGTGCCCTTTCGCAACTGGCTCAACTTTTTCAGCTGCCGCTCACCCATCCGTTGTTCGAAGAAGCGATCACCCACCCCAGCCTCGCCAACGAGCAGCCCGGCATTTCTGACAACCAACGGCTAGAGTTCCTAGGGGATTCTGTACTCGGATTCTGTGTGAGCGAGCATCTATTCGCGCGTTTTCCGGCTGAAAACGAGGGCTCTTTAACGCGCCTGCGTTCGCAACTCGTCAATGCTGAATCGTTAGCTCGATGGGGCATGCAAACACCGATCCCGGAAGTGATTCGACTCGGCAAAGGCGCCGACGAAAATAGGCTCAAGCAGAGCTTGAACGTGATCGCAGATGCCGTGGAAGCGCTGATTGCTGCTTGCTATCTTCATTCCGGCCTGAGCGGTGTGCGGCAGGTCTGTGCCAGCATCGTTGAGTTCGGGCTGGAGAAAGGGCACAGCGGCCAGCTCGATCCCAAGAGCGAATTGCAAGAGCGTGTTCAAGCGCAAGGCGCTCCGTCGCCGATTTACGTGGTGCTCGAGACGCAAGGGCCAGCCCACCAGCGTTGGTTCCGAGTTCAAGTGTGCGTCTCCGGGCAGCCTGCCGGCATCGGCGAAGGGCGCTCCAAGCGCGACGCTGAGCGCGACGCTGCGCGAAAGGCGATCGAGGCGGGCTGGCCGCTTCCCTATCAGATCACGGAGCCGTCCATTGGCGAGTGAAAGGGCCGCGCATGCTGATTGAGCAACACCGTCGCCGTTTCTTGGGGTTCGCCATTGCAAGTGCGCTTTTCCTCGTCCCAAGTGTTGGTTGGAGTGGCAGCTATCTGAATCGGGCAGCACTCCTCCTTCAAGGAGCCAACTCTGACACGGCGAGTTTAAGTTCTCGTCTTAACGACATCGAGCTAGCAAAGGTTGTGCACCGCATGGCCGAATCGCGAGTTAGCACGGCTTCAGGCATGGAGATCCCGAAGGAGGTGGCTTTGGCCCATCCCCACCTCCTTCTCGTGCTAGAGAATTTCGAGCGCGCCGCGCAAGCTGCCGTCGATAAGGATCCTAAAGGATTTGTGGCATTTTACGCACGTGCTCGAGATGAGGAGGTCACTTTTTACGGGGTGCTCAAGCAGCTCGGTTTCACGCTTCCCCAGGTGAAGCGTTGAGGCGCCCGGTTGCACTCTTGTTAATGACGTCGGCCCTCTTAGCCACGTCCGTCCAAGCGTTGCCCGGGGCTCCACTCTTGAGCGTCGCCGACGAATCCCTGGGCTTCGCTGCTGCCCAAGCCCGCCTCAACCGTTTGGCTCCCTGGCAGCTGAAGGCGTTCGGAGCCGAGCCACGGGCCCAGGCTGAGCGCTTTGTGCGTGATGTGCTCGGTCTGGAACTCATGTTGGTCGCAGAGGCCAGGGCGCAAAAGCTTGACAAGAAGCCGAGCGCTCGCGACGCCCAACAGGTCATTCTGGCGCGAGCGTTAGAAGCGTCCTTAGCCGCCAGCATTCTTGAAACTGGGAAGGTGCCGAAGCCTCTTATCGAGAAATACTTTGCAGAGCATCGGTCAGAGTTCAGCGAGCCTGCGCGTATTTCTGTCTGGCGCATTGTGGTGTCTTCGGAAACGCGCGCCCTCGAAATCATCAAGGCGTGTCAGGGCGCTGGTGGAGTCCAACGCTGGCGCCAGTTTGCACGGGAGGAATCCATCGACCGAGCAACCCACCTGCGCAACGGAGATCTCGGCTTGGTGCGTGCCGATGGCTCCACCGATTTCCCCCAGCTGCGCGTGAATCCTCGGGTTTACGCAGCTCTAGAGCCTCTTCCGGACGGCGCAATTCTCCCCGCACCGCTCAAGCTGGACGAGAATTACGCCGTGCTGTGGCGCCGAGGCAGCGTCGCGGCAAGCACGGCGAACCTAGAGGCGGAACGTGAGAAAATCGCCACGCTCCTAACCCGAAAGCGCCTGTCCGAGGAACGCGACACTCTTCTCGGACAGTTGAAGACAACCTACCTCAAAGCACACAACCCACTCTTACTTGAAGTGCTCGACGGCAAGACCTTCGACGCGCCTCCGCCCGTCAGGCCCAAGCCTCTGCCCAATCCGAGCGAAGCCACACCACGCTTCGATCCGCCGAAACGGGCTGACCAAGGATTACGCTAAAAGCGCTCGATCAAGAGCCACAGCGGCACTCGACTCCGTCAAGACTTGCTTGAGCATGGGTCGCACGCCGAGCGCGTTCAATCGGCCCCGCGCGATTTCGATGGATTCTTCGTTCTTATCAATCCCGATCGAGCGCCGACCCAACTCACAGGCGACAGCCGCGGTGGTGCCACTGCCCAGATACGGATCGAGCACGATTTCCCTTGGATCGGTGAGGCCTTCCACCAGCCGCTTGAGTAATGCGGCGGGCTTCTGAGTTGGGTAGCCAGTGCGCTCCTTAGCTACGGGCGCCACAATTCCGATTTCCCAGACATCCCCCATTGGCACACCCGGTGAAGCATCTTCGGTGGTGCTAGAACGCAATCTCCGCCCATCTTCTCCAACAACGGCACGCTGCTTCTTGGTGCCCCAGGTGGCAAGTGTGCTCTGGGCCAATGGCTCGTATTGGGGATTGAAACGCGATGGAACGCGTGCATCCTTGCAATACCGCAACAACACATCGTGAACCCGTTGAAAGTTCGCTGTCTTTGCAGGCCAACGCCGATAGCGCCACACGATTTCGCTCGCAAAACAATCCGGCCCAAAAATCTCGTCGCAAATGACTTTGAAGTAGTGCGACGTCTTCGGATCCACATGCAAGACCAAGCTACCGTGCGGGGCGAGCAAGCGCCGCACAGCCGCAATCCGATCTGAAACATCCTCAAGATACTCGGCAAGCCCAGCCCAACGGTCATCAAAAGCAGGGCGCGTGGAGCGCACCAGGTTGCCGCGTAGATCGCGACTTCTTTCAACCCGCTCATGGACCCGACCAGTAAAGAACGGTGGATCCAGGTAGGCCAACGTGACATCGCCAGCCACCGTGTCCTCCAGCGCCGAAAGACCGGCCAAATTGTCGCCCAGAATCAGAAGATGATCGGCAGTTCCCCGCCGAATAATCCCTAAATCCGCCGGAGGCGGCGAGCAAGGAGGCCTGCGGTTCGCCCAGGTCAAAGTTACTGGAAGTGTGGCAGGGAAGGCGGTTCGCACGGTGAGGAGCAGCGTACCCGGGAGCGATCATCGGGGGCCAAGTTTGCTAGTGACGCAATCTGATTCAGTAGACACAAGTAGAGAAGCAGTTAATAAACCGGACTCCCGGCATGCTCAATACAGGCGAAACTCCTATTTTTGCCTCGGCTCCTCAAGGAATGGCCCAACGCTTGTTGCGCCTGGCTCAACGCGCAGGGTTGGCTGCCGCCTTGTGTATGCTTTCAAGCTGTGAGCCAGCGGCCGTTGATTCTCGGCCAGAGCTCGTGGTGCGTGAGTTTATTGAACGCATGAATCGCGTCCATGGCGAACCACTTGCAGCTCGCGCCGCCTACGACCTTCTGTGGTCTGAGGCTAAGAAGAATCTCTCCGAGCGGGCCAAGCGGGCCACCGCAGTACTCGGCAAGACGGTAGCTCCAGAAGAGATGCTCGCGCCCTCGCGTTTTTCCCTCAATTTCCGGCCCAAGGCGTTTCGATCGCGGATCCAAGACCGGTGGGCCATCGTCACTGTCACCGGGGAAGTCGCCGCCACACAACAAGCAGAGGTGAAGTGCACTAAAGAGGCTTCTGGCTGGCGTGTGGCGCTCGAGCTACCAACAGTCTCGCCAATTCGGAAACGAGCGAACGACGCTGCCCTTTGAGCTCTCCACAGCGCCACCGCCTCAACCCCTCAACAGCGCCACCGCCTCAACCCCTCAACAGCGCCACCGCCTCAACAAAGTGCGCGCGGGACGGTGGCTTTCGCCAACGTCCCGCAATATCGATCCAAAACTCAGTTGGTGAAAAAGATCGCTTCGATCTCGTCCTTCACCTGGTCTTCAGTTTGGTCACGCGCGATGGCAATTTCCTTCACGATCAGCGTGCGCGCCGTATCCAGCATTCTGCGTTCGCCAAAAGACAGCTGTTTGCTGGTTTTCAGCCGATAAAGATCGCGTAGCACCTCGGCAACATCATAAATCGAGCCGGTTTTGATCTTATCCATGAAGCCGCGATAGCGCCGGTTCCAGGTCTGAGTGTCAAAACCAATCGTGCGCTCTTTCAGAATATCAAAGATCTCCCGAATCTCTTGCTCGGAGATAACTTGACGCAATCCAACCGCCCCCGCATTGGAAACGGGCACCATGATCTTTCGATCCGTATCGAGGATCCGGAGAACATAAAACCGCTGGCGTGAACCGGCTATGTCGCGCTCATCGATGCTGATCACTTCAGCAACTCCTTGCGCAGGATAAACAGCCTTATCGCCGACTTTGAACTCAACCTGCAGATCCATTTGTTACGTTCTCCTTAAGGAATGATCGGAACCGACGGCCGCGAGCTGTGTCGCGAACGCCTGCCCAAACTGCAATTGCATCTCGCAAATCGGATTACTTGAGAGCTTTCGAACTTCTCTGACTTTTCACGATCGAGCCTCAACGTTGGTATCTCGGGTTTAATTCCGGCTTGTTACCACTGTTGAGTTTTTTTGACTTGCTCCCCCACACGTGTTGTCATTAGAGCAGTTCGTGGGTAGGCGGCTTGCTGAATTTTGGTCAGGAGCCGCCAGGCGCGGAACTGTACTCAGAGGCCATCCCGGTGTCAATGAATTATGACATTCGCCGGTCTTTTCTGTTAGGGCTGTCACGAACCGCATGTGGGCTCTGTTTATAGCACATCAACCCGTACAGCGCCCGTGAAGCGCCGGTGGCACCCCCCGTGAAGCCCCGTGAAGCCGCTCGCGATGCCCCTTACGACAGCGCAACAGGTGTGCAGTGAATGAAAAGTCAGCGTCGTTAGGCTGAATTCGTGAGCTCTTCGGCCAGTCCCCAGCGCAATCCACGAGCCGAGACCACGCACTCTTCAGCCTCTGCAAGCGCGAGCGCGGCATCAAGGATCATCGCGCCCGCGATAATGACATCTGCACGCCCTGGATTCATTCCGGTGAGCGCTTCTCGGAAGTTAACAGGAAGCTGCGTGAGTCGGCTCAGTGTTTCCCGAAGCTCAGGGGCAAGAATCCGCTCGCCATGCAACGCCGTGGCATCGAAGCGTGGCAGCGCGCGGATCACGGACCCTAAAGTTGTCACCGTGCCCGCCACGCCCACCACAGTGCCCACGAATGCAGGCAGCTCAACCTTACGCAGCTCGCGTTCAATGTTAGCTCGGAGCGCCTGCAGTTCTTCGGGAGTTGGGGGATCAGAATGCACGTGCCGTTCGGTGAGGCGCACGCTGCCGATGTTGAGACTCAGCCCTGAGTGGACTCTGGGACCATCGCGACCCACCTCGCCGAAAACGAACTCGGTACTCCCACCGCCGATATCGATCACCAGCACGGGACCGAGCACCGGGAGCGAGGAGAGCGCTCCATTGAACGCGAGCCGAGCTTCTTGATCGCCTGAAATGACTTCCACCGGCACCCCAAGCTGGCCTTCCGCGCGACTCAAGAAGTCTTCGGCGCCCTCGGCATCGCGGAGCGCGCTCGTGCCCACGACCCGTAGGCGCTTCACTCCGAGCTCGTCCAACACGGCTCGATACTCGGCCAAGCACGCGAGTGTCCGTTCGACTGCTATCGGCGCAAGCTGTCGCGCACGGTCCACACCCTGCCCAAGGCGAGTTACCGTGGATACCTCGCGTACAGCGCAGGGAACGCCCACCCTCAGCTCAGTGACGAGCAAGAGGACGGAATTGGTTCCTATGTCGATCGTGCCAACTCGGGACACATCAATCTTCTATTTGGCGAAGCTATTGAGGTTGAGCATCTCTTCGACGTTGGGTTGCACCACGAGCTCCACCCGCCGATTCTTCTTTCGGCCCTCCTCTGTGCCGTTGTCGGCGACAGAATCCGTGTCCGCGTAGCCAGCGGCACTCCAGTTGGCACGCGGCAAGCCTCCGCCCTTCTGCTCCACTGTTGCTGTGAGGAGAGTGAGCACTGAGCGGGCGCGCATGGCGCTCAGGCCCCAGTTGTCCTTGAAATTCCCACCCTGAAGCGGCTTGGCGTCGGTGTGCCCCGCAACCTGAAATTGACGCTTTGCCAAGTCGGCGTCACCCCGAATGACTTCCGCGATTTTGAGAAGAATCATCTCGCCGTCCGGTTTCAGCTTATCGGCACCAGAATCGAAGAGCACATCGCCAGGGAGCTGGATGAGCATGCGATTGTTGCGCACCTCCACTTTGAGTCCGAGCTCCGTCAGCTTCTGGAGCTTCTGGCTCAGCGCGTCGAATCGCTTGCGGATCTGCTCGAGTTGGTCGGCACGCCGTTTGAATTCTTCAAGCGCTTTGCGCTGCTGCTCGAGGCTGGCACTCAGATTATCGAGGTTCACGCCACGCTCGGTGAGCTGTTTCTTGAGCTCGTCGATTTCGGCGAGCGCAGCTGCGTAGTCGTCCTCCGCTTTCTTATGGGCTTGTTGCTGCACGGCGAGCTGGGCGCGCAGACTGTCCCCCTCCCGAACTTTTTGGTCCCATTCTTCTTGGGAGTAGCCGCAGCCAGCCAGCAGGGCGACGGCGAGGATCTGGGGGACGAAACGGGTAATGGTGCGCATGCGGGAGAACTCCTTTTTCGGGCAGCGGTCGGACGTTGATCTGCCGAGCCACCCGAGGCGCTAGCTCGACTCTTCACCCAGCGTCAAGTCATCGAAATTAACCGATTTTTCACCCGAATCGAATGGCCCGATCGTCTGGGAGGCCCACCGAATGGGGCACCGCTGCCCAAAGCCCAGGCGGATCGTGGCACTTCAACCGAAAATTCGTCGTTGACGCTTGCACTAGCTTGCCATACAAGCGTGGTAACGCACTTCGGCTCATTTGATAACCCGGGCCACAAGCCTGTTTGGAGGAAACACATGGCAAAGAAATCAGCACCCGCTGCAAAAGCCGCACCCGCCGCAAAAGCAGCTCCCAAGACCCGCACCAAGTCCGCTCGCAAGCCAGCTGCAGCCAAGGCTCCCAAAGTAGCCAAGGCTCCCAAAGCAGCTAAGCCTGCTGCAGCTAAGAAGCCTGCTGCAGCTAAGAAGCCTGCTGCAGCTAAGAAGCCTGCTGCAGCTAAGAAGCCTGCTGCACGCGGCGCTAAGAAGGCCTGATCCAAAAAGCCGACTTAACGAGCCGGGCCGGGTTCCGTTTCGAGAGCAGTCTCGGGCGCCTCCCGGCCTCGCCGTTTTGTAGGCACACGAGCCTCCTATGCAGGCGAGCGTCTTCCGGCTTCCATGCCACGGGGCGCCCCCGCTTCGCTCCAATTAAGCGGCTTGCTCGCCGAGATACAGCCGTAGCGATCCCGCTGCCTCACGCCGATCGAAGGGGATGTTCTCCAGGACCTCGCGTTTTGAGATCTCGTCAAAGAGCTCAACGAGAAAGCGATAAAACTCGTGACACTCTTCGATTGCGCCGTTAAGGCGCGTTTGATCGACCAAGTCGGTGTCGCTCAGCTGCTCCATCGCCGCCATGAAAGCGTCGAATCTCGGATAGTCGGCTGCACGCAAAAGCGGATAGCCCATCGCGCGAAAGTACGTCAGGAACTCGCGAACGTATTCCAGGCCATAAGCCTTTTCCCAGACATCTTCGGGGGGACTCTGCTCGGCTTTCGAGGCGAAAGCTCGGACGATTTGCGCGAACATCCAAACGTCGCGTCGGAGGCGTTCGCTGCTTTCGCGGCGAGCCGCGTCGTCGTCAAATACACTGTCTGCTTCTAGACTAACGCCCAAAGCTTTACCCAAAAACAGAACGGCGTTGAGAAGCGCAGGGCGAAGATTGAGGAGTACACGCTGCAAGGCAACGCGCAGCTCGGGCTCGGCGGTGGCGTTCTCAATCGCCGGAAGATCGTGCTGGAAGGCTCGACGCATCTCCAAGCGGACCGTAGAAGCGATGCCTTCGAGAGCCGCCTTGATCGCGATCATGCGGTGGCCCGCTGCCCGAAGCTCACTGGAACGCGCTTCGATCTCTTCTGCCGATACGGACATCAGATCCCTGGAAAAACTCTCTGCCAACAACTCACCCGAGCGGCGTCGCAAATGATCCGAGAGAGCGCGCGCATCAGAGCGCAACACGGAAAGCACCAAGTAGGCACGTCCAGAAAGCCTGCGTTTTTTGCCGGCGGGCTCAATCACAATGCGTTGTAAGAGGCGCACGTAGCGCAGCATTCGAAACAACGAGAGAAAGGTGAGCGCCACGAGCTGATGTGCCTTCGCACCTGGGACGCCTCGTATGAGCTCGAGTACGTGGGGCGATTTGATGCGATCAAACTCAGGCCGAAACTCCAGAGCACGCAGCGGATTGAAGAAGACGTTGCGACCGATCTCGCGCTGCACGGACGTCAATACCGCGTAGAAGAGCCGGAACGGCACGCGCGGGCCGCGTGCGATCCCTTCGAGCACCGCGTGGGCGGTGCTCAGGCCATGGCGCAACGTGATCAGACTGTCCGCAGGGCTGGACTGATCAGTACCCTCACGGAGGAGACGCGTGCGTGCATTGTCTTCCGGTAACACCGTCTCCAAGTACCGATGAAAAATGTAGGCGCGATCGCGGCTGCCGAGGAGGCCGCGAGCGAGCGAAATAGCTCGATTCACACCCTCTCGAAATAACACCGTGGCTTCGCGATAGTCTTGTGCGACCAGCGCGCCGTGCCTCGCGGCCCCCGGGTGGTTTCGAGGATTTGCGAAACACGCCGCTGCCTTCAACAGAACTTCAAGCTCAAATAGCAGCTCATCCTTGGACTCCATGGGCAACGTTGCGAACCAACGATCCCGCATGAGGCGCTGCTCGCGCTCCAGCTCACGCGTCGCGCTTAGCAGGTAAGTGTAGGCGTCGTTGGGATCCGCGGGGTCCAGCACTCTGGCAAGCGTAACATAGGGGCGGGAAAGACTCTACGGCGTTAGGTTGTAAGGATAATGACGTGCTCCACTGTCTTACGTCACGATGCGCGCAAAAACGGCTGCCATTCCTCATACGGCTCGCGCGTTGCCATCAGAATGTGCGCGGCTCTCGACCAATGCGGCTCATGCGGACGCTGCAAGAGCGCCATCCCTGCTTCATCGGGCGTGCGCCGCCCTTTCTTCAGGTTGCAGCCACGACACGAAACAACCAGATTCTCCCAGGATTCACGGCCACCCCGCGAACGCGGAATCACATGATCCAAATTCAAATCCCGAACGCCTGGCCTCCGCCCGCAATACTGGCACTGATGATCATCTCGCAATAAAAGATTCCTGCGCGAGAGCCGAATCGAGACCCGCGGAAAGCGATCGTAAGCCAACAGATGCAGGACCCGCGGCACACGCAACTGGCCGTTCACCAGCGGCACCATATCATCTCTTTCCCGAATCGGAAGCTTGAGCCAGTGAGCAAAATCATACACGTGGCCCTCCGAATCGAGCGCATTGGCCACGCCACAATACAGAAGCACGAGGCCGCGACGCGCGCTCGCCACGCTGACTGGGGCGTAGTACCGGTTTAGGAGCAGCACGGGGGCCGTTAGCGCACCTTCACTCCTACTTGATGGCGCTTTCGAAGACGGCATACAGAACAGCCAGAAACCTAGCACCTCTTCCCCAAGCCCGGGAGTGGCGGCTCACCAAGTGGGGCCGCCAGCCGCGGCCAACCCCTCGACCGCAGACGAACGTTCGGTTATGTCCGAGCAGAGTGCTGCAATCGAAGCCCCAACCTGTCGCCAAGCCCAGCTTTCCCCTACTCGGATTACTCCTCTCGGGGCTCCTCACGAGCGCTTGCGGAGCGAGCGCTCCCACCCAAACCGCTTGGCCAAAAGCGGCAGACAAATGGTTTGACCGGGCGCAGAAAAGCTTTTCAGCGGGTGACGTCGACGACGCCCACGATGCGATCGAGAATGCGCTCCGAGCCACACCGAATCGCGAGGAAGCGCGCATCTTGGCCGCCAAGATTGCGCTCGCCGAGCTCGAATTCGAGCGTGTCCTGCAACTGTTAAAAGGCCTTGATACGAGCGATGCGCGCTCGCTTCGCGGGCGAGCCTTTTGGTATTCTCTCAAACTGGATGAGGCGGCTGACGAGCTGGAGCTGTTGCTTTCGGATCCGGAAGTCCGCGACCCCTGGGCCAAAGAGATCGCCGCGCTCGCACGACGCGGCACGGGACGCACACCCTTCGAGTTCAGCGGAGGGCTACTCGCTGTCACCGAGATGCCGCGAGTGGGGGGAACTTCATTCTTAGTGCCCGTCGAATTGAATGGTGAACAGGCACTCGCGATGATCGCTACAGGTTCCGGCGAAGCCGTCGTGGACGCCAGCCAGGGTGCGGAGGCCGGCTTTATTTCCCTACGTTTTGCCGAACGCTTGGAGGTTCGCGATGTGCCCGCGATCGCGCGCGATCTTTCTTCCGTCAGCCGCGAGGTGAATGCGCCCGTCAAGCTTCTGATCGGTATGAATCTGCTGCGCCATCTGCACGCCACGGTGGATTTTGTCGGGAGTCAGTTCGTGGTGCGCAGCTTCGAACCGACTCCCCCTCCCGTTGCCACCACAGTACGCCTTAATTATTTGAAAGGCGGCGGGATGTTGCTGCTAGCAGGGGTTAGTCGAGAATCTGGAGCGGCGCCTTTGGCACTGATGGTGGATACCTCCCAAAGCTTCCCGATTGCTTTGGATGACAACGGCTGGAAAAAGACCGGCGTGCCCGGTAGTCAGTTGCTACCGCTTTCGGGCAGTAAGACACTCAAGCATGCCGTGTTGCCGGTGTTGAAGCTCGGGGCGTTTGAATTGCCAGGCGTGCCTGGGGTTCAGGGGGCGCCGCTGGGTGAACTTGAAAAGGGGCTCGGTGTTGACGTGGATGGCATTCTAGGCACGGGCTTGTTGGCCAATTTCAGGATCACGTTGGCTGACCGCGCCAAGACCATGTGGCTTGAGCCCCTGCCTGTTCTGGGCCCGGACACACCTGAAGGAAGCAGCGCAGGGGCTGCTGAGGTTCCAGCCGAGGCTGCCTCAGGCAGCGAGCCTCCAGCTACCGGTCCGGTGCCGAACGGTGGCTAGCCAGCTCGCCGACATCGCGGTCTACCCGGGCAGCTTCGATCCGCCGACGAACGGACATCTGGATCTTGTCGAGCGTGCTTCGAAGCTGTTTGCAAAAGTGATCGTGGCGGTCGGCGTGAATCCGGCTCGCGCTCCGCTTTTTTCGCTCGACGAGCGCCGGGAGCTCTTAGAGAAAATTTGCGAACCCTTCAGCAACGTTCGCGTCGACGTTTTCGATGGGCTGTTGGTTCAATATGGTAAGCGCATCGGGGCGCGTGTGATCGTGCGCGGACTGCGTGCGGGAACCGACTTTGAGTATGAACTCCAAATCGCCCATGCCAACGCCGATCTAGAGCCCAATATTGATACCGTCTTCTTGCCGACACGGACAAACTACGGCTTCGTTTCAGCCTCGCTCGTGCGCGAAATCGCCCGCCATGGCGGAGACGTGAGCCGCTTGGCCCCTGTCGAAGTGTGTCAAGCACTTGAGCAGAAATTTCGACCGCAAACCTGAGTCGAAATGCGGTGAGGCGCCCAACCTCGATGCTCGCCTCAATAGACGATCATCGGCGTTGGCATGAAGAGGAGCACGAACAAGCTAAGCGTGAACCAGCCAACCACTCGGCGCACCGGGCCAAGCTCGGTATCCTCGACAGGCGGATGCGCGCCCCCAGACACGCGCCGGAGCAGGGTCAAAAGCAGAGCCGAAACAAGCCACGGCATGGCGGCGCTGATCGGATTCCAATCTTCGCTCGCAACGCTATCAAACCCTGACAGGAATCCGCGCTCCAGGATCGGCATCACGTAGCGTGCAACATTGTAGGCTACCAGCAGCCAAGGCACTAAGAGCAGACGCTTGCTGAGCGCATTTTGGCGTTCACCCAACAGAGCATAGGCCACGTGTCCGCCGTCGAGCTGACCTACCGGCAGAAGATTCAAGAAGGTGACGAGCAGACCCACCCAGGCGGCGAGTGCGGTAGGGTGGAGGAATACGTCGTGGCCGGCTGGAATAGAACCGTGGGCAACGTACTTCAGAAACCAGTAGAGAAGGCTCTGGCCCTCTTGGATATACGAGCCCACGCTCTTCACCTGGACGCTCGAAAGCGACAAGCCGTGCAGCATAAGAGGAAGAGCCAAGGCCATGCCCGCCAGTGGCCCCGCCGCACCTATGTCCAAGAGCGCTCGACGTGTCTTGATGCGTTCAGGCATGATGATCACGGCGCCAAACGTACCAAACGGGCTGAGTACCGCGGGAAGTGGCAAAAAGTACGGCAATGACGTCGGAACCTTGTGGAGGCGTGCCGCAATATAGTGCCCGAACTCATGGGCCACGAGGATCGACAAGAGTGGCACCGCAAACGTCCACCCACTCAGCAGCTGTTGCCAAGCATTCGGATTGGGTTGGTTGACCCAGAGCTGCCCGGCATAAAACACACTGAAAACGGTGGCTACGAACAACGCCAGGTTGATGCGCCAATCGAAGCGCCTGGGTGGTGGCTGAGCTACAACGGGCGCGCCTCCGGGCTCAGGGTCGCGCAAGGAGGGTTCAGGTGAAGAATCGCGTTCGGTCATGGGGATTTTGCTAGTTTTCTGTGCAGACGTGGGCGCTTCCACCCCAATACCTTGCGGCAGCCGATCCGAAGGTCCGAAGGCTTAGCCTTTGAAAGAGCCTCGTAGCTTTTCGCCAAGGCGCGTGAGCTGTTCTCCGAGGTCTGCGTCGAGGACGCCGATCTCTGTCGTGAATCTGAGATGGCCTCGACGACGCTCCGGCGCTGAAACAATCGTGACGTCGCCTCGCATGCCGAGCAACTCGATCTGATTGGAAAGTGCTAAAGCATCCTCAGGATGAGCCGCAATTTCCAAGCGGCGGGCACCGCGAGCTTCCGAGAGGGCCTGCGCGGCGAGTGCAACGATCGTATTCGGATCGAGACTCAAGGCTTGGCCAAGTAAACGCTCGGCTAGTACACGAGCCAGCTCAATCACACGCTCCAACTGCCGCTCTTCCAGGCTATTCTCAAGGCGCCGGAGCAAGAGTGCCTGGGCCGAAAGCTCCGCCAGCGCGTCCGCCCGAGCCTCGGCGTGAATTGAGAGCTTGACCTGGCCTTGCTCTCGCATTGCCTCGTCAAGTATTTCCGCTGCTTGCTGGCGCGCGCGACTGAGGATTTCGCCGGCCTCAATCGCTGCGTCCACGATCGCCCGGGGCACCATGCGCCCTACCCCGGGCGTGGCACTCGACGATTCTCGCCTCACTGCGAGGGACTCAACGGCTAGGGAGGCCAGAGCGGCGCGCGGCAAGATCCGCCCTTGAGACAAGCTCAAAATGCCTCCAGCCGGCCCAGGCCCACCAGCACCCGTGCCATCTCGGGAGCCAAGATCTGCGCGCGCAGCTGACGCTCTGGATTTCCCAAGCCTACAGCCAAGCTCCTCGCCGCCAACCCCGGCTCAGGGAGGCCAGCCAACAGCTCCAACCCGCGCGCGCCCAAGCTATAGCGTACGGCAACGTATGCCGTCTCCATTCTTGCTGTTTGCGTGGGGTCAAAAGACATGGGCCTGAACAGTCGAAATCTTGCGACCGCTAAACGCGCTCCACAACCATCGCGATGGCTTCGCCGCCACCGATACACAAAGAAGCCAGGCCGCGTTTCGCACCACGATCCGCAAGCGCGTACAGCAGGGTCGTCAGGATGCGAGCCCCCGAGGCGCCAATGGGATGCCCGAGAGCGACCGCGCCGCCACGCACATTGACGCGTTCGGGATCCAGCTTCAGCAAGCTGCTGCAAGCTTGTGTCACGCAGGAAAAGGCCTCGTTGATCTCCCAAAGATCAATGTCGGACGTTGAGAGCTTGAGCTTGGCGAGCACGCGCTCCATCGCTTTGGCGGGTGCTGTGGTGAACCACTCTGGCTCTTGCGCGGCGTAGCCGGTGCCGACGATCCGAGCGAGCGGTGTGAGATTCTTCTCCTGTACGGCGTGCTCAGTTGCTAGTACCAGCGCCGCTGCTCCGTCGTTCACGCTCGATGCGTTGCCCGCGGTGATCGTTCCCTGTTCATCGAAGGCTGGACGCAACTGAGCGAACTTCTTGGGATCGCCGCGCCCGGGCTCTTCGTCAGAATCCACCAGCAATGCGGGACCTTTGCGCTGCGCAATTTCAACAGGCGCGATTTCAGCGCGAAATTCGTTATTAGCTTGAGCTTTGAGCGCCCGCGCATAGCTCTCGGTCGCAAACGCATCCTGACTCAACCGGTCCAACTTGAATTCTTTCGCGCACAATTCACCAGCGCGGCCCATGTGAAAATCGTTGTAAGGATCCCAGAGACCGTCGAAAATCATCCCATCCACCAGCTCGCCGTTACCCATGCGATAACCTGTGCGCGCCTTCGTCAGGTAATAGGGAACGTTGGACATCGACTCCATGCCACCGGCCACCGCCAACTCGGCCTCCCCCACTATCAGCGATTTTGCCGCGAGCGCCACCGCTTGCAGGCCAGAGCCGCACACTTTGTTGATGGTAGTTGTCGGGACGGTATTCGGGAGCTTGGCAAAAATCGCAGCTTGGCGCGCAGGTGCCTGCCCAACGCCGGCGGAAAGCACATTACCCATGATGACTTCGCCCACATCCGCGGCCGCAACGCCTGCGCGGCTCAGGGCTGCTTGGATGGCAATCGCACCCAGGCGCGGTGCTGACAGCGAAGCCAGGGCTCCCAGGTAAGAACCAATCGGGGTGCGCGCGGCGCTCACAATGTAGATGTTCGGCAGCTCAGACATAATTCAAATCCCGAGGCTTTTGCGAATCCGAGCCAACGGCTCTTCCAAATTGGGCTCGAAAGCTTCACCCGTGATGCGCTCTACGGCTTCAATATAACGCCGGCTGGCTTCAATCCGGATCGCATCGGGGAGCGCGGGAATTGGGCCATCCCCGGTGAACCCGATCTCTGCTAGATAACGCCGAACGTACTCCTTGTCGAAGCTCTCGGGGTGCTCCCCCTGAGCAAACCGTTCGGCGTAGCTTTCCGCGTACCAGAAGCGTGACGAATCCGGCGTGTGGATCTCATCGATCACCACAATTTCGCCCTCCGGCGTTTTGCCAAACTCGTACTTCGTATCCACCAAGATCAGGCCATGTTCAGCACAAATCCGGGAGCCTGCTTGAAACAGCGCCATCGCCAACTGCGCGGCGCGATCAAACTCCGCAGCGGGCATGCCACTCGCCTCCAAGATCTCGGCGCGCGAGGCGGAAACATCATGATCCCCGTGCGCGGCTTTGGTGCTGGGTGTGAGAATCGGCTCGGTCAGCTTCTGATGCTGGCGGAGGCCATCCGGCAAACGATGCCCACAGAAGGTTCGAACGCCGTTTTGGTAGTGGATCCAAATGCTCGTCGAGGTGGTTCCGGTGAGGTACGAACGGACGACCATTTCAACCGGCAGTGCCGTGCATTCGCGCACTATCGCTACGTTCGGATCCGGTACCGAAAGCAAATGATTCGGACAGACATCACGCGTCTTCTGCATCCACCAAGCGGAAGCCCAATTGAGCACCTGGCCCTTGAGCGGCAGCGTGCCAAGCACCCGATCAAATGCGCTGATGCGGTCCGTCGCGATAATCACCCGCGTGCCATCGGGACGGCTATAATTGTCCCGAACCTTGCCTTCGTAACGCTGACCCAGGCTTTCGAAATTCGTGCCTTTCAGGGGGTGTAGTAACGCTTTTTCGAGAAGTTGCTGACTGACCACGCGGACAAGCTAGCACGCTCGGGCGTGCTACCCAGCGCGAAAACAGGTGGCTTGGGGGGCTTAGCTGGCGTATTCCGACGCGATGCAGGCGCTCGCTTTTGGTACACCGCGCAAGCTCCCCAAGGCCTCCGAGCTTTTGGGACGCGTCGTGGTGCTGGACATCGCGTTTGCGGGCAGTGGAAGTGGGGGTGGTTTTGACAAAGTTACCCTGCCACTCATCGAGGGCCTCGGGCCGCGCCTGGCAGCCTGGATTGACCACCATGATCACGACGAGCATCAACGCTACCGCGACGATCCACGTTTTGTATTGGCGACGAAAGCTGAACACGGTGCGTGCCCGGAAATGATCACCCCCGAGCTCGTGCAACGTCTTGGTCGCGGTGACACCGTGCTCTGCCACTCGGACTTCGATGGTCTCGCCAGTGCCGCCAAGTGGATTCGCGGGGGCATGGAACCCTATCCGGGCTGCGACGCGGACGCCCACGCCGTGGACACGCGCCTCGGAGTGCCAAGCCCGCTCGGAGCCACCCTCGACCAGGCACTCCGCGCCAGACCGCGTGACTTAGCACTGTTTGGTCTCGTGGTCCGACACCTAGCTTCCGGACTCGCGGATTCGAGCTTGTGGAGCGTGATCCAAGAAGCCGCCGCCGAATTGGCGCCGATCGAGCGCGAAACTCGGCGCGCAGCACAGAGCTACCTTCGCACAGACCCGGGTGTCGCTTACGTGGATGTGTCCCGCGGCTACGCAAAGCTAGATAAAACGCTGCTCTTGCTCTTGGGGCAAGAGCGTGAAGCTGTGAGTGTGGTGATCGACCGCGAGAATGTGAGCATCGCGGCACGCTTTGATAGCGGCCTCGATTTCGTGAAGCTCTTTGGGCTCTCGGGGGGGATGCCAACGCGTGTCTCTTTGCCGCGGAAAAAGCTCGAACAGGTGTTTTCAGCCCTGGGCGTCGACCCGAATGGGCTCCGACTCTTATCCTAGAGGCCCCACATGTTGACTGAGAAGACTAGCTTCACACGGCAGCGACACTGGTTCATTGCAGTGAGCCTCAGCATCGTGCTCACGGCACCCGAAGCGCACGCCAGGCTACGCTCTCAGGTTACCACTTCGGGAACCGGCGATCAAACCGTGCTTGCGGTTGGCTTCGACGACCAAGGCCACTTGTTGACCGAAATTTGCCAGAAACGGCCTTGCTCACCCGAACGCGGAACGCAGGTTCTGATGCCGGAAAGCCTAAAGAATAGGCTCTCGCAAGCCGAGATCCGCCTCGTACCATTGGGGCTCAAAAGGCACGCCGTGTGGATCCGCATCAGCGACGGTCAGGGTGAACATGCGTGGAATTGGCTGGGAGCCGCACCGCTTCGCCAAACGCCTCCGCTCCCTCAAACGCCACCGCAAGCGTTGGTGCTGTTCTCGGATTGGACTGGCACAGAAACCCCAAACCAAAAAACTCCCGTGCGAGCTCTCTCGCTCTCAGCTGCCAACGCTCAAGGTGAGCGCAGTCTGCTGCTCGGCGAAGAACGACCGCAACTTTCACTCTGCGGACGCAAAGCACCCTTCGACGCCAAGATTTTGGATCCGATCAGCTTGAGCTTTGTGCCGGCCAAGCTGCAGCTGCTCGACAGCAAGGAGCGCGCTCAAGCAACGCACATTCAAGCTATCATCGCTTTATCGGAACCGGCGAGTCGCATCCCGCTTGAGCTCACCCCCAGCTGGGCCAGCACGGGGAAGCT